>NZ_CP058348.1:3047144-3351859 GCF_013752535.1 Bdellovibrio sp. KM01
TCTTTTGGGAAATTCCCAAAGCGTGCACAATGCGAAAGCCTTCATTGATAAGGTTGCTGATGCTCCAGCTCCAGTGCTGTTGTTAGGACCAAGTGGTACGGGTAAGGAAGTGATGGCGAAATCCATTCACGAATTGAGTTCGCGTGCAGATATGCCATTTGTGGGTATCAACTGTGCAAGCTTAAATGAAAACCTGATCGAATCAGAACTCTTTGGTCATGAAAAGGGAGCCTTCACGGGCGCCGTTTCGTCAAAATCTGGGAAATTCGAATTAGCCCGTGGTGGTACTTTGTTCTTAGACGAAATTGGCGAGTTGCCTTTGTCATTGCAGGCAAAACTGTTACGTGTGCTTCAGGAAAAAGAGTTCACCCGCCTGGGTGGTGTGAAGACTATTAAATCTGAAGTTCGCGTGATCGCCGCTACTCACCGTGATTTAAAAGCGATGACTCACGATGGTCGCTTCCGCGAAGATTTGTTTTTCCGTTTGAATGTTTTGAATTTTAATCTGTCGACATTGGCAGAGCGCAAAGAAGATCTTCCAGAGATGATTGAGTTCTTCTGGCAAAAGGCCCGCATGAACTCGAATTCGAAGGCTCAGCTGCCTGACGATTTAGTGGCCGTTCTTTGTGCTTATTCATTCCCGGGGAACATCCGTGAACTGCAAAACATCCTGGAGCGCCTGGCAGTCCTTGGACCTCGTCAAGGATTCGTACCCACCTCTTTGTTGCCGCCAGAAATTTCCGGCTCCATGCCAGCTAACGTGATTACTTTACCCGCTGTTACTGACGACTCTCGTGGTCTTGATGAAAGCTTGGAACATTTGGAAAGAAAGCTTATCGAAAACGCGATGGCGAAGGCCCATGGCAATCAAACTCAAGCAGCCGCGATTTTGAAAATCTCCCGCGGTACTCTGCAATACAAGCTTAAAAAATTTGCGGCTTAAGACTTACCATTCGTAAATGGCCATCAGAGTGTTCACATCATTCGGAATCGAGTCAGCGGCTCTGGGGCCCGTTTGAATTGTGAAACCAAATTGAATACCTTTGAAAACTAACGGAATCGTATGCACAAAGAATATGGGTTCGGCTGCATGCATGGTCTGAGGATCTGGGCTCCCCATGACTCCCTCTTTCCAGGTGATGTATTGATATCCCACACCTGCCTCGAACCATACGGGTGATTTAGCCGCATTTGATTTTCTGAAAAATTGATAGCCCAGTCGTACTTGCAAAATGTAGCCGTTGTCGGGGACATAGAATCCACTCTTTGGCCAAGGCAGGGCGACTCGGCCTCCGATTAAGAAATGATTTTTGAAAATGCGATCATAGAAAAATCCTGTTCCCACCCCGAGCCCAATGGCCGAAATCGGTGAACCCGAAAAATCAAAACCGAACCTTTGCAATCCTTGAGAAGGAATATCGTAGCTAACCTCCGCCAGATAGACCCGCTCCACTTTACTTAAGGGATCGATCACCGTCAGGGCGTGGTCATCAGAAAACCAGGGGCTTTTCTCGTCGCTGACAGTGGAGATTACCCGATCCTTGCCGTCTGCGTCGATAACTTCGTCATCCACTTTTAATATAGCTTGTTCTGGAAAGACCGTGGCGGTGAATTTATTGTCTTTGCTTTTCAGTTTCTTTAACGACGGCAAATTCATTTCGATCAGGATTTTTTTCTGTGAACTTCTAATTTCCAAGTGGTCTTCGGTGGTTTTATAAAAAATTGAAAGATGTGCATCGCGCTTTTCAGAAATCACTTCCTGGCCATTGATGTAAATCAAAATGTCTTCTTGATCGGAAGTCAGAACCTTTTGGCCGTTTACTGCCAATGTCAGAGGCTTCAAGGTTCCAGAAATCAAAACAGGACCTGGATAAAGGTTTTTAACCCCTGCCCAAGCTTGCGTCGCAATGACCGTCGCAAAAATAGCACTAAGCCAGTGGCAAACGAATTTCAAATTCCGCACCCTCTCCGAGATTCGAATTAACAGAAATCTGTCCGTGGTGTTGTTGAATAATACCGTGAACCATTGAAAGGCCCAAGCCCGTGCCTTTGCCCGTCGCTTTGGTTGAAAAGAAGGGCTCGAATATTTTCCCAAGGTTTTCTGGTGAAATTCCAGGGCCGGTGTCAGCGACTTTTATCACCAACTCGCTGCCCTCTTGTGTAAGACTGACTGTGATATTTTTTCTATCAGCAGGTTGCTCTTCCATAGCTTGGGAGGCATTCATGACCAAATTACTCATGACCTGACGGATCTGATCGGCATCCACCGCAGCATTGATTGTACTTTGCGCATCATAGTTACGATGCAGCTTCACACCTGCAGTTTCCAGTTGGGGAGAAAGCAACGCCAAAGTATTTTCCGTCAAAGCGATTACATTTTGAGAAGTTAAAGTCGGAGCCTTTTGACGAGCAAAAGTCAAAAGCTCTGTCACGATGCGATTCGCGCGCAAAGTTTCTTCGACAATATACTTTGCAAACTGACCAGGAGAGTTCGGGTTTTCCTTTTCCACACCAAGTTTTCTCTCGATCAATTGGGCGTATGTTAAAATTGAAGTTAAAGGATTTTTGATTTCATGGGCGACACCGGCACTGAATTGACCGAGGGATGCAAGCTTCTCAGAGCGTAGCAGATTGTTATGGGCTTTTCTGAGGTCCTCTTCACGAACTTTCAGTTCTTTACCCATTTTTCTAAAAGCTTTTCCCAGTTGGCCCACTTCGTCCCGTGAACGATAGCTAAATTGCACATCCCAATTACCCCCAGAAATAAGCGACGTCGCCTTGGTCAGAGCCTCCAGGGAACGAGTTAAACGCAACGAAAACAGCAAAGCCAAAACTCCCACCACAATCAAAATCCCCACCACAAATGGCAAAGAGTTTCGGGTGATTTGCGAAGCCAGATGGGCTGATTCTGCATCTGGCACAGCAACCATAACACCCACTTGGTTAAGTCCTTCCAAAGGGCTCATTGCGACCAGTACGCGGGGGCCTTGTTGCAAACTTAGAATTTGCGCCCAGACCTGTTGATTTCTGTGCGTCGTAAAAAATTCCGCGGCAAAAGATTTAATGGCTGAATCTGCCCAAACCGGAGTTTCCTTGTTTTCGACTAAAACTTCTCCGTCACTGTTCATCAAAGATGCATTCAAGGCGCTCGCCAGATTGAACCCCGAAAGCAAACTGCCATTAGCAAAGGTTGCCGCATAAATATGATCGTCAATTTGACTAACGAACAGGAAGGACTTGTCGGAAGGTGTTTTGAAAAGGGATTTTTGCTTTACCTTAAATACTTCGACGTCTTTTTCGATCCAACTTACGTCATCGGTTTTACTTGCGCGGCCCGCACTTAATAGCAAGGAACCTCTCAGATCATAGATGCGGATTTGTTCAAGTCCTTGTATTTGATCCAAACGCTCCGTAATAGCGCGGTCACCACGAGGAAGAAGGTCATTTAAATGCTCAAACTCTTTGCGGTAGTTTTGTAAAATCTGACTTAAAAGCTTTGCCGCATGAGCGGAAGCAACGGAGTTTACGTCCGTGATATAGTTTCTTTTATCTTCCAGGAAATTCATGGTCGTAAAAAAGACTGTTCCCGCCACTGAAAGCAAAACCGCAAAAAGAACCAAAGCGATAATTTTACTACGTAGATGAAGCAACATTATCTTGCTGTCCTTGTTAGCATCCATTTTTGGAAAATGGATTTTCCATTTGGAGTTGTCATCTGAACGATGAAGAAGTTAAAGCCTATTGATAGAGGAACTTCACAAGTAAATCGCAAGTCTTCACCCACAGGGCATGTGTGACCATTAAAAATCACTGTCGATCCCGCCGGACTGACTGTACCCGTTAATTTCACGATCTCATCCGTCACGCGGGATTTATTTGCAGGAGATTCGATATTAAGCGCTGGCTCACCTTCAGCCACCGGTGTCGGTGTGGGAGTAACGGTTGCTGCCACTGTCGGAGCTGGAGTCGGAGTTTCTTTTGCAATTGGTGCGATTGATGGCGAAGGAGTTGCTTTAATAGCTTCTTTGATGACCTTCACTGTTTCCAGCCAGTCTGTTGACTCTGCCTTATAGCCAAAATCATCAGATGCTGTTTGCTTGATTGGAATAGAAACATTTTTATTGGCTTGCAGTTCCACGGCGCGCGCGGCGACGGGGGTTTTACTGTCATGGCCTTTATCAGCTTGGGCCACCAAGATCTCCCCAGTACCGGATTTCAACTCCACGTCCAAAGACTTCTTCTCTTGAATTTGAATTTTGACTTTTGCTTTTTGTGTCTTCTTGGCCGCACGAACTTTAATCAAAGCCGACGACGTCAAAATCCACATTTCTCCGGAAGTTTCACCTTCGACTTTACCCGCACGCATGACGGCACGGTCTATGCTGGGACTGTCTTGAGATGCTTCATCGATGATCAGATAAGTATTTTCTTTCATTGCCACTTCACTGCCCGACACGTAACGAATCAAGGCCTGAGAATCACCCAAGGTGTGAACTGCGTCCTGGCGATAAAACGGCAATTCCTTTTGAATGTCATTCCAACCGAGCTCTTGAGCACGGCGATAGCTGACCTGATTTTTGTAGGTCACAAGATTGGCCAAAGCTGGCAGAGGTTCTGGTGTGACAGATGCCGTTGCACTGGGAGTTGCTGAGGACAAAGGAATCGCGGCTGTCATAGGAGCGACGTCGGCAGTTGTTGGGGATTTCTTTTCACAAGAGGATAAAAAGCTGGCTAAAAAAATGGCCGAAAAAATCTCCAGACCTACAAAGAGGAAGGAAACGAGTTTGCGCATAAATTATGTACTCCGATGTTTTTCATTATGCTAGATTTTAACAATGAGCACAATCTCCGGAAATGTAACAGGCGAAAGTCGAGAGTTGATTTTGATCGTGGATGATGAACTTCGCATCCGCGACAGTTTAAGTTTGGCGCTACATAGTTTTGGTTACAGGACTATTGTGGCTTCGAATGTTGCACAAGCCATCGACGCTGTTCGCAGATCCAATGTCGATTTAATTCTGACGGATCTAAATATGCCTGGCGATACCGGTCTTGATCTTCTTCATCAGGTAAAAAAAGAAGATCCTACTGTTTCGGTGGTGATGATGACCGCCTTTGGTAGTATTGAAACGGCAGTAAGTGCCATGAAAGAAGGTGCCGAAGATTACCTGTTGAAACCAGTTGAATTAGGCACCCTGGAAATCCTGGTTAATAAGATTTTAGAAAAGCGTCACCTGCGCAAAGAAAACCAAAGACTGTCTGCCGAAAACCGAGCTTTAAAAGAAAACCTCGACGTTCGCTATCATTTAGCGAGTATGTTGGGTACAAGTCCTCAGGTTCAGGAACTACAAAAAAGTATTAAACTTTATTTAAAAGTTCGCACTCCGGTTCTCATATTAGGTGAACCGGGAAGCCAATTAAGTGAGATTGCTCAGATTCTCCATTATAACAGTCCATGGAGTTCGAACAGTTTAATCCAATTCAATTGCTCGATGGTTCCCGGTGAGTTTCATGAGCCGCAACTTTTTGGCATTGAAGAACGGGTCCAAGATGGTGTACGCCTTCGCGGGGCACCCGGCCTGGTCGAGAAAGCTCATTTCGGAAGCATGATTTTATCGGATATCGATCATATCGAAAAACGTTGCCAGGGAATGCTCTCCCGTGTTTTCAATCAAAAAAAAACCCAACGCTCCGGCGGCACTCATTTTTACGAAGCTGACGTGCGTATCATTGGTACGGCTCACGAAAAAGAAATCGAGATGCGCGTTCGTAAGAATAAATTCCGCTGGGATCTGTGGGAGTTTATGAGTGACAACGTGATTGTCGTTCCTCCCCTACGCACTCGCAAAGAAGACTTGCCGATCCTGGTGCTGGCGGAAGCCAAACGCCTGGGTCATTTCTATGGCAAGCAAATACAAAGTGTTCATCCACAAGTGATTGAAGAGCTTTCCAAACGATCCTTTCCAGGGAATTATCGTGAGCTTGAGGCTTTGATTGAGACTGCTGTTTTAAGCAGCCAACAATCGGTTCTTGCATGGAGTGATTTTAAATCCGTTACCGAAAACTAAAAGAGGGAGTCTTCTGACTCCCTCTTTTTCTCTCCTGCTTATTAGAAAGTAGGAGTGTCTGTAATTTCTGCCATCGGCCAAGGGCTTCCTGCAGCCACGAAGGATACTGGAGCATCATTCGCAGAGTATGGAGTAATACCGTTGAAGTTATCGATCGCATCGTTTTGACAAACAGCTCCCGACACATCTTCCGTACCATCAGCGTACAGACACATTGGATCTTGTGTCGGCACAACGGTACTGTTATTCGCTCCTTGCACACCTTGCAGATAGACGTTACCTGTGATCGAGTTCGCATGAAGGATCGCTGCGTACCCTGTCGTGCGGGAATTTGGTCCCAAGGAACAGATCGAGTCACCAATCGCATTCGCGTCACACACATTCTTACCAGAGATCGCAATCTTCATCTGACCAGTTAGTGGCGAGTACACAGAATCCACTTGAATACCTGAATCAACATTCGAGTTTTCAATGTGCGTGTCATACATCGTCGAGCGTAGATGATAGAATACTCCCGTACCATCCCATTCGATTTTTGAGTGACCCACCGTCGAGCAACCACTACAAGAGATCACAGTCAGGTTCGCTTTACCAGCTGTACCAAGTACAGGCGTATAGTGACCAAGCAAAAATCTCTCGAAACCATTACCCGTATTCGACCACACGATAATGTCATAACTGAAGGCATTCACTGAACCGAACAAAGTAGAATCGCCCTGATGAGTACTGTTTCGGATCAAAATCTTCAATTCCTGACAATCCTGAGCGGCTTGAAAACAACCTGCCATTGGTGACGCTTCCGTCAGGAAGATATGATGCTCACCTGGGCCTGTGATTTTCAAGGCATTGAAGACCGACAAAAATTTCTCAACGATCATCACTGCACCCGGATCCGGCTGCCCTTGCGGGTTCAAGCTCGAATAGTCACGGTCAAACTTTGCCAATACTGCGCGAACCACGCCGCGATAGTTTTCTACGGACGGAGCTGCTGAGTAAGCGGCGTTACTAATTACTGATGCGATACCAAGAACTGCTAGTTTTTTAATTAAGTCTTTCATGACTATTGTACTCCTGCTGGTGTTACAAATTTAAGGCTGTTCGGAAACACTTGATCTGTTGTTGTGCTTCCATCATCTTCTGCTACCGGTGCGCATGCTGCGCAGGCCATGGCAATCGTGATTGCCAATATGCTAAGTACCTTCTTCATAAATCCTCCTTGGATAATTGATGAGCGATTCAAACTCGCTTCATGCTTAAGGAGTATTGCGAACAGAAGGCCAAGATTTTTCATTCGTAAGTATGCGATGGGAGGTAAAGAATGCGCTGAATTTCCAGCAACTGCTGAATTCTAAGCGGTTGAAAACTTAGCACCGTCTCAAGTTGATACGACATTTGTGGAGTCCAGGCTGTTGGGATACAAGCGGCCGCGTTTCACTTTGTTAGCAACGGTGTCGACCTAAAAAAGACTTCTAAATGTCATGTGCCTCAAGTAGAACTGAATCGTGGCATTTGAAAAACAGGTCAATCCATTCGGGAAGCTCGCTTCGACCAGTCAAATGGTTCAGGCCACTTTGAATTTCAATTGGTCACAAACTGAATTAGGCCCCATCGAAAACTGGGATTTCGGTTTAATCAACTCTTTAAGAATCGTTTTTAATTGTCCCGTTGGCATGTATTGCACCTGGGGCCCCGAACGCCGCGTATTTTACAACGATGCTTACACTCCCATTTTAAAACATCGTCATCCCTGGGCCCTGGGCTCACCTCTCCGTAGCGTATGGCCTGAAGTTTGGGATCAAGTTGATGCCATCGCCAGCAAAGTTGAAGCTGGCGGAGTTGTCCTCGAATCCGATGTCCAGTTCGACATCGTGGTCGATGGTCGCCCCCAAGAGAACTATTATACCTATGGAAATTCTCCGCTGTTTAATGCCGATGGGAAAATTTCGGGCATGTTATGCACAATTCTGGATACCACAACTTCGGTATTAAGAACTCACGCCGCTCTTCGTTCGGCGAAAGAGGCCGCCGAGCATGCCAGCCGTGCAAAGTCAGCATTCTTGGCAAACATGTCCCATGAAATTCGCACTCCCCTGGGCGTGATTCTTGGTTTTTCAGAAATTCTGGGAAGTCAGGATGATATGGAACCAGCAGAACGAGAAAAGTACCTGGATGTCATTCTTCGTAATGGTTCAACACTCACCCGTATTATCGATGACATCCTGGATCTTTCAAAAATCGAGGCTGGTAAATTCGCGACTGAAATGTCGTCGGTGAATTTGAAAAATCTGGCCCAAGAAGTTCGAGCCATGTTTACTGATCAAGCCTCGTCAAAAAGTATCGATTTGAATTTTGATTTAGCTGGGATCGACGATTTGATCGTATTGACCGACGCCATTCGTGTTCGTCAGGTTCTGGTCAACCTTATCGGAAACGCAGTTAAATTTACGACAGAGGGATTTGTCAAAGTTTCTGCTCGGGCCGAGCAAGAAAACGGAACAGAGCAAAAAATCACATTCACTATAGAAGACACTGGCATCGGCATGACTCCGGAGCAGGCCGAGCGTTTGTTTCAACCTTTCACACAGGCGGATGTCACTTCGACCCGTCGCTTCGGTGGAACAGGACTGGGTTTAGCTCTTTCCAAAAATCTTGCCTCCGCCTTAGGAGGCGATGTCAGAATTGCAAACTGCGAAGAGAATAAAGGCAGCACCTTTGAATTTACATTCCGGGCCGATATTGCGAGTCAAACTTCTCAAGTAGCTACAGCAGAAACAGACTGTTTAAATGTTCCCGTCGATCTAAAAGGTTTCCGGGTACTCGCAGTCGATGATTCTCCTGACAATCGCGAACTTATCAGCACTGTTTTACATGGAGCCAATCTTGAAGTGAACGTGGTTCCAAGTGGCGAGGAAGCTCTAAATGAGACCGCAAACCATCATTACGATCTGATCTTGATGGACATTCAAATGCCAGGACTTGATGGCTTCAGCACACTGACAGAACTCCGCAAACATGGCTTCCAAGGTCCCGTGGTGGCACTCACTGCGCATGCAATGAAAGAAGACCGTGATCGCACACTGGCTGCGGGGTTTGCGGAGCATCTGACAAAACCAATTAATTCAAAAATGCTTCTGAAGACTCTGCAGTCGTTTCTAAATCACGGTCGTTAAATGTGCGATCCGATGACTAGTGAACAAGTTTAAGTCCACTACTGCTGCCTGTTTTGCAACAACACGACTGGCACAGACCTTCGTGCCTATTTTTGATTAAGAATAAAACTAAGTACATCTCAGGCAAATCAACTGCTAACCAGCAACCTGTTTGTTTGCAATCACTACGCCCGACAATAACCAGCCGAAAAATTCTGCATTAACCTTACATTCATTCAAGACATTACTAAATACTGGGGGCCTCATGAATTGGTTATTCACTCAGCTCAAAGTGCATCCTGAGTTGGCATTCTTCCTAACATTAGGTTTGGGTTATCTCTTTGGGAAACTTAAAATTGGATATTTTCAATTGGGTTCAGTTACCGGGACTTTGATTGCGGGTGTGATCATTGGTCAATTGGGAATTCAAATCGGGCCAGATACCAAAGCGATCTTTTTCATGTTGTTCCTTTTCGCTGTGGGATACAAAGTCGGCCCTCAATTTGTACAAGGCCTTAAAACGGATGGACTGCCCCAGGCCATCTTTGCATCTATTGTTTGCGTGGGCGGTTTATTGATTGCCTTCGGTGTGGCAAAATTTATGGGCTTCGATCTGGGATATTCAGCCGGGCTTCTGGCCGGAGCTTTAACCCAGTCAGCTGTCATCGGTGTCGCTCAAGACACCATCAATGGTCTCCCCAATCTTGCCGCCGAGGCGAAAGCTCAATACAACAACTCGATTCCTATTGCGTACGCAGTCAGCTATATCTTCGGTACCATCGGTTTTGCGTGGGTTTATTCAAGTCTTGGTCCGAAACTGTTGAAAGTGGACTTAGTAAAAGTATGCAAAGACTATGAACAAAAGATGGGGCAGAAAGTCGACGAGCCCGGTGTTTTGTCAGCGCGCCTTAACAATGTCGTGCGCACTTATAAAGTTACTGGAAAGGCCTTCGCAAACAAAAAGGTCTCCGAACTCGAAGCATCATTCGGAGGTCAGAAAACTCCGGTCTTTGTCACGCGCATTCGTCATGAAGGAACCATCCTGGATCCCAACGGCAATGTCATTATCGTTCCTGGAGACGTCGTCGCCGTTTCGGGAAATCGCAAACATCTGGTTGAGCATGAGAATGAAATCGGTGAAGAAATCGATGACCAGGAACTTTTGGATTTCAAACTTGAGATGCTGGATGTCGTTATAACGAACAAGGCCTATTTTGGTAAAACCGCGGCCGACATCATTCGCGATAAAGGCCAAGACTTTAGAAAGAATGTTTTCGTCAGAAAAATTACTCGTATCGAGCACGAATTACCTCTGCACGAGAGTCTGGCGCTGAATGCCGGTGACGTCGTGACTTTGGTTGGAAAACTGGAAGATGTCGAAAGGGTCGCAAAAGAAATCGGCACTCCACAGCGCCCAACAGTGATGTCAGATATGGTTTTCATCGGGTTGGGTGTTTTGCTTGGGGGATTGATCGGTCTGCTTTCCTTTAACGTAGGAAAAATTCCTATCAGCCTTAGCACCAGTGGAGGTGCTTTGATTGCTGGTCTTTTGATGTCATACTGGCGCGCCACTCGCCCTACCTTTGGACAAATTCCTGCGGCGGGGCTTTGGGTTTTTGACTCTGTTGGTTTGGGAGCATTCGTGGCGATCGTAGGATTGGTCTCTGGACCAGGCTTCATCGCAGGTATCAAAGCCGTGGGTATTAGTCTGTTCCTTGCTGGTATCGCCGTCACAATACTTACCGCCCTATTCTCAGTTTACGTCGGTAAATATATTTTCAAATTCGATCCAGCGATTCTTTTTGGTGCCTGCGCTGGAAGTATGACAACCACTGCCGCGATTGGTGCAATTCAAGAAGCCGGAAAAAGCAAAGTTCCAATTCTTGGTTACACGGTCACATATGCCGTCGCGAACACTCTGAAAACCATCTGGGGTGCAGTCATTGTTTTCATGTTGCTTTAATTAAATTAACTGAAGGAGAGTCCACATGTCCGTAAAGTCCGTTAAAATGAAGGTATCTAGAGCAATGCAAAAAAAGCTACAACAACTCAGTCCCTTTGAGTTGAAAGATGCTTTGATCGAACTTGCATCAGAAAATTCAAAAACCAGCACGATGGCGATGCTAAACGCAGGTCGTGGTAATCCAAATTGGATTGCGACCGATCCCCGCGAGGCCTTTTTCTTGTTAGGTCAATTTGCTTTAACTGAAAGCAAACGTGTCTGGAATGAACAAGGCTTGGGTGGTATGCCCCACAAAGTTGGAATCGCAAAACGACTGGAAACGTTTCTCGCTCGCAACAACAAAGCGTTGGGAGCGGATTTTCTAAGTAAAGCCGTCGACTTTGTCGTCGACAATTACAAATTCAATGCTGATGCCTTTGTGCACGAACTTGTCGATGGCATCATTGGAGACAACTATCCGGTTCCTGACCGTATTCTTAAGCACAATGAAAGAATCGTTCAAGCCTATTTAGACCAGGAAATGTGTGGCAATCATCCTCCCCGGGGAAGCTTTGACATCTTCGCCGTCGAGGGTGGTACTGCGGCGATGTGCTATATCTTTGATTCACTGGTCACCAACGGGCTCTTAAAAAAAGGTGATCATATTGCCTTGGGCACCCCAACCTTCACTCCCTATATCGAAATGCCGACTTTGGATCGATATAAATTTAAAGTCACGCGTATCGAGGCCGATGAAATGGATAAGGTATCGGGATTGCATACATGGCAGTACAGCGAAAATCAGATTAAAAAATTATTAGATCCCAAAATCAAAGCGTTTTTTTTAGTGAATCCAAGCAATCCTCCCTCCACCGCGGTTTCATCTAAAATCATGAAGATGATCGTCAAGATCGTTAAAACCAAACGACCTGATCTCATCATCATCACTGATGACGTTTACGGAACCTTCGTTCCTGGATTCCGCTCTATCATGGCAGATCTTCCACAGAACACGATCGGGGTATATTCCTATTCGAAATACTTTGGTTGCACGGGATGGCGTCTGGGCGTGATTGCGATTCATGAAAACAATATTTTCGACACGATGATCGGTAAACTGCCAGCCACACAAAGAAAAAACCTGAACCATCGCTATGGTACGATCACGTTGAAACCTGATAATTTGAAATTCATTGACCGTATGGTGGCAGACAGCAGACAGGTGGCTTTAAATCATACCGCCGGTTTGTCATTACCCCAGCAAATCCAAATGACGTTATTTTCACTATCCTCTCTGATGGATACGGAAAATAAATATAAGACTCTGACCCAAGACATTGTCCAACGCCGCATCCATTCGCTGTTTGAAGGTTTGGGAATTCCACTTCCAGAAAATCCAATGCGCTCTGGATATTACTGTGAATTGGATCTGATGGTCTGGGCCGATCTGAAATATGGAAAAGAATTTACCAAGTTCTTGGTCGAAAACTATGAACCCGTGGATATTCTATTCAGATTGGCACAACAGACTTCCATTGTTCTTATGCCTGGTGGCGGATTCGGGGGCCCCGAGTGGTCGTTGCGTGTGTCACTTGCGAATCTGGATGATTCTGCTTACGGCCGTATCGGCAAACAACTTGCCGAAGTGGCAGAGGCTTACGTGGACGAATGGCAACATACGAAACACCTTCGTCCCACGAGAAAAAAGAAAAGTACTTAGAAATGTTATAAAGGGGTAGTTATGCGCTTAAAAGTAATGACAGGATGTTTATTGCTTTCAATAGCAGCGTGTTCCAAAAAAGAGACACCAAAAGCTCAGCAGCTGGTGCCTGAAGTAACGGCTGTTAAAACCTCAGTAAGAGATATTCCTATTACCAAAGAGTTCGTAGGACAGATTTCTGGTATCAGAGACATTCAAGTGCGAGCCCGAGTGGGTGGAATTTTGCTGAAACGATATTATACAGAGGGTGATAAAGTAAAAGCCGGGAGCCTGCTCTTTAAGATAGATCCTGCCCCCTACACGGCGGCACTGAATCAGGCCAAGGGTGAAGTTGCCATTCAAAAGGCCCGCTTGACCAATGCCCGTCAAAGCATGAATCGAATTATTCCTTTGTATAAAGAAAATGCCGTCAGTCAAAAAGATCGTGATGACGCCGTCGCAGTTTACAATGCCGCGAAATCCGCCTTGGATGCTGCCACAGCCAACATGGAACAAGCCCAGATCAATCTGGGCTATACCACCGTCACGGCACCCATCGACGGATACACCAGTAAAGAAACCGTGGCCGAGGGAAGTCTGATCGTCGCCAACTCTGAAAACTCCTTGCTAACGACTATTTCCCAAACCGATCCAGCTTATGTGAATTTCAGTTACACTGATAACGAGCTTTTGGAACTGCGCCGACTTGCGGCTAAAGGCAAACTTATCAGACCGGACAGTCTGGATAAAATCGAAGTCCAAGTGCGCATGGGCGACGGGGAACTTTATCCCCAAATTGGCTTTATGAATTTCAACGATCAAATCGTGGACACCTCAACCGGCACCGTTAAAGCCCGCGCCAGCATAGCCAACAAAGACGCCGTTCTTCGGCCCGGACAATTTGTCAGCGTTTACGTCAAAGGCTTTATGCTTCGTAAGGTGATCACCGTTCCCTTGAAATCAATAGTCCAAACTCAAAATGGGCCGATCATTTTTTCCATCACAGAAAACAGTGTGGCACGCCAAATTTCCGTGGAACTTGGCGAAGAAATCATCAATGACGTGGTCGTGAACCGGGGACTGCGCGGTGGCGAACTGATTGTTGTCGAGGGCGCATCCAAAATTCGCAACGGTCAAACTGTAAAGGTCGTCAGCGGCACTTCTATCGCCAAAAAATAAAAGGATGAAATCATGTTTTCGAAGTTTTTCATCAATAGACCCGTTTTCTCCTGTGTTATTTCTTTGATCATTATGATTGCGGGGTATGCGTCTATTAAGGCGCTCCCCATCTCGCAGTATCCAGATATAGTTCCACCACAAGTATCAGTGACGACCAAATATCCAGGCGCCTCTGCCGAAACAATTTCCTCGACAGTCGCGGCTCCCATTGAACAACAAGTCAATGGGGTCGAAAACATGCTTTACATGCAGTCAACAAACTCATCGAACGGCGACATGATTTTGACCGTAACTTTTGCGATTGGAACAGATCCCGATCAAAATACCATCAATGTTAACAACAAGGTACAAACTGCACTACCGACCCTGCCCGAAGAAGTTCGTCGTCAAGGTGTCACAGTTAAAAAGAAATCTTCGGCAATTTTACAGATGATTGGTCTACGCGCGCCCGATCAACGCTATGATTCCGTTTATATCAGCAACTATGCACTGATCAATGTTCTGGACGAAATCAAACGTATCCCTGGCGTGGGAGATGCCAGTATTTTCGGTGCCCAAGATTATTCTATACGCCTCTGGCTACAACCCGATCGCATGGCGCAAATGAAAGTCACTGCTACCGACGTGATCAATGCGGTAAAAGAACAGAATGCACAGTTCGCTGCTGGTAAAGTCGGAGCTGAGCCTTTAAATAATCAAGTGGACTTCACTTTTACCGTCACTACTCAAGGGCGTATGGAAAATCCCAAACAATTTGAGGACATTATTGTTCGCTCCAACCCCGACGGTTCCAAACTTCGCGTCCGCGACATTGCCCGGGTGGAATTAGGCGCGCTTAGTTATGACGTACAAACAAAGTGGAATGGCAAAACCGCCATTGGTATCGGCGTTTATCTGGCACCAGGCGCTAATCAGGTGCAAACCGCTGACATGGTTAAAGAGACCATGCACAATCTGTCGCAAAAGTTTCCTCCGGGTCTGGCGTACGACATCCCCTTCGACACGACAAAATTTATCGAAGTTTCCATCGAAGAAGTTATTCACACCTTGATGGAAGCGATGATCCTGGTTTTCATCGTGGTTTATTTATTCTTACAAAGCTGGCGCGCAACTCTTATTCCCTGCCTGGCAGTTCCAGTTTCCATCATTGGTACCTTTGCCGGAATGTATGCCCTGGGATTTTCGATTAATACGTTAACACTTTTTGGTCTGGTGTTGGCAATCGGTCTGGTTGTCGACGATGCGATCGTCGTTCTGGAAAACGTCGAAAGGATTATGCGAACCGAAAAACTCCCCGTAAAAGAAGCAACCATCAAAGCAATGGAAGAAGTTACCAGTCCCGTTATTGCCATCGTTCTGGTTCTGTCAGCAGTATTTATCCCAGTTGCCTTTGTCGGCGGTCTTGCCGGTCAAATGTATAAACAGTTCGCCATCACAATCGCCGTTTCAGTCGCCATATCGGGTTTAGTCGCGCTAACCCTGACACCGGCTCTTTGTGCGATGCTTTTAAAGGAAGAACATCACGAACCGAATCGTTTCTTCCGCGGTTTTAACAATATTTTTGACAAACTTACGAATGGCTACGTCGCTGGCGTAAAGTTTTTCAATAAGCGCCTCTTCATCAGTGCCGCCTTGTTTCTTATGTGTGGCGCCGGCATCATTGGCATGTTTAAACTGGTACCCGGAGGCCTCGTGCCTGATGAAGACCAAGGCTATGTTTTTGGTATTCCAAATCTCCAAGACGGTGCTTCACTTTCCCGAACCGTCGCAGTATCCGATCAAATGGACAACTACATCACCAATAATCCCAATGTAAAAGACGTGGTTTCACTGTCGGGATTTGATTTGATTTCAGGTTCAAATCGAACCAACACGGGCACCAGCTTTATCACTCTTAAAGACTGGAAAGAGCGTAAAAAAGAGGATCAATCTGCCACGGCGGTTGTCAGAAATATTATAGGACTAAATCAAGTCATCCGCGACGGCGCCATAATGGCTTTAAGCCCACCCGCTATCGTAGGTATGAGTACCACTGGTGGTCTTGAATTCTATCTTCAGAATCGAGGCGGCTCCGATAGCAAAACTCTGGCGACAAAGACCAAGCAGTTTATGGATTCACTACGAAACAATCCTGCCATCGGAAGCATTGGTTCCAATTTCAGCGCGAACATTCCGCAGATTTATCTGAATCTGGATCGTGAAAAAGCCAAAGCCTATCAGGTCCCAATCAATACCGTCTTTGATGCTATGTCGGCTACTTTCGGCAGTTATTATATCAATGACTTCAACAAGTTTGGACGTACGTTTAAGGTGCAGCTGCAGTCAGAGGGTGATTATCGCGCTCGGCCCGACGATATCCGTAACATCTATGTTCGATCTGATAATGGCAGCATGATTCCCATCACTGCTTTGGTAAATGTTAAAAAGGTGACCGGGCCAGAAATGGTGGAGCGCCTGAATATCTTTCCTGCAGCTCGTATCCTCGCCAACCCAGCTCCGGGATACAGCTCAGGTCAGGTTATCAAAGTGGTTGAAGATACACTTGCGACCTCAAGTCTGGCTGGCGATTACAGTATTGCGTGGACGGGGACAGCCTATCAGGAAAAGCTTACGGGCGGTGCTTCCGCCCAGGTATTTATCTATGCTTTAATCTTCGTGTTTTTAATCTTGGCAGCTCAGTACGAAAAGTGGGGGTTGCCATTTTCGGTTTTGTTATCAGTACCCTATTCGATCCTGGGCGCCTTAGCGGCCAATTACCTGCGTGGTCTGGCAAACGACGTCTACTTCCAGATCGCCCTGGTAACTTTGATTGGCCTCTCGGCAAAGAATGCCATTTTGATTGTCGAGTTTGCCGTCGAGAAAATGCACGAAGGACTTAGCATCGCTGATGCCGCCTATGAAGCTGCAAAACTGCGTTTCCGTCCTATCGTGATGACGTCCCTTGCCTTTATCTTGGGTGCGGTGCCTTTGGCAATTTCCAGCGGTGCGGGCTCTGCCAGTCGTCACTCGATAGGTACAGGCATCATCGGGGGAATGCTCGTGAGTACTTTCGTGGCGACATTCTTTATCCCGATGTTCTTTGTCGTGATCACTGGAATAAAAATGAAGAAATCCGCTAAGAAAGAAAAACCAACTCCGCAAACTCCACCACCAATGCCAGCAGGAGAACCTTTATGAAGAAACGATGGCTCATTGCAGGTCTGAGCACTTACGGCTTTTTATGCGCTTGCGCGGTGGGACCGGACTACAAGCGACCGACATCAAATCTGCCGTCGGCTCTGTTCGCAAACTCCAATGAACAAAATCTTGAACTGGGTTGGTGGAAACAGTTTGGCGACGGAACTTTAGACAAGCTGATTCAATTGGCTTTTGAACACAATCTGGATCTGGAATTAGCGTTGGCCAGAGTCGATGAAGCCCGCGCTCGATTGGGAATTTCAAAATCCCAATACTTTCCCAGTTTGGATTTAAGTGGCTCTGCTATCAGGGAAAAAGTGACTGAAACAGGTATGACGCCGATTCCGCAGGGAACCGACAGCGTAGGCAACAGCTTCTTGTTGGGATTAAGTCTAAGTTATGAAATTGATTTGTGGGGTAAAATCCGTCGTAGCAACGAATCCGCCAAGGCTCAGTTGCTGAGCGCAGACTACAACCGCGCCAATGTGCAGTTGACGCTTCTTAGCCAAGTGGTCAGCGGATACTTTGCTTTACGCTCTCTAGATCTGCAGCACGCGATTGCCCAGGATACTTTAAAGTCGCGGATTTCGTCTTATGAGCTGATGTTTAGACGTTTCAAGGGCGGTATCGGATCAGAACTCGATGCCCGTCAATCCGAATCGGAAATGCGTGCTGCCGAAGCGACAGTTTCAAAACTTGACGATCAAATTTCCCGAGCAGAAAGTTTCTTGTCAGTCCTGATCGGAAAAAGTCCCAAGGAGATTATCGAAACTCCCTTGGTCCGAGGTCGTAAGCTTGACGAGATCATAATGCCTCCCCAACTGCCATCATCCCTTCCATCATCGCTTCTGGAACGACGACCTGACATTCTAGCCGCTGAACAAAATTTGGTCTCTTCAAATGCTTTAATTGGGGTCGCCAAAGCTTACTATTTTCCCAGTATTTCATTGGGTGGAATCTTCGGTTACGAAAGTTCCGATTTAAAAAACCTTTTTAATAATGGATCACAAAATTGGGGCTACGGAGCAAGCATCTCGATGCCAATCTTCAATGGGGGAAGAACCGGCTACTTGGTTGAAGCCGCTACGGCTCAACAAAAAGCTGCTGAAATCCAATATCGCCAAGCTATTCAAAATGCCTTTGTCGAAGTCAGAAATGCTTTGAAAACCTATCAGTCCTATGGGGATGTGGTTGAGGCACAGCGAAAACAGGTGGTCGCTATCGAACGAAATCTTTATCTGGCACAACTACGCTATAAGAATGGCCAGTCACCGTATTTGGAAGTGCTTGATGCCGAAAGGCAATTGTTCTCTGTGCAATTGGATTTGGTAAAATCTCAACAATCTCGCCTGGTGTCCGTCGTAGATTTGTACAAATCTTTAGGTGGAGGCTGGAAAGCTGATATGAAGACGTCCTCTCAATAAGGACGTCTCTTTTAAATTTCTCTCTCAATACTTCTCGAACATTTCTTGGACTTTCTTAGGATCGCTTGTTTTCGTCAGAGCCAACTGAGCTAATACACGAGACTTAGCTGGATTGAACTCTCCTGAAGCCACAAAACCTGCTTTGTCATCGTCGACTTCATTGTTGCGAAGAACTAAGCCTGTCGGCAATCGAGTGCTTCGAACAACCAGCAAACCATTTTTCTTTTGCAGTCTTTCCAAAATCGTCAATGATGCTTGATTCATGTTGCCATCACCTACGCCGGCAATCACGATACCTTTTGCACCTGATTTCACTGCAGATTCAATCAGGTCCGGCGACATATTAGAATGAGCATAGATAATATCCACTCTTGGCAGACTCTTAGGTGAAACACCTGCGAATTCAGAGCCCGCTGTATGCTTTTTGTTGGAGGATTCAAACCAGGCAATTTTACCGGTGTTAATGTAGCCCTCTGGCCCACGCTCAGGGCTGTGGAATGTTTCCACATTCGTCGTATTCATTTTTTCCACGGCACGTGCTTGATGAATTTCATCATTCATCACAACCAGAACACCACGTTTTTTAGCTCCAGGGCTTGCCGCCACGGCGACCGCATTATACAGATTGCCGGGGCCGTCTGCGCTGATCGCTGTTGCGGGTCTCATAGAACCAACCAGCACCACGGGTTTATCGCTTTTAACCACAAGATTTAGAAAGAAAGCGGTTTCTTCCATCGTGTCTGTCCCGTGAGTAATGACCACACCGTCAGCATCGGATTTCAATACTTCATTCACACGTTTCGCAAGCTTTAGCCAAACTTCGTCACTCATGTCCTGGCTTCCGATATTAGCCACTTGCTCTCCCGTTAGAGTCGCAAGATCGCCCATATTCGGAACCGCTGCGATAAGGTCTTCGACCTTAAAAGTTCCCGACTTATACCCGTACTCGCCGGCTTTCATTTGCGCCCCAGCAATTGTACCGCCCGTCGCCAGAATGTGGACCTTCATTTTCTTATCAGCAGCAAAACTGCTGCTGGTGAAAATAACGATCGACATAAAAACATATCCTATCGTTTGTTTCATATCCTCTCCTTGGATTTATCATTTCCTATTTAAAATCTAAGCTGGAAAAGCTGTATTTCATGGTAATTTGAATACGCTGATCATGTGTTGTCGTATCATCTTTGCTCATGCGACTGCCCCACAAGAATTCCCCACCGTACATGAAGTTTTTAACGGGTGTTGAAACCAGATTGATGGAAGCGTATTGCCCACGTTTGAAAGCATCGTCATTTTGCAAATCTGTGTTCTTTACTTCACTTTGCGCAAATCCGATCGTCGACATCAACTTTTCATTCCAATTGTGATCGTAGTAAAGAAGGAAAGCTGTCAATGGAACGACCTTTACGGAAAGATTCCCCAACGATCCTTCAGGTCCCATATCCGTACCACCGTCATTCATATAACTTGCGATACCTTCACCCGTAACAACTCCGGCCATAATTTTTCCAGAACCGGTCTTAACACTTCCGGTAACATCCACGCCCCAACCTGTTTTACTGTCACTTGGTTCGTGATTACCAGTTTTAGTCTCAAAACCAACTTGTCTGACGATACCGGCAATTTGAAAATGTCCCCAATCACCCGCAGACTTCCACTGCGCAGTGAGGTCTGGATACTTCTCATCTTTTTGAGCGTTGGTGACAACATCCGGGTCAATAGTTCTAACTTGTCCTGGATCAATATCATCGCCGGGTCTTTCAATCGCGATCGCCAATGATTGATTGCCACGCATCGGTGTCCAACGAATTTGTGGGTTACGATAAAAGGCCATACCGATCGGCCCCCAGTAATCGAGCATGTTTGGAAAGATGTCTCCGTCCATGAACAGCGAGTTCGTTTGACCGGCAAGCCAACTACCCCATTGACCATAGGCATGACGCAAACGAGGTGTCGTCTGACCTTCATCAGATCCCACTCCGAAAAAATCGAATTCTAATTTCGTGAAAAGATCCTCGCCGCTTAATGGAAGCCAGGTCTGAATACCCAAGCGGCTTTGTTTGGCACTGAGCGAAGCTTGTCCGTCACTTCCGTAGGCACCATCCGTCGAAGCGATTTTGGAAGGGCGTAAAGTGTCCTGCCAATTTGGATCAACGCGGTTGAAATCTTGAATATAATCAAGCTGCGTAAAACCATAGATTTCAAGTTTCGCCTCGGCCTGCGCATAGGACGCAAATCCCATCGCAATCAGACCTATTCCTAATGCCCTTCTCTTGAACGCATTCATGCTCAGCTCCTAAAAGGTGAGGTTGTTATAATTCTGAATTTTGCCGTAAAATATTTTTAGCACTTAAACTTTCCACCAGCATGGCAATCCGTCGTACCTGTATAAAAACATCTAGAACTGTTTGCCCAACATGAAATAACAACTCCACGTTTTATTATCCCCATAGGCTGCCGCCAGATACATCGGCCCCAGAATACTGTCGTACGCTAGGTATCCCGTTCCCGACATATGCCACTCATCCGCAATTTTTTTGTCAAAGTAGTTAAAGACACGCCCGGTTTCCAGCGCCGCCCCCCAATAACTTCCCGACAAAAAAGGCATGCGCCGATAGTACTGAACGGATCCATAGGCAAATTGATCCCCTATCAACTCTTGATAACGATAACTGGAAAGATTCAAAAAACCTCCCAGCCAACTGACATCTGCGAGCACACCATTATCGCCAGTGGAAGTTTGTCCTTTCAGTGTGAATTGAAAAACCCCTTTGCCCGCGGTCATAGCGCCGCGGAAGTTCAAGCCATA
This sequence comes from Bdellovibrio sp. KM01, assembly GCF_013752535.1. NCBI lineage: Bacteria > Pseudomonadati > Bdellovibrionota > Bdellovibrionia > Bdellovibrionales > Pseudobdellovibrionaceae > Bdellovibrio > Bdellovibrio sp. KM01. Next base: position 3,068,592 of record NZ_CP058348.1, read on the forward strand.
CAATCCATAATTGTCGATGTCCTCAGAGGCGCCGATTGAATAGTATCCATAAAGATCCAAATAAGCCCCGGTTGAAGGAAAGAAATAATTATCAAGCTGATCATAAAAAAAGTTGAAGCGAAGGCCATAGTCATTGGTACGTGAATTGGGAAGAATAGACGAACCAATATTTCTTGAAGCACTGTACTCATTGAAAGCTGGACCAAATCGGAACTCTCCAATTTCAGATCCGACACCCACGTCAGCCCCGAATGAGATTTTAGAATACTTGTACTTTGCAACTTCGTCGCCTTCTTGCCACAAAGCCAAAGGAATTCGGTAATATCGGAAATAGGGAGCGACAAAGCCATTCCCACCCGCCGTTGTGGGTTGATAGAACTCGGTATAGAACATCGAGGAATTACCCATTTGCAGAATGCTCTTCCATTCGGCTCCTAGGCTATTCACCCACGTTCTGCGGTACATAGCTGATAAATTCCATGGATAAGAACTTTCGAAATCAGTTCCCAGACTTAAACCGAAGTTCAAATAATTAGGTCCCCAGTTTTTTTGCACCGGTAAAACCAACAAATCCTGGCCCGCGCCGCTGTCAAACAGTTCGTAATCAAGCTGACTGAAATCCCCGGTCGCATAAAGCTGAGTCAACTGATCATGAAATTTGTCAATGTTGAGATTTACACCCGTGGGAACTTTAAGCTCGTCCTTCAGAGTAGCAGCATTGACCCAACCACTGTCGGCAACAGTGACTTTTTGAATAGGCTTGGGTTTTAACTTTTTGCTGATGCGATTTGTGGCCCAAGCAGAGTATTCTTTCTCTGATACCGAGTATCGACGCAAAGAGGGCAACGCTTTCATTGCAGCCACTCTTCCAACTTCGATTAATTTATCACTGTGTTCAAAGTCCATGGAACCCAAGGAGTCGAACTGAGGAGCGATAAAAACATCTTTGTCTTTTAATCCCGCCACCTGAGGTCGCACATTTTGAATCATCATCAAACGCGTGTATTGATCCATCACCGAGAAAATTCCCGTGATTTCCCCTTGCGATAAGGGGGCAGCCCCAACATCAATTGCGATGACAACATCGGCGCACATGTTCCTTACGACATCCACAGGAAGATTTCGAACCAGTCCCCCATCGGCCAAAATATGTCCTTTAGAAGGCACAGACGGAAATATTCCTGGTACGGCCATACTGGCGCGAAGGGCGGTGACCAAATCTCCATCCTTCATGATCACCATTTCCCCTGTCGCCAGATCCGTTGCGATGGCGCGATAGGGAATGGGTAGACTATCAAAGTTCGCGACAGTTCCACCGTAAGTAAGATTGCGAAGGAAGTATTCGATCTCTTGTGTACTGATGGCCGCAAGAGGAAGTTTTAATTGGCCACCATCAGCAAGTCCGACTTCAACACCCAACATTGAAAGTTTATCGTCTTGTTTACGACGGAATGGATAGGCCTGCCTTGGTGCTTTTGCCAAAAACATATTTCCCCAATTGGCTTCGCTGATTTGTTTGCGCATTTCCTCGGGAGTTGCGCCCACAGCATAGGAAGCACCAACAAGGGAACCAATGCTGGTCCCTGCGATGCAATCTACAGGAATTCTGTTTTCCTCCAGAACTTTGATGATACCGACGTGTGCAATACCACGAGCCCCGCCACCACCAAGAACCAAGCCAATCTTAGGTCTTCGACTTTCGGCAGACCATGAGTTAACGGCAAAGATCAAAGTCATCAGGCCTAGCACATAGAATTTTCTCATGTTACAAAGGTTGACACCAGAAAACGGTTTTCTCTGCAGAATTCTAATTCGTCTGCGAACATACAGACGCCATTGAATTGAGAGGTCTCATGTTTCTTCGTCTTAAATTTTGCCTCGGCGTGCTCTTAATTTTTATTCTTTCACAAAAAGTTTTCGCAGCTCCCTCTACTGACAAAGCCAATGAGAAAACAACCTTTTCAATGGTGATATCCGGCATAGACCAGGTGCTGCAAGATTTGGGTAACGACAAAGTCTTTAATCCACAAACTTGTCCCACGTATATTAACAAAATAACGGACTGGCTTTTCTATCTTCCCGCAGATCAGCTTGTACCCCACAATCCACAAGAAATTGCATTTTTGAAAACTAACGGCGACTCCGTCATCCGAAAGATATTTCTTTTGCGTCTGAAGTTGCATGAACGACTTAAAGATTTTGACAAAGCTAACAACCTTACCGAAGCATGCGTATTAAAAATTCGCGAGGGTCTGCAATACGCCCGCTTCACCAATGAATACATTACCGAGTGGATTGTGCATAACAAGGTCGTTGCCTTTGAAGAAGCCCCGATCCTTGCTGGATCATTTCCTTTTGTTCTGAAAGATCCCTCGCTGGACAAAATCAATCTGATACCCGGAGATGTGCTTTTAATTCGCGGCAAAAGTTTTGTTTCTGCGATGATCGCACGAATCGGCGACGAAGAAGGTAATTTCTCTCATCTGGCAATTGTCGGTCAGGATGATAAGGGCGGGCTTCAAGTCGTCGAATCCCTGATTCAAGAGGGCGTTGTTGTAACACCCCTAGAAAAATGGCGAAACGCGCAGGATGCCCGCGTGGCCCTTTTCAGATTGCCGGATCAGAATCTGGCCGAAAAAGCGGCCCGTCTGGTTTATGAATGGGGTCTAACTCATGCTGAATATGATTTCGCAATGGATGACAGCCGCTATGATCGAGCCTTTTGCTCGGAAGTTGTTCGCTATGCTTTTGACAAAGCTTCGGATGGAAAACTGATCGTTCCCAAATATCGCAGCCATGTCAGCAAATTCAAAGACGGACCTTATCCAAAATCCCTGGGAGTCACTCAAGCAACGTTGTTTGCACCCTATGACATCGAAGTCGATCCTCGCTTTCAGTATTTGGCTGAGGGAACTTTTTACCCGCTGCTGCGACAAGTACGAATTCAAGATTCAATTTTGCAAAGCATCTATGAATGGATGATCAAAAAGGACTACACGTTCTATGAGCCGTGGTGGCTAGGTACGGAAGCGACTTTAGGAAAAGGGCTTCGCTTCCTGGGTTTTATGAAAGACCAGATGCCAACCTATATGCCTAAGGATACCATAAAAACAATTCTCCTCTTTGAAGGCGTTTCTGATTCTTTGGAAAAAAATCTTTTTGATAAAGAGAAGGCGTTTTACGAAAAACGAGGCTACCCGCCGTCCTTTCAAGACATGATGCTCGCGAATGAACAAAAAAGAAAAGAGGACTGCGCCCTTTATGAAAAGGGCAAAAAGTCGGAATTTCATTCTTTTTTTAGAGGCAAGGGCTGCAATTAATGCCAGCAGAGTTTACGCCCCATGCTAAATGGATTCATTTTAATCCAAGACCATTTGACCCTAGGCCCCCTATTTGAAAGAACTCTGCCTACAAGGAGCACCCATGAAATTCATCGCTTTTCTAACTGCATTCTTTTCTTTAATGACAGTATCCCACGCCGCAATCGTAACTATTGAAGGTTTCAGAAATACTAAAGGCTTTGCCGCTGTCAGCGTTTTTCACGAAAGGGAACAACGTGCATTCCCTGGTGATGCCGAAAAAGCAATCAAAACACTTTATGTTCCTGTTCCGAAAAATTCAAAATTGGAATTCACTCTGGACAACATGCCCGCTGGAAAGTACGCCGTGGCAATTCTTCATGACGAAGATGGCAATAAGAAATTGAACACCGTTTTGGGTTACCCACGCGAAGGTTTTGGATTCTCTAACAACCCAACAATCTTGGTCGGTGCACCGGCATTTTCAAAATGTGCGGTCGAGCTTACTGAAGATGCCGCTATTAAAATCAAAATGAAGTATTTCTACTAATTCTTATTGCGTTCTCTGGGGATCAAATTTGCCATGCGATCCCCAGCGACTTAGTCCTGCACACGTAAATTTCCATTGTCCAATCTCAAGAATAAAGTTTCAATCTACGGATGTCGTATGAAACTAAGATCATCAAATTAAAAGGCCAGCGCACACTTCTGGCCTGCTATTCCCTTGCTTCCCGCACCTCCCATAAATGGGTGGTATTTTTACCAGAGTCGGGATCTGAATTTCGTCACGGCGATCGTCAAGAGCTTGTCAGTCTTATTGGCGCTCACATGTCCAAAAAGTATAATTTCTTGGTGATCAACAAACCCGGTGTTGAAGCTGATCATGTCGATAAGAAAGTTTTTGAAAAATCCTTTCGTCAGGAAAAACGCATTCAAGACGCTCTTCAAACCCTCAGGGAAGTTATTCCACCTAAAGATAAGATTCATTTAATTGGATACTCCGAAGGGGCCTACAACACTCCCGTCGTTGCCAGTAAAGACAAACGAATCGTTTCCATCGCAATGATCGGTGGAGGCACCCGAGGCTGGCTTAAGGAGGAACTTAGCAATGCGAGTCCTAAAGAAAAACCTGCCTATGAGCGCGCCATTAAAACAATCTATAAAAAACCAAAATCCAAAAACAAATGGAATGGATTTTCTTATGCCACTTGGTATTCATATCGGAGTGACAACACCTTAAGAGCACTTAAAGGTTTAAGTATTCCCGCCGTCGCCATTCTGGGAGCCCGTGATAAAGTCATCGATTTAAAATCTGCCATCGTGGACCTGGTTTTGGTCAGTGAGCGAAAACCTATTCAGGTGCATATCTTTGGAGATTGCGGACATCACTTCACCAAACATTGGAAACCTGTGAGTCGCGTCCTGAGTCGATTCCTGTCTGAAATAGAGAAAAAATAAAAAAACCCACAATCTTTCGGATCGTGGGTTTCCAACTTATCTTCTATCGAAACCGATTATTTTTTCGGTTCAACACCGACATTTCTAAGATGTTGAGGATGTTCGTAATACATCATGAAATCTTCCGCATCACGTGGAGCTGTGAATGCAAGCTCCGTCACCAGATGGCTTCCCGCCTCTGGAGCCGAACCATCAAATACATCCAGGAACAAACCAATACGGTTCGTCATCTCTGCATCACTCGCCGTTGGAGCTCTTCCATTTGCGGGAACCAAGATGTAAATTTTCGGAACAGGTTCAACGACAACGTAATCGCCTTCGATGTTTCCAGATTTAGGATTAGTAAAGTATTTGGCTTTCGTCGTATTCGTCTTAATGAACTTAGCTTTCTTTTGACCTTTTTGAGTCGAAAGCTCCAGCACGCCATCTTTAAAGCGGCCGTACTCTGATAAATAGGAACCTTCAAGATCATTCCAGTTTCCGCGCCAGCTGGAAGCCAAGTGCCCTTTTTTATAAACCAACGTTGCGAGTTCCAACTGACTGAAACTTAAAGCGTCGTTAATGCTTGAAAAAACGCCGCCTTTTCCGGTATCCACAACATCAGGAAATACGATTTGCCCATCAGGATCTCCAGCGATCGTGGCACCCGCCAAAGGATTGCTGATGCCATTTTTCAGATTTAGCATCAATGCCACTTTCGGATCAACCACCAGGTTTCCATCGCGCGCTTCCACGTTGTGCATTTCATAAGTTCCAGCGTTCACGCCAGGAACGAATTTATAGACAGAAATTCTGGTCGCGATCTTATCCAGATAACCCACCACTTTATTCAAGATCGGAGCTTTTTGGCTGGCCATATAAGGTAGGCCCATGTTCATCAACTGATCGTATTCCAAAAGAACGCCATAATAAGTGTCGCCTTCAGTCTGAGAGCGCTCCATATAAAGGCGCATCGCCGGACGTCTGATTCCCGTCGTACGTTTGGAAAATAGTCCTTCACCAAGATAAGTTCCCGTCAGATCCGCAGCCGAAGGCGTACGGGCTGCCGTCACTTCCGATTGAGGCTCCCGTGGCGTGCTTGCACACGACGCCATAACAACTGTCAAAGCGAGTAGTAAAATCCTTTTCAATCGAAACTCCTCTCCGTAGAGCAAAATATATAAACGTTTTAAAATCTTATCTATGTTTCAGCTGATGTCTGAAAAAGATCCCCTCATCCCCGAAAGATGAAGAGATAAACTCAGAAGTAGTCACGATATCCGCGACCAATTCAGAATCCTGCAGCAGGACTTTCACATTTTCGGCCGAATAGTCTGCATACTTAAAGTCTTTATACTTTTCCGACACCGCACGAATCTGATAGATCACCGTGTTCACCGGGATCGTTACAAAATCTTTTCTGACGTCATGAGGGTCAGAAGAAAACGCTAATTTTTCTGAAGGAACAAAGAAAACCTGGCGAGGCGAAGTCGCTACAGCAACACTACGCCCCTTCTGGTCCAGTTCAGCGAATTCACGGATCGCCAACTCCTCTGGATAAGGAGAGGCATCAAGAAAGATTTTATGAACCAGTTTTTGGCCAATGGAAGTTCCGATAGGTACAATATTGGACATCGAATACTTAAAGAAGTTAAAGTCCTGGCCCTGGCCATCTAAAGAAACCAATGCTGATACATTTGTACTGAAAGTTCCATCACGTAATAGCTTAAGAGCCAGCCCCGGAGCCACCGGTCTTCCCGATTTCACCGCCGAAGTGAGCGAAAGTCTCAGCAGACCACAATCCGCTCCTTGAAAAAGTCCTGAATACTTATTTTGATGAGGAACGATCTTAACTTTTGTGATGCTCGCGCGGGCATGAAGAAATTTTGTCCAGCCTTTTGGAGCAAAATCATCAAAGCGCGATCCCTTAATTGTAACTTCCTGTCGTCCCATTCCTATAATTTGAGTCAGCCCGAGAGCTTTATATTCCGGAAGTTGCTTATAAGCGCTCTCCTGAATCAATTTCCACAAAACGTCCTGCTTTTCACAGGCACTGAGAGCTTTGTAGTTCGCTGGCGTCGAGGCTGGGAATCGCGGAGACGATTTAGAATCTGAATCGTAGATGAAGTAGGCGAATGAAGCGACAACCGCAAGCGCACAGACCGCTCCATAAATAACTTTTTTCTTCATCACGCCTCCAGCTGATACTGTAGCAGACATCAATTTCTGTTTGCACAGACTATCTGAAAATCACGGACCCTTTTTTTGAGCACTAATAGTAACCGCTGATCCTATGTCTGGACCTCGCAGAATCTTGTGCAGCACTAATATTTTCGCTTATCCTTAAACGGTCTGCGTTTTAAACAAGTTAAAAGTTAATGAAGGAGTTTGCGTGAATCAAAAAGGTATTCTGTCCGTTCTGATAAGTTCAAGTATGGTTTTATCGTCTTGCACCCACGGTCCCGTTAATCCCGGTGCAAAATATATTCACGACACTTCTGTTCCCGCAATGACCGATGAAGAACGTCGCGCACCAAGCTCATCTCTCGCCGACACTCCTTGGACAACGTGGTCCGAGAAAAATGAAATCTCTGGCTTGCTGGTTCTAAAGAAAGTCCGTGACAGCCTCTTGGCTGGCAATCTTCATGACCCGCATGTAGGTTACTTTGGTTACGCTCCAATAGATTGTTCTAAAACGAACACGAACTTCAGATCTGCTGATGGCTCATGTACGGATCTTAAAGACGGTCACATTGGTGCCGCAGGTGTCGCCTTCGGTCGCAACGTTTCTCCAGACTTTATCGACAAAGATGCTCCCAATAAAATCATGGTTCCAAATCCGGCCTTGGTTTCTAAGGAGTTCTTCACACGTGACGAATTCAAACCCGTTCCTTTCTTGAATATGATCGCTGGTGTTTGGATCCAGTTCATGAATCACGACTGGCTGACACATGGTCCGAACAAGGTAGAAAATCCATATCGCGTGAAAGGTCCAGATGGCGTTGAGCACATTGTCGACAGAACGAAAGACAATTCAAGCACTCACGCTCAATACAAAGATGGCTTTGATAAAGTTTCCGCGAATGACGTCTCTCACTGGTGGGATGCCTCTCAAATTTACGGCAGCAACAAAGAAGATCAACTTAAACTGCGCACAGGTTATTTCGGTAAAATGAAAACAGAAACGGTTAACGGCCGCGAACTTTTGCCAAGAGATAACTCTTTGAATCCTGCAAACAATCGCCAGAACAATGGTTACGAAGCGACAGGGTTCCGTGACAACTGGTGGGTGGGTTTGAGCATGCTCCACACTCTTTTCGTCAAAGAGCACAATGCTATCGCCAACAGATTGATGGCCAAACATGTGACTTACGATGCAAAAACAAAAATGTACACTTGGAAAAACGGTTCAGATGTTCGCCAAATGAATCAACAGCAAATGGACGAGCAGGTTTTCCAAACGGCACGTTTGATCAACTCCGCAGTTCTTGCAAAAATTCATACAGTAGAGTGGACTCCAGCTATCCTGCCAAATCCGGTTTTGCGCAGAGCTATGTATTCGAATTGGTACGGCCTTGCAAATCCGGAAACTTGGTCACGCGTTGTTAAACTTATTCCGGGTATGAATAAAGCAGACATCTTTAAAGGTGTTAAAGAAAGCTATGTTGTTGGCGGCATCGTTGGTGGTAAAGCGAATAACTACGGCGTTCCATTCAGCATCACGGAAGAGTTCACTTCAGTTTATCGTCTGCACTCTTTGTTGCCAGAAAACTTGGAATTCAGAACTTTAGCGCAACCTAAAAAAGTTGAAGCTGTGCCATTCCCAAATACTCGTAACCATAACAGCTATGGCATCATGGCTTCCCATGACTTGAAAGATTTGTATTACTCATTCGGCGTACAGCACCCAGGTCAATTGGTTCTAAACAACTTCCCGAAATTCATGCAAGAACTGGAAATTCCAGGCCACCAAAAAATGGACTTGGCTCTTGTCGATGTGATGCGTGACCGCGAGCGTGGCGTTCCACGTTACAACCAGTTCCGAAGAGGCATTGGTTTGAAACCAATCAAAAAGTACACAGACTTCTTCCCTGCTGGCAAACCATTGGATGCAAGACAACTGGCGATTCGCGACAAGTTCTATAGCGTCTACGGTCGCGATGCGAATGGTAACGACAACGTTGAGTTGATTGACCTTCTTGTCGGAACTTGCGCTGAGGAAGTTCGTCCAGCCCAATTTGGCTTCGGTGAGACGATGTTCCAAATCTTTATCTTGATGGCTTCACGTCGTTTGATGGCCGATAGATTCTTTACGGATGATTACAATGCTGCTCACTATACGACGACTGGTATGGAATGGATTGATGACGAAGGCACGCTTGCAAAAGTCATTGGTCGCCACATGCCAGAGCTAAAAGGTAAAATGAAAGGTTTGACATCAGCTTTCGAACCTTGGCACAACTAAAAACCTGACGCCTTAAAAACCAAAAAGGAGAAGATGAAAGTCTTCTCCTTTTTTTATGCTCATTTGAATCCAATGTTAGAGCTGAGCGCTGCTAAATAGAGGCATTTCCAGAACTTCGCCTTTAAATTCAACATGCTTCAATTTATCGCGGAAAATTTCCACCGATACATTCTGAGTCAACGGCGGATAAAAATCATCCCAGTGATGAGGAATGACGACCTTCGGGCGAATAATTGACGTCTGCTTGGCAGCGATTTCCTGAATGCGGCTGTGGCCTTGCAATGGCGCCAGCAAGTAATCAATTTCCAATCCCCGGTACATTTCCAGCTCACGCTTATCCGCACCCGCAGAGCTCATGAACAAGAACTTCTTGCCACCACTTTCAAAATAATAGGTCTGTACCAAACCTTTAGGATACCCTAAGCCCAGACCACAAATATGCATGCAATCTTTTACACTGCACTGTTTGATGGTCGATAACACCAGCGGAATATCAAATTTCACATGCGCACTTTTAAAAGCTCTCATGTTGAAGGATTTAAATAGTGTTTCTTTGTTGTCAGCACTGGTCAGACGGCCACTTGGAACTCCACGCATTTTCAAAATCTGCCCTGTCAATCCCGGTGCATAAACTTGGGCGTCAGAGTTCTTAACTATTTCAGGAATATCAAAAGTGTGATCAAAGTGACCGTGACCCACAAAAATAGCCTGCGTATTGGCAAAGGACTTAGCTGCCGTGAAGGGAGCAGGCTCTCCTTTTCCACGGGAAAGGAAGGGATCGAAAGCAATTTCACCCTGTTTGTCTTTCACAATAAAACCTGCCGTACCCAGCCAAGTAAATTCCATAAAGCGACCTTAACAAACTAACCCTCGAAGCACAAGAACGACCGAGTTCGAGGCGCAACGTAAACAAAAAGATCCCCGCTTGTGGCAGGGATCTTCTTAAGAGTAAAAGCTCAATCAATTTAGTTCGCAGTTACGCGATTTGGTTCTTTAAGGAAATTATCCAAAGCTTCGATCGTGGCTTTGGGACTTTCTTCCATCAACCAGTGACCCACATTTTTCAAAGTCACGCCTTGGGCATGAGGAGCAACGATTTTCATTGTTGCAGCCAGTGGCATTCCCATTGCTTTTTCACCACCGATCGAAAGAACTGGCATAGTCAGTTGAGTTTTAGAAAGTTCTTTATTGTCTTTCGCATCTTGCGGAAACGCTTTAAACCACTCCATCGCTGCTCTCATGTGACCTGGAGCTGCATATTGTTTTGCGAAATAGTTCTTTTTAGCATCCGGGAAAGTTTTAGGGTCTGCAGAGAACGTTGTCCAAAGATGATCCAGGTATGCTTTCTCACGTCCTTTGACCAAGGCTTCAGCATCTTTACCATAAAAACGGAAGTGCCAGATGTCGGGACTGTTATAAATGTCGTCGCCGGGTCCCACACCGGGCAAGAACGCATCCATCACCACCAATTTAGTCGTCATTTGCGGGTACTTTGCAGCGAAGGCATAAGCCACCATCAATCCAATATCATGACCTACGATATCTGCCTTCGCGATACCATAGTGATCCAATAGAACCTTCACATCATCCGCCATCGCGGCTTTGGTGTAGCCAGATTCTGGTGCTTCACTTAAACCGCCCCCGCGCAGATCCGGAACAATGAAAGTGTATTTCGAAGAAAGAGATTTCATCACCGGCTCCCACATCAATGCGGACTCACCCATACCGTGGAGCAAAACCACTGGAGAACCTGCCCCGCCTTTATAAACATTCATTTTAAAACCGTTGATTTCAATTTTCTCCTGTTTGAATCCTTTCGGGATATCGATTGCATGGGCTGCCAAACCGGAAAGAAGAAGAGCTGTGATCAATAATAACTTTTTCATTCGAGATTCCTTTTTTGTATCTGAAACCGTTTGTACGCTTCAGAAGTTAATTGCTTCGTTGAATATCAATCTACCAACTATTTTCCATTTGAGTATCCCACAAGATTGGTACAGACTGTCCGCTATGACGGACAATAAGGATATCATTGACCTGACAAATGAAGGGCTTGTTTTTTATCACGTAGCCCTCCTACATGGCTTCCGAGCAGCAGCAACACACCTGGGGCTTTCCAAATCGGTGGTCAGCAGTAAGGTGTCTTCGTTGGAAAAGCGCGTGGGGCGTAAACTTCTGTTCCGCTCCACCCGTGACGTCAGCCTGACTCCCGAGGGAGAAGTCTATTTTGAATCCTGCCAGGCTCTTTTTGCGGCTTCACAAAAGCTTCAGCTTAAAGAGACCTCCCTTAAAGACGCCTTGACCGGATCCTTTACTATTTCTGCGCCGTCGGATTTTATGCAAATCTGTCTGATTCCCGCACTTCAACGCCTGCAAGCATTGCATCCCAAACTGCGTTTAAACCTGATTTCTTCTGATCAATTGATGAACCTGGAAAAAGAACGCATCAATCTGGCAATCCGCGTGGGCGCAGACGGTGCCGGCCATTTATATCGCAGTCCCTTTTTCAATGCGGAATTCGGTTTCTACTGCAAAAGCAGCTTAGCTCCCCCCAAAAAATCCGAAAAAGAAATTATAGAGTGGCTTCAACAAGAGGGTGTCTTTGTCTTCAGACCTTCCCGGGAAAAATCGTTTCAGCTGAACAAGCAAAGCTTCGAAGTCCGCGTTCAAAACAAATTCCAGGTTCACGACGTGCTCTCCCTGAAAAGCCTGGTTGCATCCGGCGTGGGAGTGGGAATCCTTCCCCATTTTGCCGTCAAAGCCGAACTCGCCACTGGCGAATTGGCGCAACTACTGCCTGCGGCACAATTTAAGGCGGTCAGTTTTACATTTCTATCCGGAGCCAAACGACAGGAAGACAATCGCCTCAACACGATTATTGAATTCCTCCAACAGGAAGCACGTCAGTTTTAAAATTATAGAATTTCTTGTGGAAGGCGCGTCGGCAGTGGCAACGCGGGTTCCTCAATTTGGCGGCAATCCAGCTCACGTTGAAGCATTTTAGGCAGTGAAGCAAAGTCATTGTCCGTCTGGTTCGCTGCTGCACTCATAATAATTTCCGCCATGGGCATTACTTTCGGAACAGGCTTCCCACCCCATTTTTGACATTCAATGACCGGCGACACGACAGAATGTTTGCGACAGACCGAAGGACGATTTTCATAATTTCGACAGGCATTATCGGGCCCCAAGAAAACACAGCGATTGCTTACGACCCATCCCTGCGCCCAAGCGGAATCCAAACGTTCGCGCAAAGAAAGTTCACGTAGGCGAGCGACATCCAGCTCCAATCCATCCTTTAAAGAATTCGCCAAAATAATAGCGTCATCACGAGTGATCTCCACTTCCAGATGGCAGCAAGCTCCGCAACCTTTTTGGCACGTCGTTTTGATATGCGAACTTTGCTGTTCTTGTTCATTAATCAGAGCATGCACTTTGCGACCGCGCTCTTCACCCGGGGCAAGATCCGACAGCATCTCCCCATAATGCACCAGCAGACGCTCCACTTCCTCTTCGAAACTGGCGAATTCATCGGCAGCCAAAAGGTCTTTATAATTGGAAAGGAGCGAGCGGAGTTGGGCCGTTTTGATCATGATCTAAGGGTATCACGCCCCCTCAGAAGCGAAATTCACATTTGGTAATTAGGACTAAAGTGAGGATACCTGCACTCAACTGGGCAAAACGCACCGCGGCATTCCGATGAATTCCAACTGAAGACTCATAAATTTCGGTCCCATTCGCATACCGTTAAGTAATTACGCGGCTGACGATCTTGCTTACAGATTGTCAGCTTATCTGTTATACCTGGACGGCGGCGCCGGGGACCTCCCCGCACCGAAGGACAGCGAGTCGTTGACTCGCCCCGATATTGTTTTACCAGATAACGTATTGATGTACCCGGGAAGAAAGAAAAATGAACAATAACAATGTCATTGAAGTTAAAAACCTTGCTGTCGAATTCAAAACTGACGACGGTATCGTTCAAGCTGTAAAAACCATCTCCTTCAATATTCCAAAAGGCAAAACTGTGGGCCTGGTTGGGGAATCTGGTTCTGGTAAAAGTATCACGTCTTTGGCGATCATGCGTTTGATCGGCCACCCTGGTAAAGTCACTAACGGCGAAATTTTCTATAACGGCGAAGACCTTCTGAAGCTTTCTGAAGAAAAAATGCGCGAGATCCGTGGCGCAAAAATCTCCATGATTTTCCAAGAACCGATGACTTCTTTGAATCCGGTTCTAACAGTTGCAGACCAAATCACTGAAACTTTGATGCTTCACCAAGGATTGACGAAAGAACAAGCTTTGGTACGTGGTTTGGAATTGTTGAAACTTGTGGGTATCCCTTCTCCTGAAGAGCGCCTGCACTTCTACCCTCACAAATTCTCTGGCGGTCAACGTCAACGTATCATGATCGCAATGGCGATCGCTTGTAACCCAGATGTTTTGATCTGTGACGAGCCAACAACGGCTTTGGACGTAACTATTCAAAAACAAATCTTGGATCTATTGGCAGACATCCAACAACGCACTCACATGAGCATGCTTTTCATTACGCATGACTTGGGCGTGGTAGCTGATATCGCTGACGAAGTGATCGTTATGAACAAGGGTGAAGTTGTTGAAACTAACAACTCTAAAAAAATCTTCACGCACCCTCAGCATCCTTACACGAAAGGTTTGCTGGCTTGCCGCCCTTCTTTGTCCAGTCACTTGGCGCGTTTGCCAGTTCTGAGCGATTTCATGGGACCAAACGGCGAAGAGCTTCCAGGACCAAATCTTGAAACTTTGCCTCAAGTGAAAGAAACTCTGGCTGACACAAACTCCCCGATCATCCTGCAAGTAAACGACTTGCAAACGCACTTTGCACACACGGGTGGCCTCTTGGGTCGCGTGCAAGGTTATACAAAAGCGGTTGATGGTGTGAGCTTTGCCGTTAAAAAAGGTCGCACACTGGGCCTTGTGGGTGAATCAGGGTGCGGTAAAACAACTTTGGGTCGTACGTTGATGCGTCTGGTGGATTCCACTGCAGGACAAATCTTGTTCGAAGGACAAGACATCACGAAATTGACTGCAAGACAGATGCTTCCGATTCGCAAAAGAATGCAGATCGTATTCCAAGATCCGTTTGCCTCCTTGAATCCTCGTATGACGATTGGCGCGATCTTGATGGAACCAATGCAAATCCATCAGTTGGGTGATAACGACAACCAACGCAAAGAGATGGCTGCTGTCATGATGAAAAAAGTAGGCTTGACCCCAGGAGTGATGAACCGCTACCCGCATGAGTTCTCTGGCGGTCAAAGACAACGTATCAGCATCGCCCGTGCGTTGATGGTTAAACCTGAATTCATCGTATGCGACGAATCCGTTTCTGCTTTGGACGTATCTATTCAAGCTCAAATCTTGAACTTGCTATTGGATCTTCAAGACGAAATGAATTTAACGTACATCTTTATCTCCCATGACCTGTCAGTTGTGAAATTCATCTCTGACGACGTGGCAGTAATGTACGGTGGTAAGATCGTGGAGATGAACACGGCTGAAAACATCTACTCGAATCCACAACACGCCTACACTCAAAAACTTTTGAGTGCGATTCCCAAAGGCGTTCCTAAAGAGCTTATGTAATCAAATAAAAAAAGGGGACCTCAAGTCCCCTTTTTTATGCCTTTTTATCTCTGACTCACGGGCTTATCCGGCGTCATCTTCTGAAATTCAAATGCCTTCATCGGCTTAAAATATCCCGAGATATCTCCTACTAAATCATAGTTCTTAACCAGTGTGATTTTTTGTACCGGCGAATTTTTTTTAAACTCCAGGCGATCCATTTGAACCCAAACCAGGTTCGGACTTAGTGTGTTTTCGTAAAAATAAACTCCTCGGGTCATATCTGCGACCGTTCTCCACCGAGTTGTCGAAATATACGGGCGGGCCGGATCTGGCGTTCCAAAGGGCTGCGAGACGTTTCTTAAGACGCTGAGTACTCCCGCCACGGATTCACGGTATTCAGTGGGCTGAGGCAGCTGTTGAGCGTAATAGGCAGCCCTGACAAAGCGATCCGCAGCGGCTGTAGTTCCCGGCAGGTCCTGGCGGCCACCGAAACCTTTATACTGCTTCAGCGCCGTTAGTTGCTCCTCATAAGGTGGAGAATTGGTCATGACCTTAAAATTTTTGTCGTGATAAATTTTAGGCTTCCCATTGATGTATTCAATAATCGCAGAATCCCCGGTTTTGTCAGAGATCGCGAGATGCACGGATCCTGATTTTTCCCCGGACGATGTCTTTATTGAAAAGGACTGCACTTGATAGGGATCCGTCTTGAACGCGGCCATAGCGTCCGCAACCGTTTCGAAATTATCCAGATAATACTGCGCCCACAAAGTGACTGACAGACCCGGAAGCTTTTCATCACGCTCACCAAAATCACTTTCAGTTAAATACAATAGATTTGCGGTCAGACCTTTTTCATTTAAACCATCGGCCGTCCCGATATCATAGGCAGTCACAATGACGCTGCCGTATTTGGATGTCCACCTTAGCGAATTTTCGTCAATGCCGCCGTCACGGACGATACCACGAGGTAAAAGCCACATATTGGAGCCAATATCCTCGAACCAATCCATGTTTCTACCTACAATGACATCTTGCTTTTTAGTGTCCCACAGAAAGCGCGTGCAGGGATAAGCTGTTTGCCAAAACATAAGGCAACTTAACAAGCACAGCATTGAACGCCTATTCATCAATCACCCCCATTTTTCTTTCCTGATCAGTTTAAAAAGCCGAACTCCCAGATGCAACACGACCCGGTGAATTCACATAGGTCTTTCCCAAAACATGGCGCTTTAGATAAATTTGGACTAGATTATGGGTACAGATG
The DNA here is from genome assembly GCF_013752535.1 of Bdellovibrio sp. KM01. Lineage (NCBI taxonomy): Bacteria > Pseudomonadati > Bdellovibrionota > Bdellovibrionia > Bdellovibrionales > Pseudobdellovibrionaceae > Bdellovibrio > Bdellovibrio sp. KM01. The sequence continues at coordinate 3,084,671 of NZ_CP058348.1, forward strand.
AAACACGTTTTTCCTTTATTCTTTTTGATCTTTGCCAGTGTTGCAGTCAAGGCGGCATCCACTGACAAGAATGAAATTCGCACTGCGATTCCTGCGGGCCTGGCGCCGCCACTTTTAATCGAGAAAAAGGGGAAAATTGAAGGCCTGGTCGTGGACTACGTCAGGGCCTTGGCTGAGGTGATGAAACGAAGAACCACCTTCAGCGTGGTTACACGATATCGTCTGGATAGCTACCTTTTAAAAGGCCAAACAGATGTCCTTTGCTATACCAGCACTCTGTGGGCCAGCAATCAGTCAAACCTCGACTTTTCAAAAACTCTTTTCTTAAAACGTGAAATCGTGGTTGGGCCCAGCCCCATGCCTAAAACGGTTGAGGGACTGAAGGGAAAAACCATCGGCACTATGCTTCAGTACGTCTACCCGCGATTGGACCCATATTTCGCTTCCAAGAAAATCATCAGGGATGACAATACCAGCGAAGAAGCCAATTTAAAAAAACTGCTGCATAATCGTATCAGCTATGTCGTGACTGATCAGCTGTTTTTAGACTATTTTCGAATGGAAAATCCTGACATCGTTAAAAACCGTCAGGCGATGTTTTTAAAAGACTATCCCATCTCCTGCTCAATCAGTCGCCAGGGCAAGGTCAGTAAAAAAGATCTGGATCATGCAATCGACGAAGTAAAACGGTCCGGAAAAATGGAGCAGTTGTTTGAGAAATACGGCAGTACGTATTTTGACTAAGCTGAAATAAAAAAAGGACTCGTTCTGAGTCCTTTTTAAGTTCTGGATATTATCTGAACTACTGAACGTTCACGTTGTCACAGTCAGGAACTGTATAAGACTTTGTGAAAAGGTGAGTCTCGCGACCCTTGTTCAATTTGCGACCCACTTTGATTTCCACAGTCATTGGGTATGTTCCTGTGTATTCAACAGGGTAGCAAAGAGTTCTGGATTCAGTACTATCGCAGAAATCTTCTTTTTGAACAAAGTTGATCGGTGTGGAAAGAACTTCTGAACGAACAGTTTCAAAAGTTGCTTTGCGGTTACCATCCATATGAGTAACTACGATATCAACGGGTGCTTTAGTGCGCAGAGTATCACCGTCGCGGCATACGAAGGTATAAGCAATAGCACGGCCCATATAAACTGCTGGTGCGTGAACTACGTAGGGTGCTTTCGCAGCCAGGATCTCTTCCCAAGAAGAGTTTTGAGTGATGGCTGCTGAAGCTGTTTGGCCTACCAAAAGGGCCACGATAGACAATACGATTTTTTTCATTAGAATCTCCATTTGATTGATCTGAATGCGGGCAAAATGCCCAACTTCAGGGAAATTCTCAATGCAATGTTTTATAAATCAGATTTGTAATATTCCGATTGAAAAAGATACCGAAGGGGGCTGAATTTTCGACAGCACAAAAGTTAAAAAAGCCTGATTCACATCAGGCTTTTTTATGATTCTATTTGTAAACTACCACAGGATTGGATTCGCGGCGGCTCCGATAAAGACCAGTCCGGTCGCCTTCACCAGGGTGGTTTTTCCTGTATTTACATCCACTCGGACCAGATTCCCCTGCTCACTGAATCCATACAGAGCCTTTGAGGCAAAGCCCAAGCCAAAGATGTTTTTCTTGTCCATACAAGCTACTTCTTTAGTCGCTTTGGAAACCGGGTCAATTCTTAGAATACCTTGGTTGCCACCCGCTCCTGCATTCTTACACAACGTGGATGTGGCATTTGTGATTGTCCAATACAAGTATCCGTCTGGAAGGAGTTTTACGTCACCACCATACATTGTATAACCGGCGCTCGCTGGAATCACCGTCGTCTTAACACCATCAGCGGCAATAGCGATCAGACTGTTGGTTTGCGACGACGTACCTGGATTGTGCTCTTCCGATGTAATTAGTTTTCCATCAGCTAAAAGAGTCAAACCTACCGCGCGATCGCCACGGGTCACCAGGTTTCGTTGATACAATGTCGCGACACCAGTCGTAGCATCTACTTTATAAGCATTGCTACCCACAGATTCCTCATTGTCTTTGGCATACAACTCACCCGAGCTGCTGATAACCATGTCGGTACACTCAAGCTTAGCTCCGTTGTAAGTCATCTTAACTGTTTTTAAAACAGTGCCGGTTTGTGGATCTAAACTATATAGATTTCCATCCGTGTTACAGCCATAGAAAGGAGCGGTCGCAATGGAGCTATCAACAACCTTGATAGTGATCTTAGCGCTGGCCACATTATTCTGACCGTCGACAATCGTATAAGACATGGTTGCCGTGCCCGTCACACTTGAAACGTAGTCATAGCTGGTCGCTTTCGCTGTCAACGTACCTAGGCTTGGTGTGCCCACACTTTGTACTTTTAAAGAGCTGCCTGAATTGGCCGCCAGAATGCTCGCTGTGGAAATATTCAGTGTCACCCCCACATTGGTTGCTAATGTGATGTCGTTGGCCTTTAAGCCATCGTACGTCGCACTGTCAGGGGTATTTGAACCGTCAGAGGTCGATGAAGCCGCATTCACAGGAGCCTGAGAGAAGTTTGCCTGTGAACAGTTCTGAAATGAGACAACTGAAACCGCAGATACAATGATGATTCCGAATAATTGATATTTAGGCATTTTCACCCCATCCCCCTTACTTAACAGCAACACATGGGCCAACTACTCCTCGGTTTATTTTGAAGTCACCGTAGAGAAAACTGACTCTGTACAAAAGTTATTTGACGTTTCCCATTCCAGAAAGTTCCCTAAGCAACTCGACTTTCCAAGTATGAGACGTAACCTCTATGTGCTCCCACACAGTGGTCTGCATCTGCATCTATGGAACAATTCTCCCCACTCGCGAGGCAATACTCCACGGTAGTATTTCGAATGAGGTTTTATCTTTAAAATAACCGCTACTCGTTCTTGGATTCAAATTTGCTCTACCTAAAAGTCTGAGTATTTCTGGAATTTCAACAAAGGAGCCACGACATGAAAACACTCATCGCAATTCTTGCTACTCTGACTTTCTGCACACTGGCAAATGCTCAAAGCAAACAAGATCTGAAAGAAGGATCCAATACTATCCGCCTTCTGGGAGGATCTGCACAAGCAGCTGCTTCATTTGGTTTAGACTATGAACGTCGCACCGGCACATTCGGCCTCGGCGCCAAAATCTTGCACTCTACAAAAAATGAAGATGCCGGCAAATCCGAAAGCACAACTTTCGATATCCATGCGGTATCGCATCTTTTTGATCACAACGACATGGATATCTACGTTGCAGGTGGTATTGGTGTGTCGAATATGGATGATGTTGCCAACCCTGCAGATCCCACAGCTAATACCAGTGATGAAACTCTGATTGGTCCGACCCTTGGAATCGGTTTGGCTTACACTTTGAGCCCACAATGGTCCGTAGGTTTTGAATACTATACGTTGTACAACTGGTCCAGTGATAAAGTTGCAGATAACTACAACTACGCGAACGTAGCGGTCGGCTTTAACTTTTAATTGAAAATCGAGTACGGCAGGAAAAGGATGAAATGGATTTTACCTTTCTCCTGCCGACAACTTCTCCCCCGCCTTAGGGAGCCGCTTCGTGAGGCCGTTCGCGATTTTCTTCCGGCGCCGTGAAGGTGTACCCTTGTTTAAATATCGATCTTAAATTCGCGCCTGGCGGCCCCAACTTTTTACGCAAAGAAGAGATATGGGTATCCACCGTATGCCTTGAAACATAAAGGCTATCACTCCAAAACAAATCCAAAAGCTTTTGCCGAGAAAAAATTTTTCCTTCATTCTTCATGAAATGACTCAATAATTTAAATTCAATGGGTGTTAAAGACAGTGGTGTTTCCGTGCCATCGGGATTCATCACAAAGATTTTTTGCAAAGACAAATCCACTCTGAATCCTGCCATGACAAAAGATGCTCCCGAACTTTTGTTACGGCGAAGTTTGCCACTCACCCGAGCCTTGAGTTCTTCTGGCTCAAAGGGTTTTGTGACATAGTCGTCGCCCCCCACCTCGAAGCCTTGAACTTTACTGGTTAGCTCAGTCTTACCCGTTAGGAAAATCACCGGCAAGTCAGCGAATCTTCGTTCCGCTCGCAAGTTCTTGCAGAATTCAAAACCATCCTCATCAGGCAAATGCACATCCAAAAGCAAAAGAGAGTAAATTCCTTTCTCAAGCTCGCGACGGCCGTCCTCTGCTGATGCTACACTCTGCAGATTGCAAATATCCGCGACAGCATGACGAACGATCGCTTGCATTTCACGAGAGTCTTCTATCAATAAAACGCGTTTTTTTTGTGTTTCCATACAATGATTTTCCAAAGCGATCAGCTTCATGGCCAGAAAAATTAGTGTGTATTTTGTTTATTCGTGGGTACACGGACTTGGATACAGTCACTATTTACAGTTTAATCTTATTATGAATACGACATCCATGCGAAATCATCATATTAAACTTCCCAAGATTCTCGCTTTCAGCGGGCTTATTACTTTAGCCGCATTGGCTCTGATTATATTCTATAGCACGCAAAATCTTTTGGACTCCTCAGCGTGGCGTCGACACACATACGTAGTAATATCTGAGATTCGTGGATTGAAAACTGCGATGGAGGAAGCGAAAGTCTCATTGACGTCTGTCTATATAAATCCCTACATGTCATTTGATGCGTTTACGAAGGCCGAACAAAATCTGCAAAGAAATCTTGTTACTGTGTCAGAACTCGTTGCGGATAATAAGTATCAAAGCCGACGTATTCAAAAAATCACGACTCTATTAAATGCCAAATTGGCAACCTGGAAGAATTTCGCAACAAATCTGCACAACCACAGTAAGACTATATCTACAGAAGAGTTCCGCTCAATGTTAGCTTCAACAAATACAGATGAGGTCAATCGTACTTTCGCGGAAATGGAATCCGAAGAACAAAATCTCCTGATCCGTAGAGACGCACGCTTTGAGAAGGACTTTCAAAAAACTTCTGCCGTCGTCGTCTTTGGAGTCGCACTGGCATTTCTATTATTCTTTTTTTCGACCAGCCTTTTACAACGGCAGATTGTTCTTCGCAAAAAAATAGAACTGGCACTTGAAGAAGCTCGCACCAAAGCACAGGAAGCTTCAACACTGAAAACCAGCTTCCTGGCGAACATGAGCCACGAAATTCGCACTCCTTTAAACGGTATTATTGGCATGACCAAATTACTGGAGCAAACGCCAATGAATGCCCGACAAATTGATTATCTGGACACGATTAAAATATCCTCTACCTCTCTTCTGGCACTAATTAATGACATTCTGGACCTCTCCAAAATTGAATCTGGCAAATTTCAACTGGAAGAAACTAACTTTGAACTTTCATCTTTGATTAAAAGCGCTGTTTCCATCGTCAATTACTCGGCCAAACTAAAGAATTTAGAAATTAAGACGGAAATCGATTCCACCGTGCCCGAATTCCTGACGGGAGATCCACTGCGCTTGCGCCAGGTACTTTTAAATCTGATTAACAACGCGATCAAATTCTCCGAACACGGACTAATAAAGGTGCGCGTAACTCACAAGGGTCCCGATATCCACGGCTCCCCTCATCTACTTTTCGAGATTATCGATCAAGGCGTGGGCTTTGACACCGAGACCCGCTCAAAATTATTCCAGAACTTTTCCCAAGGTGATAGTTCCATGACACGCAAATATGGTGGGACGGGACTGGGGTTAGCTATTTCCAAGCAAATTGTAGAGATGATGAAGGGATCGATAGACGTTGATAGCGTTAAAGGCATTGGATCACGTTTTTATTTCGACGTGAATTTGGGACTTCCTCAAACGGATGCAGCCATTCAGAAGATTTCAAATTTGAAACCGGTCGCTCCCCTTCAAGGGCATATTCTGATTGCTGAAGATAACTTGGTAAACCAAAAAGTCGTCTCTGAAATGCTTTCAACCATGGGCTGCACCAGTCGGGTGGTGGAAAATGGAAATGCAGCGATCGCAGCGTTACTCAGCGAAAAATTCGATATGGTTTTGATGGACGCGCAAATGCCGATCATGGATGGGTACGAAGCCACTCGTCAGATCCGCAAGGGGCAAGCTGGTGAAGATAACAAAAATATTCCCATTCTCGCGACAACGGCCAATGCTATTAAAGGCGACATAGAACTTTGCCTGGAAGCTGGCATGAACGATTATATCAGCAAGCCCATCTCCTATAACGACCTGGCGTTCAAGATCAGCAAATGGATAGGACGGGGGTTCAACGTCATTGATCCCGCCAGCATGGATTCACTAAGACAAGACGAAACTAAAAATGGACATTCTTTGCTGAAAGAAGTTGTCGACATTTTTAACGAGGACAGTCCAACATTGGTGGCAAAAATGCGCGAAGCTATTCGCGATAAACACTATGAAAAAGCACCCGCCCTTGCCCACAATCTGAAATCCTCAGCGGCGGTACTCGGGGCCATACGATTAAAAGACTTGGCTGAAAGAATAGAGACTCTGGATTTAAAATCCACCAACGAACAACAACTCACGCTGTTGGTGGACTCTTTAGAAAAGGAACTCCGACTGGTTCAGGAATATCTGGGCAAAAACATTCGCCACGAATATCCCCCACCACCTCTTTAGAGCAACGGCCCTACGCCATTTTTAAGGCAAAAGACGAAAGCTTCGGATAAGACAAAGCAGAGACTTCACCAAAGTACTTTTCTGGTTCCGCAAAACACTTTTCAAATATCTTTTGCAAAGCCGCCGCATGCGTTCCATCCATAAAGCGATGATCAAAGGTTACACCGATACGAGCCACTGGACGGGCTTCTACCGATCCCGTTTCGGTAACCCAAGCACGTTGCTTGATTTGACCGACAGTCAAAAGAATTGGAACTTTGGAGTAAGAAACCAGTGGTGCCCACGCCGTGTCAGCGCCCATACCACCGATGTTTGTGATCATGATGGAACCAAATGCATCCCTTGGCATTCCTGCCCACGTCAGATTGATCCCCAAATCATAGTTCAAAAATGATGTCAGATTCAAAAGTGTGCGCATGAATCCCCACGGAACCCATTTCATAGCATCAAGTGATTTCGTCAACTCACTTTGCTCGCCACCTTTAATGGCTTTAGACTTAGCAGCAAGTTCCTGTGCGATCTGTGAAACAGAGAGCTTTTCTGCTTCTCGCACCACCACTCCTGTCAGAGTGGCTTTTCCCACTGGATCTTCAGGATTACCCGGAATATTCACTTGATAAAAAATGTCGACGGTTTCGCGCAGATAGATGCGATTATTGCGAATCATCCCATTAATTTCAGGACGCTCTTTCATCGCCGTGGCTGCGGCTTTGCCTACCAAATGAGAAATGGAAAGTTTCAAACCAGTCGCCGCTTCCTGAGCTTTCATATACTCAAGAGCTTTGGTCATATCAATTTCCAACAGTCCGTAAACTGTCGGGTCCCCAGCTTTATGCCAGGAGCCCATAGCGATTTTACGGAACGCGGATCCACCTTTAGAGAGTGTCATTTTTGTTTTCATATCTTCATGCTATGTTTGCGGGACAACACAAGTAAAATATGAAAGGGATTAGTAATTGCTAATTGCGACCATTGAACAGTCGAGGTCTAGCGTTTTCCCAGGTAGCAAGTCTCCTTAATCAAAGTATTGAATCCGAGATAGCCTTCTTCTTCGACTAAAAGTTGGACTGCCTTAAGCTGACCTTTCTCTCTATATAGTTTCAGCGTGGCCTTCTGATCCCTTTCCTCTTCGTTTACATGAGGATGAAGGCTCTGAAAGTTCAAGATGCCCGCTGACGTGCTTTCGCCAATAAAGTCATATCCATCGCCTAATTGGAAACGAGCCGTGCGCATCGGATCAGGCTGTCCTATCCCATAGTAAACGGTCACAGCAGCACTAAAGCGTTTTTTGGCAGAGAAAACATCCAAGGAACAATCCTTCCTGTCGAATGTCGTTCCACGGAAACTGACTTCATCTCGCCCGACTGGCAGCAGGTTTTTAAGGTTTACAGGAATCTCCGCCGCCACAGCTGCAGACGTTACACTGATCAAAGAAACTAATACGATCCAAGATTTCATACCGAACTCCAATTCGTCGGAGATAATACGCCTTTGCCAGATCGTTTTCCATGCACAAATTAATCAGAGTAAAGACTCGGGATGCATTCCAATTAACCGCTACCAAATTTGTCACAGGTGCGTGAATTCTTCAGGGAGTATGGCCAAGATGACAAATAACAACTATGCCGCCCCTAACACTAGTGGAAATATAAAAGGGACACTCAGGAAAGCTAAAGCCTCAGCTCCCGAAAACCCATTGAATTTTCGGGAGCCAAAATCTAAAACTTAAACGCGGCGGTTGGAGCTTTTTTTGTCATTCAGGTGTTCGATTTTATCGCCCAGATCATGAATGGCTTTTCCAGTTTTTGGAGCTTTTTCAGAAACCTTTGCACCAACATCTTCGATTTTGTCTCCCATTTTGCGGGAGAAGCTTTCTTTAGAATTATTAACTGAAGCCATAATTGCCTCCTTGTTGACGACAGTATAACGCGGGAAGGTGGCGACGGAGCATGTATGAACACAAGAATTGGGATCTCGGGATGGGTTTATCCTCCATGGCGCGGCGTTTTTTACCCCAAGGGCCTGCCGATTGAAAAAGAACTCGCTTATGCCAGTCGACAAGTTTCGACGATTGAAATCAATGGTTCCTTTTATGCCAATCAAAGGCCCGAGACCTACCTTCGCTGGTATAAGGAAACTCCGCGAACTTTTGCTTTTCAGTGAAAGGTTCACGCTTCATCACGCACATACTGCGCTTAAAGAACTGCGAAAAGGCTTTGGTTAACTTCTTTGGCTCTGGGGTTCTTAATCTTGATGACAAACTCGGTGCGTTCCTGTGGCAGCTTCCACCCAATTTTGTATTTGATCCCGAGCGCCTCGAAGCCTTCTTTAAATTGCTTCCAAGTACTTTTGCGGAAGGAGCGGCCCTAGCCGATCTATCAGAAAGATTCCCTTCCCACTATTTAGACTCCGTTCGAAAAAGCAACCGCCGCCTGCAACACAGTTTGGAAGTTCGCCATCACAGTTTTGAAAATCCAGAATTCATCGAGCTGCTTCGGAAATACAAAATCGCCCTGGTCTTTGCCGACACGGCTGGAAAATGGCCTTACATGGAAGATGTGACTGCTGACTTCGTCTATGTGCGACTGCATGGTGACGAAGAATTCTATGTCAGTGGCTACTCACCAGGCGCCCTTCGGTGGTGGAGTGAACGAATCAAACGATGGCAAAGTGGCCGGGAACCCAAAGATGCTTTGACGATTACCGACGATCCCATGCCCGTGAAGGAGCGTGATGTTTACATCTATTTTGATAACGACTTAAAAGTAAAAGCACCCCACGATGCGCGAAGCCTTACTAAAATCCTTCAGCCCCGCAGCAATCGTTTATTGGATACAGAACTATGAATCACTAGTGAGCGACCGGCGCATAATTGTGAGATGCCATTGCGTCAATCTTTGCGGCGCAAATGAAATCGTTTTCCGAAACACCGCCGACGGAATGGGTATTGAACATCACCACGCAGCGATTGAATGAGACCAAAAGATCTGGATGATGGTTCTCAGCATTCACAACAAAAGCCAACGCATTCACAAACGCCAAAGTCTCGTGATAGTTTTTGAAAGAGTAGGCTTTTACAATGTGGTTGTCCTCATAGGACCACCCCTTCATCGCAGCCAAGTATTCATCGATCTCAGTTCCCGAAAGGCCTTTTTTTACGTTACGAGATTTCTTTTTTAGAAGCTCTGCTGAATCAATCATCACTACCCCCTACAACTCATAATAGATTAAGAAAGAGTAATAAATAAAGAATTCCCTCAGCACTTTGTCTTGACACATACTTTTTGCGTACTAAATTTTTAGATCTACATTTTTCGAGGAAGAAGCAATGTCAACGAACGTACAAATTATCTTTCCAATGTGTGCCATGTTTTTATTGGTCTTGTTAGTTTTGGGAAAAATGTTTTTGGGAAGAGTGACGGCAGTTCGCTCTGGCTCAGTAAAACTAAGTTTTTACCGCACACTTCAGGGACAGGAACCAGAGCAATCTATTCAGGCCGTGCGCCATTTTGCGAATCTTTTCGAAGCCCCGGTGCTTTTCTATGTTGCTTGCATTCTCGGCTTAATTTTACCGGTGCAAAGTATCATCTTTGTGATTTTAGCGTGGCTGTATGTCATGGCACGCGCGGTTCATGCATTTATTCACTTAGGAAAAAACGACGTTATCAAACGCATGCGTGCTTATGGCTTCGGATGGTTGGCTCTAATAGGGATGTGGCTCATGATCACAGCAAAGGCGATCCATATTGCCACTTTGACTTAGCCGATAAGTTTCAAGGCCAATTGAGATGACTGATTGGCCTGACTTAAAACAGAAGTCCCCGCCTGAAGTAAAATACTATTTCGAGTCATTTCACTCGAAGCTGCAGCAATATCAGTATCACGGATACGACTGTTCGCCGCAGACAGATTCTCTTGCATCACGCCTAAGTTATCCGCAGCCGACGTCAGTCTATTTTGTAACGCACCCATATAGGCACGAGTTCCGTTCACCGCCAACTGAGCATCGTCCAGGCGGCTGAGCGCATTTTGTGCGCCCTCTTTGGTGTCATAGGAAAGGCCGTCTAATCCCAAGGCATCTAAAGTCGCAGCACCACGACCCGCTTCAAAAGTGATGCGATCGTTTTTAGGATCATTATTAATACCTACTTGAAAATCAAAGGCTGGCGCAGATCCATCTAAAAGTTTCGTCGTACCCCAATTCGTCGTTTTAGCAATACGCTGGATCTCATCTCGAAGCTGCACGACTTCCTTATTCAACATCCCGCGCTCCTTTTCACCAATGGTGTCGGAGCCAGCTTGGATACCAAGTTCACGCAAACGGATAATGATATTGCTAATTTCATTCAAACCACCTTCAGCGGTCTGAATCATGGATATACCATCATTCGCATTTCTTTGAGCCATCGCTGCGGAGCGAATTTGACCTTTCATCGTTTCGGAAATCGCCAAACCTGCGGCATCATCCGCGGCTTTGTTAATACGACTTCCCGAAGCAAGTTTTGCCATCGAATCGTTCATGATTCTTTGTGAACCAACCAGATTCCGCTGTGCATTGATTGCTGCAATGTTTGTTTGAATTCTCATACCCATATCATGTCTCCGCTGGCAAATTTATCGGGAAACATTGATGAGACTTCACGAGACCATCGTTATAGTTTTTTTGTTCTACGAAGTTCTAATCAGAAGGCCTGTAACAGCATGAAACGACCACCTATCTTTCCTGTGTCACTCCGAGATAAGCGGCTTTAACCTGAGGATTTTTTAGTAATTCCTTCGCATTCCCTTCGACACGAACCACACCTTGTTCAAGAACGTACCCGCGATCCGCAACTTGCAACGCACGAAAAGCCAATTGCTCAACCAAAAGAATACTGGTTGTTCCTGTCGCTTTAATTTTGTTAATCACTGAAAACATTTCGTCGATGATTACCGGAGCAAGTCCCATAGAAGGCTCATCCAACATAAGGATTTTGGGTTTCAACATCAGCGCCCTGCCGATAGCAAGCATTTGCTGCTCTCCCCCCGAAAGTGTGCCCGCCAGCTGAGCATTGCGCTCTTTCAAACGGGGAAAAATACCATATACTTCATCAATGGTTTTCTCAATCTCCGCTTTCTTTTCATTCTTTGTTCTTAGAAACGCACCCAAAAGCAAATTATCATGGACACTTTGCTGCGCAAAAATGCGGCGTGCTTCAGGACAATGAGCCAGACCAAAGGCGACACGCTTGTGAGCGGGAATTTTATTAGCGAGTTTACCGTCAATATAGACCTCCCCTGCAGCAGGTTGCACCAGTCCCGAGATGGTACGAAGCAAGGACGTTTTCCCCGCACCATTCGCTCCAATCATCGCAACCAGCTCTCCTTGTTGAACTTGGATACTGACGCCCTTCAAAGCTTGGATGCCTCCATAGTGAACGGATAGATTCTTCACCTCAAGCATGCTGTGCCCCTTCCGCGCCCAAATAGGCTTCAATCACTTGAGGATTGCTTTGCACTTCTTTAGGAGAACCCTCGGCAATTTTTTTACCGAAATCCAAAACAGTGATTTCATCTGATATCTGCATCATCATTTCCATATGATGTTCGATCAAAAGAATCGCAAGGCCCGCTTCTTTGACTTTACGAATGATTTTGTTGAATTCCTGAATCTCTCCGGAAGTCAGTCCAGCAGCTGGTTCATCCAGCAATAAAATCTTAGGCTGCAAAGCCAGAGCCCGTGCAATTTCCAATCGTCTTGCCTGTCCATAGGCTAAGTTCTTGGCTTTTTCCAATGCCAAATGTTCAAGTCCTACAAACTCCAACCACCTATAAGCTTCCACCACAAACTTATCCTCTTCCCGTCTTACTTGGGGCATTCCCACCAGCACAGCGGGCAAAGACGAACGATAATGTTTGTGTAAACCCACCAAAACATTTTCCAGCACCGTAAGATCAGAAAAGAGCTGCAGATTCTGAAAAGTGCGTGCCACTCCCAGATACGCCCGACGATGCGGCTTTACACTGTTTGAAGGTTTATCAAAGATGTATACTTGCCCCGCAGTGGGCTGATAAAGCCCTGTGATCAAATTCACAGTTGTAGATTTTCCCGAACCGTTAGGGCCCATTAATCCGCGAATCGTGCCCGGTGCAATTTTCATTTCTAATCGATTTACCGCGATCAATCCGCCGAAGCGCATTTCCAATCCTTCAAGACGTAAAGGAATCGGACCGCCATCGGAAACTGTGTGAAACTGAAGATTTTGAGCAGCGGCCTTCTCTTTGATCTTGTCCAGATCATAATCGTTTCGCAAAGCCGGAAACCATTTTTCAAAGTACCCACGTATCCAACCCGCCAACCCATTTGGCAGATAAAATAAAGCCAGCAAAAGCAGAATACCAAACACCATCAATCGCCAGTCTTTGAACCACGTAAAGACGTCCGGCAGGATCACCACCAGTGCCATCCCGATAAAGTTTCCCAAAACAGATCGAACACCACCAAAGATCAAAGCCATCAGCGCCAGAATTGAAAAATCCAACGTAAAGGTATTCGGCGCCACGTAATTATCCAGATGAGTAAATAGAGCTCCCGCCAAGCCCGCAATAGCTGCGGACAAAACGAAAGCAGAAATTTTAAAGCGCGAGCGAGAAATCCCACAACTTTCAGCGGCGATACTGGAATACTTAATCGCTTCAAAAGCCCGGCCCCAGAAGCTTTTCGCCAAATTTCTTTTCAGAAACATCACCAGAAGTAAACAGGGATAAATCAGATAAATAAAATTATTTCCAGCCAGTGAAAAGCCCGCAAGCTTTAACGGCACCATCTGAATTCCTTTAGTACCGTTAGTAAGAGCTTCTTGTTCATTTATAATAGTATAGATGATACTTCCGTAGGCAATCGTGGTAACAGCCAAATAAGGACCCGATGCTTTTAAAGATGGAAAGCCTAAGGCAAACCCAAAGGCCGCCGTCACCACAATGGCTGTCACCAAGGACAACCAATAAGGCCATTCATAAAAAACCTGAATCGTACTTCCCTGATTTGCGGCGGCTGTAGAGTTCAGAATGGCCATGGTATAAGCACCCACAGCAAAAAGCCCCGCATGCCCAATTGAGATATCACCGATATAACCTGTGACTAGATCCAAAGCGGCCACCAGAATAGTATAAACAATAATGCGTCCTAAAATTCCGTGAACGTAGTATTCGTTTTCCACTAACGAGGGTAATAACAAGGGAAGCAAACACAAAATGTATGTGGCCCATTTCCACGATTGCTTCTTCACCGCGCCCCCTTAAACCTTCTTGATCGATTTTTTCCCAAACAGACCGCTGGGCTTTATCAGGATGACTAAAATCAAAATTATAAAACCAGGAAGTTCCTTATATCCCGAGGAAATATATCGAGCCGTGAAGAACTCTGAGATTCCTAAGATCAATCCTCCCCAGATTAAACCGAAACCTGATTCCAATCCTGCGATAATGGCCACGACATAGGCTTTTGTACCAAGCGATGATCCCATCGTGGCAGATACAAATGTCCAGGGTGCCACCATCAGGCCCCCGATCGTGGCGATACAAGCACTCATCATAAAGGAAACCTTCACGACTTGTTCTTGAGGAATCCCCATCAGGCTGGCGGTATCTTTATCTTCACTGACAGCTTGAATGGCTTTTCCATAAATAGTTTTTCTGCGGAAAAGTTCGATAGAAAAAACAATCACAGTGGCAACAATAACTGCCATGATCTCCTGTGGGTAAACACCCGCTCCTAAAATACGGATGGGATCATCCCCCAAGGGAGAAGGAAAACGATAGTCGCCCGTGGACCAGATTTGTTCGACTGCATTTTTAAAGATAATACCCATCGCCAATGTTGCCAGCACCCAGGTATATTCAGATTTCATTTTTAAGGCTGGCGCTACGGCAAAGCGATGCACCATCCACCCGGCAATAACGCCCGTGACTAAAACTCCGACGATGGGAAATAGATAGGGATAACCCAACAGTTGTCCTGTGGCTCTATCGACATAAAGGGAAAAACCCACCACTCCCCCGAGCATAATGACATTGCCAAGGGAGAAGTTGATGGTTTTCGAAGTTGAGAACGTCAGATTATAACCATAGGCAATCAGCGCATAAATCACGCCCTGAATAATACCCGAAATCAGAATCTGCATGATCTCTGACACTGGGACCTACTTTTTCTGAGTTGTTGAATCCACCACGATGCCGTCTTTTACCATGCCAAGCATAACATTCGCTTCTTTCACAGCTTCATGATCAGTGCTAGAAAAAGGCTTGGTATAAGATCCGGTAATTCCTTCATAAGGAACAGCCAGGTCTTCTAAAGCGGTGCGGATTTTTGATCCTTCAAGTGACTGTGCCTGTTCAATTGCAAGTTTCAGCAAGTACATAGAATCATACCCTTGCGCTGCAGATACAGCAGAGGCAATTGGAGACTCTTTGAATTTGATGTTGTAATCCGAGATAAATTTCTTTTGCTTGTCAGATTTTGCTGAAGCTTCGATAAATGTTTGCGGCATCTTTGTGCCGTTTCCGTTTTTACCCGCGTTGGTAATGTAGTTCGACATTGAAAGGGTCCAACTGCCGATCATGTCCACTTTCCATCCCAGACGAGCCATCGAATTTGAAACGGCAGCTAACTCCGGACCAATACCATAAACTAAAAGGACGTCGGCTTTCGCAGCCCGCGCCTCTTGCAGTTGCGCACTCATATCGCTGTCTTTAATTTTGAACTTCCCAATGTAAACTGGTTTCACGCCTTTCTCTTTTAGGACCGCTTCCATCTTTTCGCGACCATTCTGGCCATAGTTGGTATCATCACACAAAAGTGCCGGTTTTTTAAATCCAAGTTTCAAAGCCTCGTTCACGATGACCCGCGATTGGATGTCATCATTTGCGGCAATTCTAAATACAAAATTTTCAGGATTGGCTTTAAAGAGCTCATTCACTTTTGCGCCGGCGCTAACATTAATAATCAACGGAACTTTCTTCGTATTTGCATACTGTGTACTGGCATCAGCAACGCCAGTGTTAATGGGCCCCAATACCGCCACGACCTTTTCTTTGTCCAACAGTTCCAACATGATTTGTCCACCACGTTCATTCTTGGCTTCGTCGTCACGATCCACCATTGATATCTTTTTGCCTAGAACGCCGCCAGCCGCATTGATTTCATCAATGGCCACCTGAACCCCGTTACGCATGGAAACACCCATCGGAGCACTCCCACCAGTGAAAGGACCATAGACACCGACCTTGATTGTGTCCTCCGACTTTTTTGTACAGCTGGCTAATACAACTGCCAGAATCATCAACGCAAGCTTTGGAAATCTCATAAGTATCCTCCCACAATTACAAAAAATTCTTTGATCACCATACTTTAAAGTCAAGACACCCTCGAATTTGCGAAAGATTGTTTGTGTCTTTACATCTCAATTCACAACTGTGATTCGGATACCGAGGAATCCCGGTGAAAGTCGAGTCCGTCGATGAAGGTATGATGCTCGGTAATATTCATTGCGATTCAACAAAGTTTAGACAAAAATTTGTAAGGTCTAAAAACACATTAAGGAGTTCAACAATGATGAAGACATTTGTAACGGCAATGATTTTGGTTTTTGCGGTATCTGGCGCTCAAGCGAAATCTAAAGGTAAAGCAGCGAAGGCAGACGCAACTAAAACAGAAGCTTACAAAATCGATACTAAAGAGAGCACAGTTGCATGGAAAGGCACTAAAAAAGCTGGTTCTTCTCACAACGGTCATATCTCTGTAAAAGATGGTGAAGTTCAAGTTGATAGCAAAGGCCAAATCACAACTGGTCAAGTGAACATCGACATGACGACAATCACAAATGAAGATTTGAAAGATGCTGAATACAACAAGAAACTTGTTGGTCACTTGGCAAGCAACGACTTCTTTGACACAGCAAAATTCCCAGTAACGACATTCAAAGTTCTTAGCGTAACACCTGTCTCCAAAGACCAAGTGACTGTCAAAGGTGAACTGACGATGATTGGTAAAACAAATCCGATCGAATTCCCCGCAAAAGTAACTGTTGATAAAGGTGTTGTAACTGGCGAAGCGACTGTAAAAGTTGACCGCACTAAATGGGGTCTTAAATATGGCTCTGGCAACTTCTTCAAAGAGTTGACTGCAGACAAAATCATCAGTGACGAATTCGAAATGAATTTGAAACTTGTCGCTAAAAAATAGTTCAATTCTTACAAACTATAAATCAAAGGCTCGGGAAACCGGGCCTTTATTATATCCAACTCTTAATACTTCTAAGATCGCACTCTCCAAAATACTTTGCTAGGTTCGTGCGATGAAAAAGATCAGTCTATTTACCCTTTTTGCCGTTGTTGCGATAAATCTACCCGCTTTTGCTAAAAAGACGGTATCAGACTCTTTGGTAAAGGATCTTTCTTGTAGCAAAATCACCGCGAATGAAATCTACCGTCGCATGTCTCAACAACAGTTCTCCAGCGAGTTCCACATACCAATTACGAACTGGGGTGTCGAAGCACGCGGTGGACTTTATGAGTTAGGTGTTTGCTGGTCCTTGTCTCGAGCACAACGACTTTTCTTTTACCTCAATCGCTGGAACTCTCCATCCACTGTTCAAGGTCCTCAAACTCTTCAAGTTCTCAACATGCTTCGCGGCGATTCTATATATCCTATATTGCTAAACCAAGAATCTTACTTGCGCACTGATCTTGGCTTGCTGGGAAACCTGATGGATGGAGTTAGCATCCGTAAGGGTGACAACAACACTCATCGGAACTTTAGATCTGAAATCGAAAAGTATGAATTAGAGCGCTTTCATAAACTGGGAAAAAATCTCAAGTATCTTATTGGCAGTGGCAGCCGCAGCAAAAAGAACAACCGCGAATCCAAGGATCAGCTGATCGGCAATCTTCAGATCAACAAACTAACTATGCTCATCGTTCGCGCCAATCGCATGGCGCAACATGTGGTCTTAGTAAAACGTTTTGAGCGATTGAACAATGGCGATATCAATTTTATCGTCTATGATTCGAATCATCCTTCCCAAGACAACATTCTGACATTCCGACAGAGTGACTCCAAGTTTTACTCTCCCGGAATTGTTTATGGTGTTGTACCTGCCAAAGACATCAACGATCCCCTTGGAGTCTATGTTGTGGATGAAAAAGAACGTGATCCGATCGAGGCAACTTTGGTTCGTTACTACAGTACTTTGTGCAGTTCTCTAAAGGAGCGGTAATGAGACGTCCAGAGTCCTGTGTATGGGGGCAAATCAAAAATTGATTCATCACAAAGTTCATATAATTTACCATGCAAGAATTTGACGATCTTCTTTGGAAGTTCATACTGGAACTGCCATAAAAAAGGAGACTTCGTCATGAAAAAAATTATCATTGCAGCTATTCTGTTAGCAGGAGCCTGGGCCCAAGCTCAGGATCAATCAGCAACTTCAAGTACTCTTCAATTCGGAAAAGAAGCAACTGAAGCGCCACCACGCGGACTCTTACCATTTATCGGTCTTGGTGGTGGTTATACAGGTTATGATCAAGGTGCCCTTCAAGACGTTGAAGGTACACCAACAACTATCAAACTGTTGGGTTCTTGGTATCTAGAAAGCCCATGGGTAATGGACCTAGGGTACGGTTACAACAACCAACAATTCACTCACTCAACAGCCCTAGACACAGCTAGTACTGATGGAGCTGCAGAGTTCGCGTTCCGTTATCGCACTGACAACCGTTGGCAAATGGGTGTGGTCGGAAATCAATTTTTCAGCCAAGGTCCTAACTATGCTTCTTCCCAAGGGGATGCGATCTTTGCCGGTCTGCAGGTTCTAAAAGAGTTCAACATGTCGCAAGCATGGCTTGCCCGTTTGGGTGCCCGTGCAATGAGCTTAACAAGTAATCAAGGTGATCTTGTTATGATGTACTTAGTGGACTTCCAATTTGGTTGGAATCCGAATGCCTACAAAACATCCGTAAGATCTACTGCGGCCGATGAAACCATGGTTCAAGAGGAAGAATTCGTTGCTGAAACAGAAGAACCAGCACGTCCAGTGGCCGCTGCGCAACCTGAACCAATTTTGAATGACGTCGCAATGTCGAGCCTTATTGCCGGCAACTCAACGATCAAATTCAATACCTCTCAGGTAGCGATGTCCAATGCTGATCAAAGAAAAGTGGAACGCCTGGCAAAAGCTTTGGATGAACATTCAGACTTGTACGAACGCGTGGAAGTTCGTGGTTTCACAGACTCCACAGGTTCTGCACAAATCAACGAAAAGATCTCTCAACGCCGTGCTGAAACGGTAGCAAGTGCTCTTGAAAAATACGGCTTGGACTCCTCTAAAGTATCTGCTGTAGGCAGAGGCTCAGAAGAATCTTTGGGCAGCCGTTCAGCAGACCGCAGAGCTGAACTGGTATTCATCGGTGTTAAAGATGAAGCCGCTCTTCGTGAAGCACTTTCGACGGTAAAATAAGATTGAAGATATAGCGAAATTCAAAATGCAGCTTTCTCACTGGGAAAGCTGCATTTTTTTATTCAAAAAGAGGACGCCAGCTCAAAACAAAGCTCGAGCTGCTGGTACCGTTTAATGGTTTTCCATCGGTCAAGAACTCAACCTTGGAATTGAATTCACGAGTCAGAGCCTGGGCTTCGACTTCATTTGCCGGAACTCTGGCGCCCATGGCCTTGATCTCCGAAATAGGAATATCCATTTCACGTGTCGTCACACAACCGGCGACTTCATCACCAAATGGATTCCTGAAATAACAATTTTTATTCGCGACAAAATTAAACATTCTAAAAGTTACTGTCGCCGTGTTGGATTTTTCTTCAAACTTCCAGGACTGACCCACGTGCTGATAGACATTAGAAATCTTTTTGAAACCAAACTTCCAAGGCATTTCGGTACGTTTATAGTGATCAACAAATTCCGGGCTGTGGGCCATCACAAAGCTGCGCAGAACCAAGGCGGCTGTCTGATATCCATACGCCGCCGAGAAAGCACAATGGCTGCCATAGTTGACATTAACTACTCCCGCGTTAGGGGCTGACTCATAATAGTCGTCATGCTCAAAGACCTGAGCATTTAATTTATTACTCACGACATTATCATCTTTAGAAGCCCACACCATCAGCGGAGTTTGAACTTTACCAGGAAGATTCCAAAAATTATTACTCTTAAAAAAATCTGGGGACGTACTGGCAACGCCACGTCTTTGTAAAGACGTAGACGCCATATCACCCAAGTATCCTGGCATTTGTTTCCTTGGTGGCAACTGATCTGCCGCAACCATCTCTGGAATGTCCGTCAAATAGCTCCGTGCTTTCGCAAATTGGCTGCGAGTCATGATATTAAATACAGGACCGATCACATCGTCGCTATAAAGATGTTCTAAGGTAGGACGAAGTGAGATCACCGGGCAGATCGCTACCGCCGAGCTATAAACTTTCTGACCATTGGGCATAGGATACATGTCATTGAAAGCTGCTCCGAACACCGCTGCATTTCCGCCCAGGCTCATACCCATCAAGTGCATGCTCGAAATGCGATCACGATATTCCCATTTTTCACGCAGCCATTTACCGACCATCAAAGATTCAAATCCCTCACTCCAACCACCCAATGAAAAATGAGAGTTCGCGATCAGATAATCCAAACCTGTCTGATTAGCCAGTAGCACCACATTATAAGGAGTCAAATCGAACAGTTGAATCAGGAAGGTCTTCATGAAAGCATTTTGATCGGCTCCACAGAAAACTCCGCATTTCATCACCACCAGAGGACGGGGACGACTGTCTTGCTTTAACCCCACAATCGCCGGCACCAGCACTCCATTAGATAATGGAATCACAATGCTTTTAACTTGGGGATGCTTAAAGAACTTGTAGTCATCAAGTGCCATCTTCGCAAGGCTCAAGATCCCTCGTGGAGAGTTGTACGCCAGTTCAGATTGGCAATTCGCCATAAACTGTTTGACGACTTTAAAGTATTCTTCTGTGGTTCTTTTTTTAGAGAACAATTGATCTTCGAAAAACTTAGGATCACATTCAGGTGCGACGTCCTTATTATTTTCCGCTCTCGGAATCTGGTTAAAAATTCCAAGGACCGAGGTCGCGGTGGGATCCACAGCCTTAGTCAGCTCCAACAAGAAATCAGATTCATTCTGTTCCTGGTTGATTATCGAGACTTGCGCCAGGGCATCAGTGCCCAACACGACGAAAGATAATGCGATAATTGCGGTTCTAAAGAAAACCATTTGTTACACCTCACGTGCTTCAAATGGCTTATCGGACCTAAGTTTCTGGTATTAACGACAGTTCCCCGTTTGTCAAAATGGTTGACGAAAACGGGAAACCTGTGGAGTTAAAACTCAATTTGATACCCGACGATCGTCGGGTTAAGCGATCTTTTTGATCTGCGCGAGTTTGTCCTTTAAGACGGTGTTTTCATGTTTGAGTGCATTCACTTCCGATGAAAGCTGATTAACTTTTCTTCTAAGAAAATCGGCTTCCTGACTTGCGGGAGTTGACGGAGCCGCATCGGAGTCACCTACGATATTGGGCTTCACATCTTTTTTCGCCACGTTCGCATCAGTTAATGGTGCGTGGTTCACATTGAAAGCTGTCGTGTTCAGAATCTCTTCAATGTTTTCAGGAATATGTAATTCCGGATCCACTTTTTCCAGGCGAATGATGCCTTGACCAACGAATCCGCGCACTTCAGTGAGCATTTTAGAAATACTAGTTCCTTTTTCCGCTGGAGTCGGACTGGCTTCCGCCATAAGGTCCGTGATTTTCCTTTTGGAAATCGGCGGCAGACAACTCAACAAAGTATCAATCTGCTCTTGCGGATTGCCATGAAGAGCGTAAGCCAAAGTCATTGGCTGCACACGCGAAAATATCTCGACCAAATACTGGCCTTCCCAACTATACACACGTGTGATTGTCAGAATTCTTTTGCGAAGCGCTTCCTCCCAAACTGGATTTTCGCCTGCAATAAGTGTTAGAAATTGCTCTCTCTTAGTTGTTGGTGATGTTTCCAACAATTGAAGCAATTGAAAAAAGCCGCCCTTTTTTTTGTATCTATCTAGCATTCCCATGTTTGTTATATCGGAAGCCAATTTCAAGACTAAAGGATTAAGACCAGGTAATTCCGTCTCATCCTGAGAATTTGCCCACAGAAAGCTTCCTCACCTTCCTTGACCGATCTATTGTCCAAAACATCTCCGATAATTTAAAGATTAATCATAGAAAGTCTCATCTCTATCCACCCCTCGCCCCATTCCGACCCACTATTGTCAAAACTTCTGAACAATATTTCCAACATTTATCACATCACATCTCTCAATCCTTATCTTCTTTGCTTTCATCTTTCCACTCACCTCTCCTCTTCGTTCTCGAACTTTGCATTCCGCATGGATTAAAAGTAAAAAAGGCGAAGCTATTAACTTCGCCTTCGTTCAATTTTAATTTCAATCCCTGTAGTTTTAGAAGAGATGCAATCGCTGCAAGATGTACTTAATCACTCGTACAAAAACTCCCGACTTGCGAGAGTTTCGTCCATTGTATTCAATGCTTTCAGAGAAGGTACTCACTAAAGACCGCACTTATATGACAAGTTCACAGTCGTCCCTGGAGAAAGCGTCTGAGAGAATGTCAGAACATTTCCTGAAACAGAGTGAGCGATATTTGTACCCGATACAGAAACTTGCAAATCACTCGGAGATGAACAGTTCAACAAGATGTCTTTGATCTTAGCTTGGATCGAAGTTTGGATCGTGCCCAATTGGCCTGTATAATCCGAAGAACAGATATCCGCAGACACACCCCATGCTGGGCTGACGTTTGTGAATGACAAGTACACTGAACCAATCGAACCAGTTACTAAACCTTTAGTGTCTTGATTTGGATTGTCTCCAAGCACCTGGCTGTTTTGTTGCGCCAGACAGCTTGTGTCGCGCACAACAATCGCATGGATAGATAAAGAAGCATATTTTGCTTCTCCCAAAGAAGACTTCACAGATCTAGGCAAAGAAGCCGGTTGATCCAAAGCCGCCAATGTATAGTTACCCGAAGAATACAAACCACTTCTCTCATCTTCATCTGACAAGAAGATAATCGACAAGTGAGCATCCGCACGGATGAAGCTTCCTGGATTGTTTTGAACAACCAAGTTAGCAGAGTAAACACCGCGCTCATCGCCAGAAGGACAATTCGAAGCATAACCACTTTGATAGCCCGAAGAATTGATCGAGCTCGCACCATTCGCTCTTAAATAGTTAGCGATAAAGTTTTCACAAGTTGTCGTTTCAGGACGTTGAATAGCCGCATTGAAAAGTGCCAATCTATTGGCTTGCGACGGAGTGATATATTTTGAACCATCGCCCATTGTGATCAGTTGACCACCTTGAGGAAATTTACCACCACTAATATCCGTCGTCGTGATGGCGATACGATAGTCTACTTTGGCAGCATCAAGATTTTGAATAAAATTAGCAAAGCGAGGCGCCAGACGTTTTTGTTCAAACGACATGGATGCTGAGTTGTCATTCACAATAAGAATGTCGACCTTACCTGAGCCGGCAGTCACAGAGTATGAGTAGCTCTTTTTATTGTTCTGAACCACACAGTTTGTGCTGGCATTACAGTCCTTGCTGCTGACGCCAAAGTTCACAGGGGAACAACCCACGTAAAACCCGACGGCAAAAGCCAATGCTGTTAATCTAGTAAGTGTATTCATAGACACCTCTCTCACCCGGATATATCCAATCTCAGTGCCAGAATCCTACAGAACAGCTAAATACCGGTAATTACGTACGGTTTTCAGTTTCATCAGATTCCATCACCACCACCCGCAACGTCGAAATCTTAGACAATGGCTCCTAAAAGGCGTCCTTTCCTGTGCAATTTCAGTATTTTAGCCACCCAAATGGTCCTAGCCCGAAGGAGCGATTTTGGGCTCACCACCGAAAGCCTTTGAGGAGCCCCCAAATTTTCCCAATAATAAGGACGTCAGGTTGTATCAGCAGGCTTTCGACAAGAGGACACCAGGATGGTTTACAAGATTATTGGTTCATTAGTAATTCTAACAGCGGGTGTCCTTGCATTCTTGATCGTACAAGATGGTCCAGCAGGTAACTTTATCCGCAATAGATCAGAATCCTGCGTGCAACTAACTCCAGCCCAACAACTCATTAAAATGATAAACGACGATATCGATGAGCTTCATCATCAAGGCAGTCTCCCAAAGGAATGGAATGGTATCGCCACGATTGAATACAAAGTTAGATCCGAATTAGCTCGAACTCTTTTAGGCAGCGAAAAACTCGCACTTCAAAGAGTCAAAGAAGGTAACTACTATTTAGAAGTGGAAGTACTGGATATGCCGGATGAACAAGATCCCGGAATCATCCTTCAAATGAGCCTGAAAGAAATCAAAAGCAAAAACAAAATCTTCGAAATCGGCCGTACCTATTTGATGAGCATGCTCAACAAACAAACTCCACCATCCCAACAAAAATCCGCTGCCGCTGCCACTCCCACAGCCCAACAACCATCAAGTTCACCGACACTAAAACAAGTTCCTGTACAAACCGCTCAACCGGCCGCTCAGCAAGCTACACCAGTTCAGAAATCCTCAACTAAGTAGGCAATACTTTGTTGCGAATATAGTAGACTGAGGGGAAGCAACTCCTCTGCCAACATCAAGTGATTCATATAAACTAATTATTGTTTTTAATTTGACATAAAAAAACCCGATCTGTTTCCAGACCGGGTTCGAGTAAAAAAGAGCTGGCGTCGTGCTACTCTCCCACATGGTCGCCCATGCAATACCATCGCCGCAAGAGGACTTAACTTCTGAGTTCGGAATGGGATCAGGTGTGGCCCCTCTGCTATAAACACCAGCAAAGCGTTTATTAAAACAAAGATGAAGTACGTTTATACTTCGTCGTTCTTCTTTGCAACTTACTTCCAATACAAATGGAGAAGTTACTTTCTATTTCAGACAACTGAATGATTGATTTAATTGATTTTTAGCGAGTCGTTGTTAGTTCCAAGTTTTAACTCTCTTACTTATTCAGAGAGCTAGTCTCTCGTTCTCATTTAAGAGAAGTCACTGAGACGAAATCTTCGTAACTTAAGTTAGAAGAATATTTTTTAAAAAAGCCTCACGACCTATTAGTACGGATCAGCTGAATACATTACTGTACTTACACCTTCCGCCTATCAACCTCGTAGTCTCCGAGGAGTCTTTAGGGGGCCGAAGCCCCAGTGAAATCTAATCTTGTAGTCTGCTTCCCGCTTAGATGCTTTCAGCGGTTATCAGTTCCGAACATAGCTACCCTGCATTGCTCTTGGCAGAACAACAGGAACACCAGAGGTTCGTCCATCCCGGTCCTCTCGTACTAAGGACAGGTCTACTCAAATTTCATGCGCCCACAGAAGATAAGGACCAAACTGTCTCACGACGTTCTGAACCCAGCTCGCGTACCACTTTAATTAGCGAACAGCTAAACCCTTGGGACCTGCTCCAGCCCCAGGATGTGATGAGCCGACATCGAGGTGCCAAACTCCATCGTCGATATGGACTCTTGGATGGAATAAGCCTGTTATCCCCGGAGTACCTTTTATCCGTTGAGCGATGGCCCTTCCACGCGGGACCACCGGATCACTTTGGCCTGCTTTCGCACCTGCTCGACTTGTAGGTCTCGCAGTCAAGCCCCCTTATGCCAATGCACTCGACGCCTGGTTTCCAATCAGGCTGAGGGGACCATCGCGCGCCTCCGTTACTTTTTGGGAGGCGACCGCCCCAGTCAAACTGCCCACCAGACAGTGTCCCTCTGCTCGTAAAGAGCAGCAGGTTAGATTTCAAAGGTGCCAAGGGTGGTATTTCAAGGTTGACTCCACAAGGGCTAGCGCCCCTGCTTCAAAGTCTCCCACCTATCCTACACATGCCAACTCTAAAATCACTGCCAAGCTACAGTAAAGGTTCACGGGGTCTTTCCGTCTTTCTGCGGGTACTCGGCATTTTCACCGAGAATTCAATTTCGCGAGGCATTTGGTCGAGACACCGGAGAAGTCGTTACGCCATTCGTGCAGGTCGGAACTTACCCGACAAGGAATTTCGCTACCTTAGGACCGTTATAGTTACGGCCGCCGTTTACTGGGGCTTCGATTCTCAGCTTCGCTTACGCTAACTAATCCTCTTAACCTTCCAGCACCGGGCAGGCGTCAGTATGTATACTTCGTCTTGAGACTTTGCACATACCTGTGTTTTTGATAAACAGTCGCTACTCCCATTTCTCTGCGACCCGAAAAAGCTTGGGGAGTAAATCCTTACACTCTCGCGGGCACACCTTTTCCCGAAGTTACGGTGTTAAGTTGCCGAGTTCCTTGACCAAAATTCACCCCATCGCCTTAGGATATTCACCCCACTCACCTGAGTCGGTTTACGGTACGAGCTAACAAATCTAAATTTACGAAACTTTTCTTGGATACATGGCTTTTCTCACTTCCGGATCAAAGATCCTCGCATTCACGCCTCAGTGTTATGTGCCGCGGATTTGCCTACGACACCACCTACACGCTTACACCTCAATCCAATAAGAGGCTGAGATAGCCTATACCGTCATTCCTTAAACACAATTTGCTAGGTAACGGAATATTAACCGTTTTGCCATCGATTACGCCACTTGGCCTCATCTTAGGACTCGACTAACCCTGGGAAGATTATCTTTACCCAGGAATCCTTGAGTTTTCGGCGCCCGGGTTTTTCACCCGAGTTCAACGCTACTTATGTCAGCATGATCACTTCTAGTTCGTCCAGCTGTCCTACCGGTCAACCTTCATCCTACGCTAGAACGCTCCCCTACCACTAAAATATAAAATATCTTAATCCAAAGCTTCGGTAACACGCTTAGCCCCGTTGTATCTTCCGCGCAGAGTCACTAGACTAGTGAGCTATTACGCTTTCTTTAAAGGATTGCTGCTTCTAAGCCAACCTCCTAGTTGTCAAAGTAACTCCACAACGTTCTCCACTGAGCGTGCATTTAGGGACCTTAGCTGTTGGTCTGGGCTCTTTCCCTCTCGACGCATGACCTTATCACCCTGCGTCTGCCTGCTGAGGAACATATCTGTGGCATTCGGAGTTTATTTGGGTTTGGTAATCCGGTAAAGACCCCTAGCCCATTCAGTGCTCTACCTCCACGATACTTTTTACTCAACGCTATACCTAAATATATTTCGGGGAGAACCAGCTATCACCCAGTTTGATTGGCCTTTCACCCCTAATCACAGATCATCAAAAGAGTTTTCAACCTCAACTTGTTCGGTCCTCCACGAGGTGTTACCCTCGCTTCAACCTGTCCATGATTAGATCACCGGGTTTCGGGTCTATGCCTGCAAACTAAACGCCCTATTCAGACTCGCTTTCGCTACGACTACACCTTCAACGGCTTAATCTCGCTTGCAAACATAACTCGCTGACTCATTATGCAAAAGGTACGCTATCACCCACGTAAGGGGCTCTAACTGCTTGTAAGCTTACGGTTTCAGTTTCTATTTCACTCCCCTCTCGGGGTTCTTTTCACCTTTCCCTCACGGTACTTGTTCACTATCGGTCACTAAGGAATATTTAGCCTTATGAGGTGGTCCTCACAGATTCCCACAAAATTTCACGTGTTTTGTGGTACTCGGGATGCCGCTAGAGCCTTTGAGCATTTCGAACACGGGGCTATCACCCTATCTTGCCAGACTTTCCAGACTGTTGTTCTATACTCTCCGGTCCCATATCGCGGTCCCACGACCCCTCAATCAAATAAATGATTAAGGTTTAGGCTGTTACCCGTTCGCTCGCCACTACTAGGGTAATCTCGGAATTGATTTCTTTTCCTGAGGGTACTGAGATGTTTCACTTCCCCTCGTTCGCTTCAGACACCTATGTATTCAGTGAATGATATCATAAAATGATGAGTTTCCTCATTCGGAGATCTCCGGGTCAAAGTGTGTGTGCCACTACCCGAAGCTTATCGCAGCTTACCACGTCCTTCATCGCTTCTTAGTGCCAAGGCATCCACCGTAAGCCCTTTGTAGCTTTAAAAAATGGAACTAACCTCGCTAAAAATCAACTAAATCAATCTATTCAATTGTCAAAGAACGAAAACCTTCAAGCGCAAAAAATCTCTTATTCACCTCTAACAGACCAACTCAATTTGTTGAAAGTTGGTGGGCCAGGGAAGACTCGAACTTCCGACCCCACGCTTATCAAGCGTGTGCTCTAACCAACTGAGCTACTGGCCCATGTTAGATGCGTATAAGAGTTTTCACTCTTTCAAAACTAAACAGCTAGAATAGATTTTTGGGACTCACCCACTCGGGAAGAGTGAGTTGACCTAAGATTGTGATTGCTTTTTTCAAGTTAAACTTGAAACGCCGATCACCATAATCCTTAGAAAGGAGGTGATCCAGCCGCAGGTTCCCCTACGGCTACCTTGTTACGACTTCACCCCAATCATCGACCATACCTTGGGCGCCTGCCTCCTTGCGGTTAGCGCAGCGACTTCTGGTACAACCAACTTTCATGGTGTGACGGGCGGTGTGTACAAGGCCCGGGAACGTATTCACCGCGGCATTCTGATCCGCGATTACTAGCGATTCCAACTTCATGGTCTCGAGTTGCAGAGACCAATCTGAACTTAGATAGCTTTTCTCCGATTAGCTCCATCTCGCGACTTCGCTTCAGTTTGTGACTACCATTGTAGCACGTGTGTAGCCCTAGGCATAAGGGCCATGAGGACTTGACGTCATCCCCACCTTCCTCCGGTTTAACACCGGCAGTCCATCTAGAGTGCCCAACTGAATGCTGGCAACTAAATGTAGGGGTTGCGCTCGTTGCGGGACTTAACCCAACATCTCACGACACGAGCTGACGACAGCCATGCAGCACCTGTGTACCGACTCTTGCGAGCTACGGCGTTTCCGCCAATATTCCAGTACATGTCAAGCCTAGGTAAGGTTCTTCGCGTTGCATCGAATTAAACCACATGCTCCACCGCTTGTGCGGGCCCCCGTCAATTTCTTTGAGTTTTAATCTTGCGACCGTACTCCCCAGGCGGGATACTTAACGCGTTAGCTTCGTCACTGAAGGGGTCAATACCTCCAACAACAAGTATCCATCGTTTATGGCGTGGACTACCAGGGTATCTAATCCTGTTTGATCCCCACGCTTTCGGGTCTGAGTGTCAGTGTCTAGCCAGATAGCCGCCTTCGCCACCGGTATTCCTCTTGATATCTACGTATTTCACCACTACACCAAGAATTCTACTATCCTCTCTAGCACTCAAGCTACGCAGTATCAGATGCACTTCTGGGGTTGAGCCCCAGGCTTTCACACCTGACTTACATAGCCACCTACACCCGCTTTACGCCCAATAATTCCGAACAACGCTAGGATCCCTCGTCTTACCGCGGCTGCTGGCACGAAGTTAGCCGATCCTTTCTTACAGGGTACATTCATTGTGTTATTCCCCTGCGACAGAGCTTTACGACCCGAAGGCCTTCATCACTCACGCGGCGTCGCTGCATCAGAGTTTCCTCCATTGTGCAATATTCCCTACTGCTGCCTCCCGTAGGAGTCTGGACCGTGTCTCAGTTCCAGTGTGACTGATCATCCTCTCAGACCAGTTAAAGATCGTTGCCTTGGTGAGCCATTACCTCACCAACTAGCTAATCTTACGCGGACTCATCTTAGAGCGAAAAACCTTTGACCCCTTGAACCGCAGTTCTTGTGGTCTTATGCGGTATTAGCGAATCTTTCGATTCGTTATCCCCCACTCTAAGGCAGATTATCCACGCGTTACTCACCCGTGCGCCACTAGTACTCACCCGAAAGCTTTCCCCGTTCGACTTGCATGTATTAGGCACGCCGCCAGCGTTTGTTCTGAGCCAGAATCAAACTCTCCAGTTTAAATTCTGTATCAATCAAACTACTAGCTTTTACGCTGTTGTTTGTTCGAATATATTTAATTTTGAAATTGTGAATACTGATTACTCAGTATTCAAAGAGCCCAAAAATCTATTTCTTCTAGCTATTCAGTTTTCAAAGAGCGAAACAAAAATTCGCTGCCTTTCAGCAGCGCGAGGAACAGATATTACTCTGTATTTTGTCCTCGTCAATCACTTTTTTAATTTTTCATCGTTTTGACGAAAGTCCTAAAAAAGGAAATTTGGTGGAGGTAACAGGGATCGAACCTGCGACCTTCTGAATGCAAATCAGACGCTCTCCCAGCTGAGCTATACCCCCGCAAAGTGGGACTGGTTTTCGCTCAGACCCCGAAAAAGGTCAATAGCTTTTTTTCGAAAACTTAATGCAGGCTGAAATCTGCCTAATAAATAAACGAGGTTTGCACCTCGTTTATTTCGAAAAAACTATTTAAATATATGTAATTACTGAAATTTAGGCAGAAGCCTTGAATTTAGACGCAAGAAGTCGGTTTAACCACTTACGTTCTGCAGCTAGATCGAAACCAACCTTTTCGCCGCCACTAATAATTGCAAGGTAGACCTTTTTTAAGATCTCAACCTCAGTATCGTTGCCGTTATCAGCACCCAAGGACTCTTCAATCGCTTCATAAACACTCACTAGATCCGGAGTGGTTACTACTTTCGGAATGCGGGTCATATCTAAACCAAGAGTTTCAATGGGTTTAAAACCAATCAAAGTCTCAGTTAAAAGAATCTTTGCGCCATTCTTAAAGTTCACTTGAAGAAACGCCTTACCCTCAGAGTCAGCTCTGTGAAGAACTTCGTTTACGTCTTGAGAACTGAAAGTAAAAAGTTTTCCATCGAGATCCTGGCGTAATTGCACTCTGCCGGTCTCGTTCATTTTCGCACGAAGCCCTTTTGAGGAATCGACAAAATTCAGGATGTGATCAAGTTCAGCGTGTGTCGACTTTGATTTAGAATTGCTCAAAATACCCTCCCCGTAACCGGGCCTTTCCTTAACAATAAAGGTATCGACATCCCAGTGAGGGACTTAACGCCATTTTTTACTTTATGAAAGATCAGGTCTCTTATCCTGTAGCAATTTGATTTTTAGCTAGGGAAGGTGTTTCAAGGCGAGTCAATCGCGCCGTGACTTGTAACTCATGTTCCGATTTGAGATAAAGAAAGAACCGGGAATCAAGCAACCTTGATAACTTTCTGACCGGCACGAGATGCGGAATGCGCTCTCTAAGCCCCAAGGTTGAATTGATTTCTGGCCCGACGAAAGAGGTTTATTTTATGATTATCACTCGCTGGCAAGCACCGTTGGTGCCTAGCAAACAACAGGTTCATATGATTCTCGAGGCTGAAGGATTGGAACCCTATGATGAGACTTATGCTCCTCAAACAAAGATCCCCGATCATCGCCATCCATTTGCTGAAGTTCGCATCGTTGTTGCGGGTGAAATGTTATTTAATATCTCTGGGAACCAGTTTGTTTTGCGTCCTGGCGATCGCGTTGAAATTCCGGCCAACACCAAACACACTCACACGTCGCAAGGATCTACGGAGTGTATTTGTGTTTGCGCACAAAGGGCCATTTAATAGAATTTCCACCGCGAATTTTGAAATAAAAAAGGACCTTATGGGTCCTTTTTTTTATTCTAGCTGTCTTTATTTTCTGAGCGTTTTTGCTTCATCCACGCTAAATAATCCCGGATATTCTTTTCGAAACCGTGAGTCGTTGGCTCATAGATTTTTTCATCCTGAAGCTCTGAAGGCAGATACGACTGCTCGGTCCAGCCCGTCGGATAATCGTGGGGATATTTGTAGTCACGGCCATATCCCATGTCTTTTGCTAAGGCTGTTTTTGCCGAGCGCAAATGCAAAGGCACTGGCAACGTTTTCGTCTGCTCCACCAGAGCTCGGGCTTTGTGAAGGGCCATATACGAGGCATTGGATTTTGGACAAGATGCCAGATATGTCGTCACTTGAGACAGAGTGATAGCACCCTCTGGAAGACCAATTGCCTCCACCGCTTGAAGCCCCGCAATCGCTACTGAAATCGCACGGGGATCTGCATTGCTGATGTCTTCGGACGCTAAAATAATCAGGCGCCGAGCGATGAATATGGGGTCTTCTCCGCCATCCAGCATTCGAGCTAGATAGTACATCGCTGCATCAGGATCGCTCCCCCGCACGCTTTTAATGAATGCGGAAATCAAATCGTAATGCATTTCGGAGTTCTTGTCGTAGCCGATGGGGTTCTGCTGAAGAAGTTCGCGCATATCATTAGTTGATAGCGGGGATTCTTCGCCGTCTTTCATGAAGCTATACAGAATTTCGAGACTGTTAATTAAACGACGGGCATCGCCATCCGAGAATTGTAGAAGATTTTCTATCGCCTCGGGCTGCAGGACTTCAGTGAGAGGTTTTTTGTATTGTGCCTCGGCACGGGCGACAATCTGGCGCAGGTTTGCTTCACTTAACCGTTCAAAAACGACAACTCGACAGCGGCTGAGTAAGGCGCGATTGAGCTCGTAGCTTGGGTTTTCGGTTGTAGCTCCCACAAGAACCAGGTCACCTTTTTCGACAAATGGCAAAAGAACGTCTTGTTGTCCTTTGTTGAAACGATGAATTTCGTCCACGAAAAGAATGGTTTTTTGCTGGTATTGCAGGCGACGGTCATGGCCGGCCTCGCCGATTTCACGCAAAACTTTTGTTCCCGCCTCGGTCGCATTGATGTTTTCAAAATGGGCTTTGAAATGTTGAGAAAGGGCCAATGCAAACGTTGTTTTCCCCGTTCCTGGAGGGCCCCAGATAATGAGACTTGGCAGGTAGCCTTTGCGAAGCATCTGCCCCAGTTTAGACTGGGATCCAATGGTCTTTTCTTGACCGATAATTTCGTCCAGATTCTTTGGACGAAGGATCTCGGAAAGAGGAGATGTGGCTAACGCTGCGGCTGATGAGGAAAACAAATCCATGGTGGATCTATAGTTCATCTGGGCAGTGAAATCCATCGTTTATTAAAAACCAAAGGAGTACGTATGAAAAAACAAACTGTGTTGGTTGTTATTGGCGGGGCTTTGATTGTGGCGGGGGCGGCTTATGCTTCGGAAGCGGCGCGAGTAAAGCCGCTGGGCGGCCCGATTGATACTTTTACTTTTGCTGATGGAGCCGTGGTTCAGTCTGCATTTATTAGCAGTGCCAATTCCGGCTCCATGAATGTCGTGCAAATTAAAAATAGTAATGGGCAAACTTGTTATGCTGTGACTGGTTCTAGCGGGCAGTATGCGGCTATTAGCTGTCTTCCGCAGTAGAATCGTTAGATCGAAACAAAAAAGGCCACCTTAAGGCGGCCTTTCGTTTCGTCCGAACCATATTTTCTAGTACTGGCTTCCATAGTTGAAGAACGTTGTTGCTGTGAATCCCTGAGTGTCATCATCGTTGTCAGGATCTTGAGTATATCCGTAAACTTTGATTGTTCCAGAAGCCGTAAAGTTTTTGGCGTCAACGCTGATTCCACCACATTGGATCGAGCAGTCTGTTACTTTGTCGGCATCAGCTGCACCTGCCGGAATAAGAGCGTACTTATTAGCGCTACTCCACCAAGTTGCTTTAAGGGCCGCCAATTGATCTCCACCAAAGGCGCAAGTCTGCTCAGTTCCACCAGGTGGGGTATAATAGATTTTGATGGCTGATATATACGTATCCCTAGCAGGGTCTGAAACTTTGAAGGTGACTTTTGGAATAACGAAATAGGCCTCATCCACATCCGGTGTCGCAACCGTGCCCCCTGCCAATGCAGATTTAGTGGCATAGCAGGAAGTGCCTTTGGCCGGGATTGCCAATCTCATGGAACTTGTCACAGAAATTTCAACGACCCCCGTCTCAGCGCTGGTACACGAAGTGAGGCCTGCAACAGAAATGAGTGATAAGGCTACGATCAATTTTTTCACATTGCCTCCTTATTGCATCTGCCCCTGAGAATCATGGTTGTTCTTAGCAGCGGAACCTTGTTGACCTGTCACACGCGGAGTCAGGAATACCAAAAGCTCAGATTTATCCTTTGTCACCGTGCTGACTTTAAACAGGTTTCCAAGGAATGGGATTTCTCTTAACCAAGGAACACCGCTTTCGTTTTCAGTCGCATCGCTCGTGTAGATACCACCGATAACTGCTGTCTGACCGTTTTTAACCAGTACGCGCGTATCTGCTTCACGGCTATTCGTAGAGAATGAACCGTCGGTTTCTTTCGCACCAGCGATTTGACGAGCAACCTTCACCTTCATCATAACAGATCCGTCGGCAGTTACCTGAGGAGTAACATCTAAACGCAGGGCCAATGGCTTAAATTGATACGTCTCTTGGCTAGAATTCCCCGTAATTGTAACCTGCTTAACTGGAACTTCTGTCGTCTGACTAATGTATGCCGGCTCATTAGACATCGTCATGATTCTAGGAGAGGAAAGAGTCTTAACCTTTGCCTCAGTCTCGGACAACGAAAGTGCCGCGGAAATACTTCCGAAAACATCCAGAGTTCCGACGTCTACGTTAAAGTTAAAGTTGCCTGATTGAGCCATCGTTGGATTGATGTTGAAACGAGGACTCATGTTAACAGGTCCACGATTGGTATTACCCAAGCTGATTGCCTGACCAGATACGTTCCAGTTCACACCCACGCTGCGCAAGAAACGCTCGGAAGCTTCGACAATTTTTCCTTCGATCAAAACTTGCGGTGGTTGCGTATCTAAAGAGGCGATCAGTTTAGCCGCACGATCCAGGTTTTCCGCGATATCAGTTACCACCACAGAATTCGTACGCAAATCACCTACAACTCTTCCACGCTCGCCCAAGAAATCTTTCAATTTTTTCTCGAGCTCATCAACCTTGGCATAGCTAATATTGAACATGCGAACTTTCAATGGCTCGGTGTTTTTACGAGCCAAAGCCAGTTTCGCTGCATCGTCTTCCTCTGTGCGTAAGTCACCCAATGGAGCAATTCTTAGAACGTTGCCTTGACGAGTGTAACCCAGCTTACGTGCTCTCATCAGAACGACCAATGCTTGGTCCCATGGCACCTGGCGCAGTTTCAGACTGACGTTGCCTTTAACTTCGTCGGAAATAACCATGTTCACGCCGCTCTCTTCAGTAATGAAGTTAAGGGCGTCACGGATATCCATATTGCTTGTCTCGATGGAAATCTTTTTACCGTAGAATTGTGTGTTGCCAGTCAAGAATTCAGTCAAATTTTGGTTAGGCAGGATTTTTCCATCTCCACCCACAGCATGCTCATCCAACGATGCGCCGGAAGCGGCGTCACCTGCTGCAACCTGTGATGATGCGGCCGTCCCCGCAGCAACGATCAAAAGGGAATTACCTTCGTTTTGAACCGCAGGCTCTGCGACACCGTCACGTAATTGAATCACGAAGCGAGCCGTTGTCGAACCAGGGTTTTGATACGCATCGATTGCACCCACGGCACCGCGGATGTCTTTCGTATTCAAAGAGCGCTTCAAGCGATCTGGAAGAATTGCATTTTCAACTTCAACGATATATTGGTGCAAATCCGAATTCGTACGGGTCGTGTACGTTAAAGGACGATTTCCAGAAACTACAACAGTTCCACCATTTTCATTCGATTTGAACTGCAAATCTGTGATCGTTGCAGGACGCCCCTGGTTTGTAGCCACCGGAGCTGGCTCCGGTGCTTGCGGAATTTCCGGAGCAGGAGCTTCTTCCATGGCCGGTTGTTCTGGAATATCAGCAACCTGCGGAGCCGCTGGAGGCTCTGTATCCACGATAGGTGGCATTTCTACGGGTCCGGCATCAACTGGTGCTGGTGCATCCTGTTGCGCTTGCTGAGGAGCTGCGCCATCAGCCTGATTAAATTCATCTTCGAGGTTTCCACCTTGGGGCTCGCTTTGACCAGCCTGATGCGCCTGGTCTTCTGGAGAATTGTCGAAGTCTGCGAACTCGTCTTTTCCACCCGCATCGGCTGGAGCTGCCGCCGTATCGTCAACAGGAGCGGAATCAGCTTCCGCCACTACGTCGGAGCTGCCTGTGTCGTCAAGACTGAGCTCAGCTCCTGCAGAGGAATCCAAACCATCATCTAAAGATAGATCGTCCTGCGCTGGACGGCTGGCACAGGAAGTGAGAGATGCAATCATTGCTGCTACGATCATTAGTCTAATGAATCCGTTCATTAGTACCTCCCCTTAAGAGATTATTTTTTAAATTCCATGATGCGAGATTCTCTAATAGGTTTGTCTTCATCGTATCTTGTCTCGATGACAACAATCTCACCCTCACGAATTGCCGAAATATATCCATCATTTCGGCCCATTTTTGAACTTTTAACTACTGTGTAAACACCACCATCCGGATCTCTGATCATCGCACGAGGTGTTTTTACATCCCAAAGGATACCAACAATTTGCAAACGTTCCAAATCCCATCGCTGCAAAGGCTCTAGCTGATCAGCAGGAGTTTCCTTTTTCGTAGCCTTGATGATTCGAAACGGCTTAAACGGGTCACGTTTGCCATTGGGATCGTAAGCGTAATTGTCTTTAGACAGCATATCAGAAATCGACGGCGCATTCGGAGCAGTAACCGCATCCCCCATTGCCGGCGGCTCCATAGGAGCACCTTGGGGTGGAGCAGGAATTGCTGGCGGCGCCGTTTGCGCATTCGCATCTGGTGGAGGGTTCGCTGGCGGCGGTGGAGCTCCGGAAGGTTGCGCCTGATTTACTTCATTCATAAATTCAGGGGGCAGATCTCCGTTGTTAGGACCACCAGACGCCGGCGCTGGAGGTGCCACTGGTGGTTGCTCTTGAGAATGCGCAGGTGCCATGAACTTCGCGCTGACGGCAAACGCCAGCCAAAGCCCTAATGCGGCAACTATAATGTAAGACATCATCCATCTTACGGACTTCACTGCGGTGTCTCCACTTTTTCTTTTTCTTTTTCTGGTGCAAGTTTGTAACCTACAACCAAACCTTCGAACTTTAATTTTTTTGTCGGATCAGAACTATCTTGATCTGAAATAGTAATATTTCTGACTCGCGCCATTCTTTCAGAAGAGGATACCAAAGCTACGAACTGAGCAAGTTGAGCATAACTCCCTTCCAGGGTCACCTCGACAGGCACTTCTTCCACGACTTCGCGTTTGATATTCTCCCCTGGCTTTTTGATCTTTACACTGACACCAGCTCCGCGGGCAAATCCATCGATCGCTTTATTGATATCGATAGAAAATAAAACCGTCGGAAGTCGACGAGAAATTTCCTGGTACTGTTGGCTCAGTCTTCCGAGTTTTTCACGCATCTCGTTGACCTGCTTCAAAGTTGCATCCGTGTCTTTCTTTTTGGCTTCCTGCTCTTGCACTTGTTGCTGAACGGCCGCAATTTGGGCCTCGACCTGAGAGCCATCATCATAAAGAGTGAAATAAAATATCGCACCCAAGACAATTCCTAGGCCGAAAGTCTTTCCATAAGTGAAGCCAGCAAGAGTATCGAAGAACTTATTCATGGCGTTCTCTCCAATACTGCGCTGATTTCAAACTTTTTGAGGATCATTCCGTCCAAAGTAACTTCCGTTGAACTTACAAGGTTTACGTCCATTAAGAATACACTCTTAGTGAGAGCTTCCAGGAACTGAGAAACCTCAAAGTCACTTAAGCCCAAGCCTTGAACATTCATTCGATCGGGATTCAATGTGATCTTAGTTAACCAAGCTTTTTCCGGAATCACTTGTTGCATAAGATCGATGACGCGAATTTCGCGGGAACGATCTCGGGAAATCTTATCAAGTGCTGAAATACGCGCTTCGATAATAGCTTCGTCTTCTTTAAACTTTTTAATTTCAGCCACAGATGCAGCTTGCTTGGAGTTGTAATTTTCAAGCTCACTTAAAGTGGTCTGCAAAGAACCGAGACGTGCCTGTAATTCAGGGACGTGTTGCTCTTGGTAACCATAAAGACCCAGCGCCGGTATCAACAAGATCACCAAGCGCTTCAGGGCCTCCTTACGGGCCTCATCACTTCCACCGCCATCCTCAAGGATGACGTCGCCAAACTGGGCGCCAAGGGCTGCATTTGTACCAACTTGATTGGAGGCGAGATTAATTTTAATCATGCGCCATCCCCTTCCTGGCGAAGTGCCAGGCCGGTTACTACTCCTGCGAAGTTTTTAATTTGAGCAAGGTATTCTGGCGAGAATTTCTTTGGATTCGCTTTGATTTTCGCAAACGGATTAAACGGCTCCATCGGAATGCCCGTCACGCGGGAGA
This sequence comes from Bdellovibrio sp. KM01, assembly GCF_013752535.1. Lineage (NCBI taxonomy): Bacteria > Pseudomonadati > Bdellovibrionota > Bdellovibrionia > Bdellovibrionales > Pseudobdellovibrionaceae > Bdellovibrio > Bdellovibrio sp. KM01. The sequence goes on from NZ_CP058348.1 coordinate 3,122,580, forward strand.
TTGTTTCAATCAAACCCGATGTTTGTGAGCTGCCACCAGTGAAGAAACAACGATTCAAAGTCAGTCCGTTCGTGGTCGCACTCAAGAAATCAAGGCTGCTGCGAATTTCTTCAGTCACAGCCTCGTTAGTCGCACTGATAACACTGTGAACTTCGTCAGGTACATCACGACGAGAGACTGCACTTAATTTCAAAGCTTCAGCTTCACCAACGGTGACACCCATAGCTTTGTGAATTTCATTTGTATAATTCGCGCCACCCACTGGAATATCACGGCAGAAGATGACCTCACCATACTGAAGAACCACGAAATTAGTAATCGAAGCGCCGAAGTTTAGAATTCCGACAACTTCACCTGGGAATTTGCCGTAATTAACTTCGAAAGAATTCGCCAAAGCAAAGCCACTCACATCAAGAACGGAACACTTCAGACCGCTGAACTCAATGACTTGTGTATATTGCGTTACCAGTTCATTTTGTGCCGCAATCAATAAGATATCCATGGTGTCCGGGCTGGCACTTGTCGAAAGAATGTGATGCGCAAGACTGATATTGTTAATATCAAAAGGAATATATTGTTCAGCCTCGAAGCGGATCTGATCACGAACAAGTTTTTTGTCCATCTTTGGAATCGTGATTTTCTTAACGATAACCGCGGTTCCCCACATGGCCGTTGCTAGATTTTTACGCTTGGATTTTACCTCGGCGATAAGATTCTGAATGGAAATACCGACAGCTGCGATATCCACGATCTCACCACCAGAAACGGAATTGGGAGGCGTTGGCGCAAAACCAAAGGAGAGTAACTGGGCTCCTTTACCACTAATATCCATTTCGGCTAATTTAATTGAACTCGTACCGATGTCGAGTCCGATTACTTTTTTAGATTTAAAAAACATCCCTAGCTGCTTCCCCAGTTGAACCACTTCAATGTCTTTTTAAAGACTTACGTCTTTAGACCCAGGTCTAACATAGTAAATTATTTCTGGTCGTAAGGTGAATGTCAAACCAGGGGTCCAGTAGACTTTAGCTTAATCCAGGCAGAAAAAGGTCTAGGTACCACTCCGCAATCGTCTGCCCACCAAACAAGTAAAGAACAGCGCCGAGCGCAAGGTAAGGACCGAAAGGAATTACGGTCTTTAGTCCTGCTTTTTGTTTTCTTGCGGCAGCAAGTCCGATGATACTTCCGATGATGGCCGATGACATAATCACGAAAGGAATCGCTTTCCATCCAAGCAAAGCACCAATCCAGGCGAGGAGTTTAATGTCTCCCCCACCCATGCCTTCTTGTTTGGTAAATATCCAATAAAGGTAAGCCATTCCCCAAAGGAACCCGCCCCCCATCAATACACCCAACAAGGAATCCAGAAATTCACGATGGGGGTTGAGCCAAGCGCCAACCAAACCAATCACAATCCCCGACAGAGTGAACTCATCTGGCAAGATCATGTGGTCCAAATCGATGAAGGTGCAAATTACTAGACCGAAAACAAACAGAAGGTATTCGATCAAGTCCCAGGAAAGGCCAGCGTAGTGATAGCAAAGAGCGAACATGACGCCCATGATGATTTCCACCATTGGGTAGCGAAACGAGAACTTAGCACCACAATTGCGACATTTTCCACGAAGAATAAACCAGCTAAAGATCGGAATATTGTCATACCAGGCGATTTGTTTTTTACAGCCGTAGCAATAACTGCGCGGCTTAACGATGCTTTCTTCGCGAGGCAAACGGTAGATAACCACGTTGCCGAAGCTGCCAAATAGAGCTCCAAATATAAAGAAAACGACGTAATAAAATAAATCGGCGTTAGACAATGTCTTTTCTCCTGAAGCTGAAATTCGTTAGCAGGACATAAATAATAAACCAACCGGTCATGTGTGCAACCATCCACACCACGTCCTTACCCGGCAAGCCTTCTTGAAGGAAATACGCTGATTTCCAGTTAAGACGATATAAGTTAGGAACGATCCAATGAAGTCCTTTGACGATGGTAACGAACATCGGCTCTTGGCTCTTAGAGGCGAAAAATGCCAAATCACCAAGCCAATGCCCCAAAAGAAATAAAACAATACCCGCACTTAAAGCCAAAACAGGTCTGACCACCAGACTGGCCCACATTGCAAATGCCAGAATGACCGAACTTTCGAACCACAGGCTCAGGCAAATCTCGGTAAAAGCAAGCCACTGCTTAGGTTCATTCCACACACCCAATAAAAATGAGAGGATGATTCCCAATAAAACCATCAAAAGAGTATTGAGCGCCAACACTCCAAATACCTTACCTAAAATAAACTGATCACGGGTGACCGGTCGGGATAAAATTAACAGGCAAGTCTGCTTTTCAACTTCTTTAGCAATCAAGTAAGAGCCCGAGAACAGAGAAATCCCGAGCAATGCGATTTGCACCGCCAAAAAACCGAAATCTGCCAAAATCTTTTTTTGTTCTGCAAAGGACAATGCACCCAATAAAAAGCTCATACTAATCATGATCGCAGCAATAACGATCACCACGAAAAAAATCTTTTCACGCAGCATTTCACGCAAAGTGGTTTTTGCTAAAGTCCATACCTTAGACATTTTTTGCCTCGCGATTTTTTAGAACTTGGAATGCTTTTTCCAGACTTTGGAATTCGGACATAAACTGCGGCAAAGCTCCTTCATAGAGAATTTTACCTTTATTTACGACAACTAAGCGCGAACACAACTCTTCCATATCCTGCAAAAGATGGCTGCTAAAGAAAAGGGTCACTCCCCTTTTTTGCTCTTCACGCAAAATATCTTTCACCATCGCACGTCCATCGGGATCTAGGCCCGACATTGGCTCGTCCAAAATAATTAAATCAGGACGAGTAAGAATCGCTTGAGCGATCCCCGCCCGTTGCAACATACCCTTTGAATAGGTGCGAAGCCTGCGGTCTTTAGCATCAAACAGGTCCACTTTTTTTAGCGCCTCATGAGCTCGCTCAATAAAATCTTTCTGAGTGAGACCGAAACAAAGATTCCAATGCAGTTTTAAAAATTCCATTCCCGTCAGAAATTCATACAAATAAGGACGTTCGGGAAGGTAACCGATACGGGTTTTAGATTTGCTGTTTAAAGGTTCTCCAAAGAAATGGATCTTGCCATTGTCGGGTCGAATGAAGTCGAAAATGCACTTAATTGTCGTGGTTTTTCCGGCACCATTGCTTCCGACGAACCCTGTTGTTTCCCCTTGAGGAAGATGAAAGGAAATATCCTGAAGAACATGGCGATCTTTTTCAAAGAGACCACCTTTGAACGTCTTATTTAACTTTTCAACCTGAAGTACTTCCATTGATGCATTATGGTTTTAGCTCAATATTCAAAGCTTTCACCATCTCCCTAACAGGATCATACTGTTTGGAAGTGGCTGGCATCAAGTCACGAGATCCTAAAATTTCAGAATAAGTGTTTTTATCCGCCGATTGTTCCAAAATATCGATCAAAGCAAACATCATATCGTGGGTTACCTTGGGATATTCATCATAGAAATCCTGACGAACACAGAAGGGATCATTAGGGATAGGAGAGCTCATCCAAAGAATTCGTACCTTGGTTTTGGGGTCACCGAACTTAATCCACGCCCCTTGCTTTCCTTTTTCGTCGTCACTGAATACTGCGGCCGCATCAACTTCTTTGGACTCAAGTGCCTTGATAGAGGCTTGATGATTACCCGTGAACTGGACCTTGATGTCCTTGTCTTCGATTTTTTTATTACGCAAAGCCATCTTTGGATACAAATACCCTGAGGAAGACTGCTCGTCGACGAAAGCTATTTTCTTACCCTTCAAATCTTCCAATTTTTTGATCTTAGAAGATGCTGGGACAATAATCGCTGAGTAATAGTAGGGCTCATGCCATACTTTTTTAAGAAGGACCTTGGCTTGAGCCTGTTTTTCCGCAAACACATAAGTGGAAGAGGAGAAAAACGCGAAGTCGACCTTTTTGTTCTTCATCGCCTCAACCAAACCTGCATAATTTTTGGAAATATACATGTTCACTGGAATTCCCAAACGAGTTTGCAAAGCTTGAGCTAAAGTGACTCCTTGCTCAGACTCTTTCTTGGGATCTCCACCGGGAATCATCCCGATTGTCATGTGGGACGGAGTTTTATCAGCCGCCATTGTAACGGACGCACTCAAAGCGACGATCGCAAGAACGCCGCTGATGACTTTTATGAACGTACGCGAAAATGAAATCAAAAGACCTCCATCGAAGGCAGTGCCTCGACAGATGATGACTCATTTCTGTTGTTTTTCAAAGCAAGAACAAAGGCCTCGGCAGCATCACTTTCCGTCAAGCATGGGATATTATAGTCTGTACATGCCCGACGAATGTCGAAACTTGCCTCAATCGCACGACGACCCGACGTTGTATTGATAACAAAGGCCACCTCTCCCGAGCGAATTTTATCCACACAGTGCGGACGTCCCTCATCGACTTTTTTCAAAGACAAACAGTTAACGCCCTTATCATTAAAGAAGGCCGCGGTTCCCGTCGTTGCAGAAACACCGTAACCCATACGCTGAAGCTCTTTAACTAAAGGCAACATGGCTTCTTTATCTTTATCACGGAGTGAAAAGAAAACTTGGCCGGTTTTTGGAAGTCTTATGTTACTTGAAAGGAAGGCCTTACAAAGAGCTTCAGAATAGTCTTTTCCGCGCCCCATGCTTTCCCCGGTCGATTTCATTTCAGGGCCCAGGATCGAGTCTGATTCTGGGAACTTTTTGAACGGGAATACAACACCTTTAACAGACACGGTATTGGTTTTTCTCCATTTCAAATTGTCCAGATCAAGGTCTTTGGCTTTCTTGCCGAGCATTGCGGCCACACCCAAATCAATCAAGGGAATACCCGTCGCTTTTGCAACGAATGGAACCGAGCGAGAACTGCGCGGATTTGCTTCAAGCATGTAAACGATATCGTTTTTCACAGCCAGCTGCAAATTCAAATGCCCAATCACTCCGATACGATTTGCGAGCTGAATACTTAATTGTTCAATGCGCTCACAAGTTTCATCTTTCAGACGATGTGGCGGAAGCACCCCCATGGAGTCTCCCGAATGCACACCCGCAGCTTCGATATGTTCAACCACGCCACCGACAAGTGTCCAATCAACCCCGCGAACCAAATCGACATCCACTTCCAAGGCACCCGCCAAGAATTGATCCATCATGCAAGGTTTATCCGTCGAGATATAATCGCCGTGACGTTGGAAGTAAGAAATCAATTCATCGCGATTTTCGATTACTTCCATACGACGACCGCCCAAAACATAGCTTGGTCGGCAGATCATCGGATAACCTACTTGTTTCTCGCTGGCTAAGGCTGCCTCCAGAGATCCCGCCATCGCCGAGTTTGGAATTTCAAAATTCAACTCCCGGCAGATTTTTGTGAACAAACCACGGTCTTCTGCCAAATCAATTGTTTGCAATGAAGAACCTAGTAACTCATATCCCGCGGCTACCAATTCGGGAGCAACGTTAATTGGAGTTTGACCTCCTAATTGTGCCACAAAACCACGAGGCCTCATAAAGCGCATGATTTCGATCAAGCTTTCCGAAGTTAAAGGCTCAAAGAACAGCACGTCGGAAGTGTCGTAGTCAGTCGAAACCGTTTCTGGGTTCGAATTCACCATGATAACTTTGGTGCCACTTTTTCTAAATGCCTTTACGCCACGGACACAGCTGTAATCGAACTCGATCCCCTGCCCAATGCGATTAGGACCACTGCCGATGATAACCACGGCATTTTTAGCATTCACTTCCGCAGATTCTTGCGCCCAATATGTCGAGTAGAAGTATGGTGTAGATGATTCGAATTCACCTGCACAAGTGTCCACTTGGGAATACTTAGGGAAAAGCTGATGTTTTTCACGCAAAGTCTGAACGTATTTTGCGTTTTGACCTAGCAAGGCCCCCAAACGAGCATCTGTGAAGCCCTTGCGTTTCGCTGCAGTCAAAAGCTCGACATTGCCTTCGTTAAATTCACGTTTAAATTTACCTTCAAATTTAATCAGGCCTTCAATTTGCTCCAGGAAGTAAGGGATAATGCCTGTCAGCTCTTGGATTTCAGCAACTGTTTTACCATCACGGAAGGCTTGAAATAGTTGATAAATGCGAAGGCTGTTTGGATAGGAAATTTTACCAATTTCAAGTTCGACTTCTGGAATTGCCTGTGGGCTTGCCTCTAGACTTGCCAAAGCTTTCATCATTGATTCCTGCAAAGTGCGACCAATCCCCATGACTTCGCCCACGCTTTTCATTTGTGTCGTCAGGGAGTCTTTAGATCCTTGGAACTTTTCAAATGCAAAACGAGGAATTTTGGTAACGACATAATCCAGTGCCGGCTCATAGCAAGAAGGAGTTACCTGTGTGATGTCGTTTTTAATTTCTTCCAGGCTGTAGCCAATTGAAAGGAGTGCCGCAATTTTAGCAATCGGGAATCCGGTAGCCTTACTTGCCAATGCCGAAGAGCGACTTACGCGTGGATTCATTTCGATCACCACACGCTCGTGAGTTGTCGGGTGAACTGCAAATTGAATATTCGCTCCGCCCGTTTGAATTCCCACTTCATTGATGATCTTGCAGGCTTCGTCGCGCATAGCCTGGTATTGACGATCGCTCAATGTTTGTTGAGGAGCAATCGTGATACTGTCACCGGTATGCACGCCACACGGATCCAGGTTTTCAATGCTACAAACCACAACGAAAGAACCTTTATAGTCGCGCATGACTTCAAGTTCGTATTCTTTCCACCCCAGAATACTTTCTTCCACCAATACTTCGGAGGTCGGACTTTCATGAAGAGCGCCTACCAACATTTTTTTATATTCTTCTGGAGAGTACGCAATACCTCCACCACCCCCACCCAATGTGTAGTTCGGGCGAAGAATCATAGGATAACCAAGATCATCTGCGATCTGCATGCCGTGCTCGAAGGTACGAACTAAGTGGCTTTTCGGATAGCGCGCGCCGATTTTATCAAGAAGTCCTCTGAAGATCTCGCGATCCTCGCCAGCTTTAATAACCTGTGGAGTGGCACCAAGAAGCTGCACTTTATATTTTTGCAAAATACCTTTGCCATGGAGATCCAGGGCAAGGTTCAAAGCGGTCTGCCCACCCAGTGTCGGGATCACAGCATCGGGACGCTCTTTGTCGATGATTTTCTCAAGATATTCGACTTTCAAAGGCTCCACATAAACGCGGGTTGCGATTTCCGGGTCCGTCATGATCGTCGCGGGATTAGAATTCACCAAAATAACTTCAAGGCCTTCCGCCATTAAAGCCTTACATGCCTGAGTCCCGGAGTAATCAAACTCGCAGGCCTGTCCAATTACGATCGGTCCCGAACCAATGATCAAAACCTTTTTTATATCGGACTTACGTGGCACTCTTCCCCCTTAGCAAAAAACATTAAAACTTCGAACTGCGCTCAAAAAAAACTCCGGATGTACCGGAGTTTAAAAAACAAAAAATTAAATACCGAGTTTTCCCTCGTTGGAATAGATCATCTCGGGCTTCACGTGCTTGTACTGCTCAAACTTGTATCTCATTTTGATCAAACGAAGCATCATAAGATCAGGATCCAAATCCGGATCTTTGCGATGACGTTTTACTTCGCTCAAGATAAACTTTTTCGCACTTTCCGGATGGAAGCAGAAGCCGCGAGTAAAAATGTAAGATTCCCCATGAGGAATCAAACGCACTTCAAACAACTCGTCTGGATCAAATCCGAAAACATACGGAGACTGCTTAACGACCAACTTTTTGTTCGCCATCAAGTCTTTGATATAAACGTCGCCGTTTTTAATTTTATTAAATTCAAATATAGAATGACGGTGCTTTTTCAAAACCTCGATCAACTGCACTTCTTCTGGAGTAAAGCGAAGTTCACGAACCAGGTGGCAAGCATCCAATGGAGTTTGACCAAAACCTTTTAGTTCGCGAGTGAAGAAATACCAGTCATAAAACTGCGCCATACGGGATTCAAAATGCTCGGAGTTTTCATCAAGAGTCCCGGCATTTTCAAAGAATTCCTTTTTGGCCATCGCCAACTCGTCCTTGAAGGCTTCGCTAACAAAATGATTTAAAATCTTTTCGATTAACTTTTCGTATTCGTTCATATCATCCGCTCTACAAAATAACTAAACAGGCCACTCGCTTCATGCGGGCCTGGGCAACTTTCAGGATGATATTGTATTCCCAAACACTTTCTTTTTTCACTATAAAAACCTGCCACAGTGCCATCATTTAGATTGGTGTGCGTCACTTTGACATCCTCAGGCAATGTCGCCTGATCGACGGCATAACCGTGATTCTGACTGGTCATATAGATTTGATTTAAAATAGTATCCTGGATTGGGTGATTGCTGCCACGGTGCCCGAATTTTAGCTTATAGGTTTTACCCCCCAAAGCGAGTCCCAGGATCTGATGCCCCATGCAAATACCAAAGATCGGTTTTACACCCAGAAGCTCTTTGACCGTGCCGATCGCCACCTTCACGTCCGCTGGATCCCCGGGACCGTTAGTCAGCATAATGCCGTCGGGATTGTAATTCATGATTTCCTGCACGGAACTGCGGCTGTTGAAAATTTTGATTTCAGAACAACGATTTTGCAATTCACGAAGAATGTTTTCTTTGCTTCCAAAATCCAAGACTGCCACGCGTGGGCCGACCATATTGTCGCCACGGCGGACTTCCGGCTGCTGTCTGGATGCCAGATAAACCCAGTCTTTATCCAAAGTCTTCTTTTTATCAATCAAAGCTTGAGCTAAAGATTTTGCCTGGGTTTCATCATTAGCCTGAACCAAAGCGCCCCAAGGAGTTCCGCCTTTGCGCAGACGCATCACCAAGTGACGAGTGTCGAGCTCCGTTAGCATAGGAATTTTATTATCGGTCAGACGTTTTTTCCAGGCTTGGTCGCGTTCCGTGTCCTGGATTTCAAGACAAATAAAACCTTCGATCCAAAGCTGGCGAGATTCCCAAGCTTCGTCTTCAACTCCGTAGTTGCCCTGCATGGGCGCTGTCATCACCACGATTTGAGAAAAGTAAGAAGGATCTGTAGCAATTTCTTCGTAACCAGAATGAGAAGTGTTGAAGACCACCTCACCAGCACGGTTTTCACCGCCCTGCCAAGCGCCTTGATAAACTTCGCCCGTTTCTAAAACAAGCCAACCCTTCATAATCCCCCCAAAACTTCGAGCAAAATCGCCTGACGAACCAAAACACCATTACCGACTTGATCTAAAACGCGACATCGAGAATCTTTCTGCAAAACCTCGGCATCCATTTCCGTTCCTTGATTAATAGGACCGGGATGCATGATAAGAGCGTTTGCCGAAAGAGCTTTTAAATTCTCAACCGTAAAACCAAAGTCTTTACGGTAATCTTCCAATGAATACTTCACTTGATGACGTTCCAATTGCACACGCAAGGCCATTGCAACCGTCGCCCACTTCAAACCCTCTGACAGAGAATTGAATATTTTAATTCCTGCAGATTCAGGCAAGAAACTCACTGGCCCGCAAAAAGCGACTTCATAGTTCAGCTTTTTTGCAAGCTCAAGATGAGAGGCTGCAACACGGCTGTGACGGGCGTCACCGACGATCAAAACTTTCTGACCCTCGATTTTCCCCAGATGCTTGCGAATAGTGTAAGCATCCAGAAGGGCCTGAGTCGGATGGCCTTTTTTACCCCACCCTGCATTGATGATTGGCACTTCCAATTTTACAGCGAGAGCTTTGAAATCCAACTCATCGCCGGAACGAATCACCACAAAAGCTGGTTTCATCGCCGCGACGTTTAGGACCGTGTCCTCAAGAGTTTCACCCTTTTCCAAACTGCTGCCGGATTTTCCGTCCAGCAACATGGGATGAACTCCCAATTGGGCACATGCCGTTTCGAAACTCATTCTGGTACGAGTACTGGCTTCAAAAAACAAAAGGGCTCCGGTTTTGCCGAAGCCCTTCGATGGTAAAAATGGATTCAATGCCAACTGATCTGCCGTTGAAAATAGACGACCGATTTTTTCTTTTTCAAGACTAACTAAATCAAGAATGGAGTGCTGAGTTCTAGATGACATCTAGAAGAACAGCCTAGAAGGCAGAGGGTTTTATGTCAATGAACGGTGGAAAAAACTCTGTTCCAACGCACTGTAGGATAGCGATCACCACCCCATTTTTCCTGCCAATCCAAAGAGAGCCAGATCAAAACGACTTTGCCCACAATCTGTGAGGTCGGAACGGAACCCCAATAGCGCGAGTCGTCACTCGCATCACGATTGTCTCCCAGAATAAAGGCTTCATCCGGAGGCACTATGATAGGTCCAAAATCCTTACCTTCCATCTGCTTTTGAAAGATCACTCTCCAAGATGAATCCTGATATTTCTCTTCGAAGACTTCAAACAACCCCGGGTTCGGGTTGTCGACTGTGTTATCTACGGCCTTCACATATTCAAGGGGCTGATCATTTAAAATCACTCGGCCATCTTTGATTTCAATCTTATCGCCAGGCAAACCGATCACGCGCTTCACATAGGAAATGCCCGGCTGATTGCTGTATGTAAAGACGATCAAATCACCTCTCTCGGGAGGGGTGATGTCCCAAATTTTATCGGTGAATGGAAGGCGAATTCCGTAGGAAACGCGGGAAGAAAAAATAAAATCACCGGGTTTCAACGTCGGCTGCATGGAGCCCGTTGGCACTTTATAAGCCGTGACCAGATAGCTGCGCACAAATAGCGCAAAAAAAACCGCGATCACTAGAGTTGTTAAGTATTCTCGCCAACGAGTCATAAAAAAATCTTAACTAACTTTTGCGATCGCGGATAGCTTTTTTGGAAATGCGAAAAAACTAGTAATCGTATCCTTCGTTGATTGGAGAAGGATTTGATTCTTTATTCTCCATATAGATCACGGCGCGAGTATTATTCAAAGATGGGTGAGTGATATGTACCAAGCATCCGCTGTTTTCGTTACCTGGAGTCCAGATAACTTTAGTCTCGTAAGCTTGAGTGAATGTTTTTGAAGAAGCGTCGAATGAACTTTCCAACAACAAAGTTTTGATCACTTTACATTGAAAGCCACCGGTTTGATCAGCAACGATTGCTGTAGGAACAACTGATTGACCAACACTTTGTACAACTACGCGCAAAGAAATAACGCCGTCTTGGTTCGAAGCAGAAACCGCTTCGATGTAGTTAGCTTTGTCATCAAGGTTTGTGTAGTTTGAGCTAGCTGCCAAGGCGCTTACAGAAGTCAAAAGAGCTGCAATAAAAGAAACCAATTTCATGATATCTCCAGGATTGATTTTGTTAATAGATTGCGGGTAGATACCACAAATCGCCCCGGGAAACACTGCGGCGCGTAACCAATGAAATTTACACCCACTGTTTTATCAAATGTTAACAACCCTAAATGGCTTTAATTACTTAAGAACTTGAAACAGACGCGACCAGCGCATCTGAGCTGGATCACACATGAAAGTCATGGTCGGCAAAGTACTTTCGCAGGAAAGCCAAATGGCCCAGGCGCGACCCACGATGTAGTCTTTTTTAACAAACCCCCACACTCGAGAATCGCTGGATTGATCGCGGTTATCCCCCATGAAGAAATAATTGCCTTCAGGAACTTTGAAAACTTGCGGAGTCGCATCGTCGTCAAATTTGAAATCCATGAAACGAATGATATGCTTGGCAGGCTCCATGGTTTCAGTAAAGTAGGTAAAACCACTTTCATTTTGAGCAGATTCGAATTTTTCCAAAGGAAGCTCTTGTCCGTTGATAGCGATCTTACCCGCTCTAACAACGACTTCATCCCCCGGCAACCCTACCAGGCGCTTGATGTAATACACGTCTGGATTTTCAGGATATTTAAAGACGATGATCTGACCTCGTTGAGGTTGCGACCACTGAACCATCCATTTATCACTAAAGGGCAAATGCAGACCGTAAGCGAATTTTTTCACCAGGATATGATCATGCACTAACAAGTTGGGGATCATACTTCCCGACGGAATTACGAAGGGCTCAAACAAGGCCCAACGAACACCCATCACCAGCACAATAGGAAAAAGGAACGTTAGAATCGCCTGATTCCACGTTCCTTTTAAATTTTTCTCTGCTGGGTTTTCTTGATTCATTTATTAATTAACTGGGTGGAAGAAGCGTGTCCAACGGATCGTCAATGGATTACAGATCATTGGCAAAGCTGGAATAGTTTCCTCACAAGAAAGCCAAACAAACATCGCGCGGCCCAGGATGTTTTGCTTCGGCAAGAAGCTCCATACACGGCTATCCATCGAGTTCATACGGTTATCACCCATGACAAATAAGTGATCAGCCGGAACTACAACAGGGCCGAATGTTTCGTAGAAATCACCTTTACGAAGAAGGATCGAATGGTCTTTTCCTTCGCCGCCCTCTTTACCCGGAGGCAAAGCTTCGGTGAATTCAACGTAATTAGACTTTGCGTCGTTCACATTGCCGTCACGAGTAAAGTCAGCATCACGCAACCAATTGAAATCGTCCTGATTCGCAGGAACTTTCTTTTCAACAGGTTTGTCGTTTACGTACAAAGTTCCATTTTCATAATAGATCTTGTCGCCCGGCTCGCCCACGATACGTTTAATGAAGAACGTGCTCATATCACGAGGATATTTAAAGACGATCACTTCACCACGCTTTGGTTCGTTGAATTTAACCATCCAGTTTTCACTGAAGGGAACTCGCAAACCGTAAGTCAGTTTGTTCACAAAAATATGGTCGTGAATCAACAAAGACGGAAGCATGGAACCCGACGGAATAACGTAGGCTTCAACAAAACCCCAACGAATGAACAGGGCAATAAAAACAGCCAGGAATAGGGAACCCCAACCTTCTGTCCAAAAATGCTTCGTTCTCCAGTCCCATGGAGGTGGTTTTGTCTGCTGTTGATCTTTTGCCATGATGCTAGTCCTCTACTTTCAAGATCGCTAAGAAGGCTTCTTGAGGCACGTCGACAGAACCGACTGCCTTCATACGCTTCTTACCCTCTTTTTGTTTCTCTAGGAGCTTACGTTTACGAGAGATGTCACCACCATAACATTTGGCAGTAACGTCTTTTCTGATCGCCCCTTGAGTTTCACGAGCAATAATTTTCGAACCAATAGCCGCTTGGATATTGATTTGGAACTGCTGACGAGGGATCAATTCTTTCATCTTTTCTGTCAGCTTACGACCACGAGTCACTGCTTTTGATCTGTGAACGATCAATGACAACGCATCGATCGGTTCAGAGTTGATCAAAATATCCAACTTAACCAGGTCCGATTCTTCAAAACCAATGAATTCATATTCCAAAGATGCATAACCTTTGGAGATAGATTTCAAACGGTCATAGAAATCCATAACCATTTCATTCATTGGAAGTTTGTACTCGATGATCACTTTCTTTTCGTTCACATATTCCATTTTAAGCTGAGCGCCGCGCTTGTCTTCGCAAAGCTTCAAAATACCACCGATATATTCGGTTGGAGTATGCAACGTCACCTTTACGTAAGGTTCTTCAAACTTAGCAATCTTGGATTCATCAGGCATGCCCGATGGATTTTCCAACATCATTACGGAACCATCAGTTTGCGTGATTTGGTAAACAACCGTAGGAGCTGTCGTGATCAAATCAAGATTGAACTCACGCTCCAAACGTTCTTGTACGATCTCCATATGTAGAAGACCCAAGAAACCGCAACGGTAACCGAAACCAAGGGCCGCCGACTTCTCAACTTCGTATGACAAAGAGGAGTCATTTAAGCACAGCTTGTCCAAGGCATCTTTCAAACTTTCATATTCAGAGGCAACAACCGGGAAGATACCTGCGAAAACCATCGGCTTGATTCTTTGGAAACCTGCCAACGGCTCTGCTGCCGGATGTTTTGCACCCGTCACCGTATCACCGACTTTTACGTCACGGATATCTTTGATACCACAGATGATAAAGCCCACTTCACCGGCCTCGAGAGTGTCTTGAGGAGCTGGGAATGGTTTGTATTTACCCATGCGCAAAACTTCATAGTCACGATCCGTGGCCATGAATTTGATTTTGTCGCCTTTCTTAATGACTCCATCAACCATACGAACCAAGACAACTACGCCTTGGTAAGCATCAAACCAAGAGTCAAAGATCAACCCACGCGGAGTGAGTGAACGATCTGCTTTTGGTGGCGGAACTTTTTCAACGATTGCTTCAAGAATATCAGTGATACCGATTTTCTCTTTTGCCGAGGCGTGAATAATTCCTGTTGTATCCAAGCCCACTGTATCTTCGATCTGTCTCGCGACACCTTCTGGGTCAGCAGATGGCAAATCGATTTTGTTCAATACGGGAATGATCTCAAGATTATTTTCCATCGCAAGATAAACATTCGCGAGAGTTTGAGCTTCCACACCTTGTGCAGCATCAACAACCAAGATCGCGCCTTCACAGGCAGCCAAAGAACGGGATACTTCGTAAGAGAAGTCCACGTGCCCCGGTGTATCGATCAAATTGATCTGATAGTCGTTACCGTCTTTGGATTTGAAATCCAGGCAAACTGTTTGAGCTTTGATTGTGATCCCACGCTCACGCTCAAGTTCCATGTTGTCCAAAAACTGTTCTTTCTTTTCACGATCAGAAAGAGAGCCAGTTACGGAAAGAAGACCATCTGCCAAAGTTGATTTGCCGTGGTCGATATGAGCGATAATTGCGAAGTTACGTATAAACTTAGGATCCATTGGCGCCATTATTATAAAAGAAGCGCCGAGTTGCTAGAGACAACTCGGCGCAATGATTAATAAATTTCAAATCTTAGAAGGACTAAGCCAGGCCTTTTACGGCTGCTTTGAGTTCTTCCACTTTGTTAAGTTTTTCCCACGTGAAGCCTTCTTCGTTACGACCGAAGTGGCCATACGCTGCTGTATTCGAATAGATTGGTCTCAAAAGGTCCAAATCCTTCGTAATACGTGCTGGGCGCAAGTCAAAGACCTGGCGAACCGCTTTTTCAAGCACTTCAGAGCCCACTTTGCTTGTACCGAAATCATTCACAGTGATGGAAACTGGTTCAGCAACACCGATCGCATACGCCACTTGAAGCAAGCAACGATCTGCCAAGCCTGCACCCACGATGTTCTTCGCGATGTGACGAGCTGCGTAAGCCGCAGAACGATCCACCTTAGAAGGATCTTTACCAGAGAATGCACCACCGCCGTGTGCACCGTGACCACCGTAAGTGTCCACGATGATTTTACGACCCGTCAAACCAGCATCACCCATTGGACCACCTGTTACAAAACGGCCCGTTGGATTTATGAAGAATTTTGTTTTCGCGTCGATCCACTGAGCGGGGATTGATTTTTTGATCAACTCTTCAGTGATGAATTCTTTGATAGTTGCATTGGAAACAGAGTCCGCATGTTGAGTAGAGATCACAACCGCGTCGATACGTTTCGCGATACCATTTTCATATTGAACAGTTACTTGGGATTTAGCATCCGGGCGCAACCAGTCCACTTTGTTAGCTTTACGGATCGTGGCCAAGTCTTTCACAAGTTTGTGAGACATAGCGATTGAAAGAGGCATCAATTCCGGAGTTTCATTCACTGCATAACCGAACATCAAACCTTGATCGCCGGCACCTTGATCGTCAGACAAAGTCTCTTTAACACCTACTGCGATGTCAGGAGATTGTTGGCCAACTGCAACCGTCACTGCGCAAGTTTTGTAGTCAAAACCCTTATCAGAGTGGTCGTAACCAATACGTTTAACAACATCACGAGCGATTTCTGAAAAGTTAACTTTTGCAGAAGTCGTGATTTCACCAGCAACAACGATCAAACCTGTTGTTAGCAAAGTCTCACAGGCAACGCGACCCTTAGGGTCTTGAGCCAAGATAGCGTCCAGAACGCCATCTGAGATTTGATCGGCCATTTTATCCGGATGACCTTCAGAAACAGATTCACTCGTAAAAAGATAGTTTTTCACTTCTTATTTTCCTTATCGAGAGGATTGCCACACCCTAACCGGGGCAGAGTGCAACTAGGTTTGTTTGACAACATTTTAAGTCAGATTCGCAACCTATCAAACTCGTATTTGGGGGTCAACTGATTGCCGGAGCCTTCTTAAGGAAAAGGCTAATACGCGTCCCTTTGTTCTTAGGATCGATATGACTGCAGACGCTGTGAACTTGAAGACGCCCGTGTGCCTTATCGAGATAGTGCTTCATGAGTAAAAGTCCAAATCCTGTGCCCTTTTCACCCCATGTACCTAATGTGGACGCCAAGCCCCCAACACTCTCCCATTGCAGAATCCGTTCAGGCGGAATTCCCACCCCGTGATCACGAATGATAAGTTCAAACTCACTGCCATGGGAAACACCGCTGACTTCGATCTTGGCGCCTGGCGGACTAAACTTGATCGCGTTAGAAATGGCGTTATTCACGACCTGTGTTCTTAAACTGATTTCATCACCCAACACATGAACATTGCGAATCTCAGGATCCACTTCAAGGATCAGATTTTTTTCCCGCAAACGCTCGTCGAACAAGGCCCCCACCGAATCTAAAAGATTTCCAACTGAAACCGGAAGAATATTTAAAACCACACGGCCCGAATCCGCCGCATCAAAATAGCGCGCATTTTCCACGGTCTGACGAATATTCGCGATCACTTTTCTTGAGTGATTCAACTCGGCTTCCAAATCCGGATACCGCTTGATCACGCGACTTTGGGTAAAGTCGACGGAAGCCAAAGGATTCAAAATATCGTGAGTGATCGCGCGAAACAACTGACGAATCTGCATGTTTTTAGCCGAGATTTTATTGTGATAAAAATAACCGAGTTCAATGAAGAACAAAGTAAAACCACCAACCAAACCGATCAACCCCAGGCCCACCATGAACTGAGCGACAACTCGGCCGTCGGCCGTTAGCTGACTTGCTGGAACCAGACGACTCGTCTGCAAAAAGAACATCATCATGAAATCCACGACACAAATAAAGATCCACGCCAGAGCATGGGTTTTATTGGTCAAAATGCCCACGATCATTGGCAACACCGCAAACCAAATCAAGGTCGGCGAATAAAATCCACCCGTGTAAAAAGAGAAAGCAAATTGGAAGACCATTCCCGCCGTGACCATGGTGTAAACAGAAAAAACCATCGAACGTGTGGTCTTATAAAGGACAGGACACAATGCATGTATGGCGGAGCAGACAAAGCCGATGATAGCGAGGTCTTTGCTTGTAACCAGGAAGATAGCTAAGAAGCTATACATCCACATTAGCATTCCCGTAAGAACCGTGATGATAACCAAAAGACGATACTTGTAAGATCTCGTCAGAGCATCATCCTCAACCACCGAGGAAAACAACCAGTTACCAATTAAAGGACTCACCTCAGGCATTTTCATGAGGTCATTAAACAACAAAAGGTGGTTTCAAACCACCTTTTGTTGAAGTTATTCATGTAAAGAAAATGACTTAAGCGGCTTTACG
This sequence comes from Bdellovibrio sp. KM01, assembly GCF_013752535.1. NCBI lineage: Bacteria > Pseudomonadati > Bdellovibrionota > Bdellovibrionia > Bdellovibrionales > Pseudobdellovibrionaceae > Bdellovibrio > Bdellovibrio sp. KM01. The sequence continues at coordinate 3,140,109 of NZ_CP058348.1, forward strand.
CACGCGCAGCATCTGATTCAGACGGCCTTCCTTGGAAAGCTCAGGTTTTTTATGGTCCTTGAACATCTTAGCGGTTTTCAGGAATTGCTTTTCAAGCTTTTCCACGCACGAGTCCACGGCGGCATATACGTCCACACTAAATGACGACGCTTTAAAATATTTTTCTCGGGTGTTTACCGAGATCTCCACACAGAATTCGTTCTTGGTTTTACTAAAATAAACGGCCCCGTACCCATCCCTAAGCAGAAACTGTCCGATTTCTTCCATACGCTGTTCCGTATACTCAACAAGTGAATCGGAGTGATCAAGATGCTTAAAGGTTGTGTTCAATTTCATTATTCTCTCCTCCAGCCCCTTTCAAGGCCTTAGTTTCTGTGGGTCCCCAGCACTCGTGCTGCATTAAGCTTATCGGGTCGGCTGGACCAAAGATGAGCTCTATAATGAGAACCGGAGAGAATAATTTGCGGTTAATTTAAATTCTCATTTTGAGAAAACAAATTTTCACGGATTAAGCTGGAGCATTGTCGTCAGAAGCGACCATTCTCTTATAAAAAAGCAATAATTTCTTCGCACCCGGGAGGAGATTGGCGGCCCAATCATTGTGCGCATTATGATCCGCCCCATCGGTGACGTATTTAAGCGAGATCAATTGCACGCCCATTTTGCGACAGACTTTAGCGATCGCATATCCTTCCATGTCCACAAGATCACAAGGAAGCTTGGGCGTGCCTGTTTCAAAGTTATCGCCCGTGCTGCAAACCCCATGAGGGAGCTCACTGAAATAAGGAATCAAATCAATAGAGCCCGGAATCGGATCAAAGGGAGTCTCCCCCACTTTGAAGCCCAACGGCGTGATATCCATATCTCTTTGAACGAACGAGGACACTTCAATCAGTTCGTGAGTTTTAAATTTAGAACTCCCCGCCGTGCCCAGATTGATGATCACTTTACATTTGGTTTTGTGAATCACATCCATGGCCGTCAGAGCGGCATTTACTTTACCTATACCGGTATAGTGAACGGAAATATTTTCGCTTTCGAAAACATTCTGAGATTCATGGGGAAGAGCCATCAATACTGCAACGTCTTTAATATTGAACAAGGGAGTAGACCTCTTTACCGTTAAATTTCATTTGATTCAGGAAGGTTAAATTCACCAAAACCGCCACGGCCTGCACTGTATATCCAGCCAGTGAGCTTAAATCAATAGCCGCCTGCAATGTCCCGCCCGTCGCCAAAACATCGTCCACAATCATGATATTTCCACCACCAACCGGTAGCTCGATTTCCGCCGTACCATATTCAAGTGCATACGAAATTCTTTTCGTAGGAGGAGGCAGTTTGCCAGCTTTACGAATCGGCAAAAAGCCTTTTCCGTGAACAGCCGCCATATGCGACGCCAAAATAAACCCACGCGACTCAATCCCAGCAAAATATTGAACCTTAGAAAGATCCACACCAGAAACCAAATTCTTAGAAACAAAGCTCAAAGCATCCGGATTCTGCAAAAGCGGAGACATATCCCGAAAAAGAATACCTTCTTTAGGAAAATCAGGAACATCTCGAATCAGCTTTTTTAAATCCATCACTTCTCCCTCTAAACCGGAGCCAAATTAAACAACCCAGGTCTAAATCTCAACGAAAAATTCTTCCTTCAAACAAAGAAAATACACTGCCCACCAGGCACAGCCGTATAATACAGCACCAAAACCGAGTTCCACAGTAAATTCTGAAAAGCTTAACCAAGGCAAATAAACATCGACCCACCCCAAAAACACGAAGTCCCCGCACAATAAAGAGCGAGGACCTGTCTAAGAGTTTTGGTGCTGTATTATACGGCTGTGCCGGGTCGCTAGAAGTACTTCTTCCTTTGCGAAGACGGAAGAATTTTGAGTACGTCGCGATATTTTGCGACCGTTCTTCGTGCGATTTGGATTCCGTCGACCTTTAACATATCCACGATCTTTTGGTCGGACAGCGGGTTCTTAGGATCTTCTTTGGAAACCAAGTCTTTGATTTTCACTTTGACTGATTCACTTGCCAAAGAGTCACCGTCGCTTGAACTGATCCCTGAATTGAAGAAGTATTTCAACTCATAGATACCTTGCGGAGTGTGAACGTACTTGGACGTCGTCACACGGCTGACCGTGGATTCATGCATGCCGATGTCATTTGCGATATCGCGCAAAACCATCGGTTTCAAATGCTCAGAACCTTTTTCAAAGAAGTCTCGTTGATGCTTTACGATCGACTCCGCCACTTTATAGATTGTTCTTTGTCTTTGGTGAATAGACTTGATCAACCAAACAGCAGAGCGCAATTTTTCCTGGATATAATCCTGAGTTTTGTCGCCTGTTGTTTTGCCCGTTTTCAGCATGTTTTTATAAAAGTTTGAAATCTTCAAACGTGGCAAACCGTCTTCATTCAAAGACACCACGTAATCATCGCCGACTTTGTAAACGTAAACGTCTGGAGTGACGTAATGAGTGTCACTGGCAACGAAAGCGCGACCTGGTTTAGGATCCATCGCATAGATGATCTTACACATGTCGACAACATCTTCGATATCACGACCCAAAGCTTTCGCAATGGCCTCGTAATTTTTCTTTTCCAGATCTTTTAAGTGATTATTGATCAGGTTGACCAAATCGTGAGTGTCTTCTTCCAAGTGTTTGGCTTGGATCAACAGGCACTCTTTCAAATCACGCGCACCCACACCTGGGGGATCGAATTCGTGAATCAAAGTCAGAGTGTCTTCCAAAAGATCCTTATCGATCTTTTCTTCTTCTGCGATTTGCTCAATAGGAACTTTGAAATAACCATCATCATCGATCGCGCCGATAATCGCATCTGCTGCGCGCTCTTCCTCTTCAGAAAAGCCGTTCATCTTAACTTGCCAGTAGAGATGATCGTGCAACGTCTGAGACGCGGTGATGACGTTTTCATAGTTCATGATCTCTTCAGAACCAGACATGCCGGACTGAGGAGGTTTTTGGTTTTGCTCTATATAAGATTCCCACTCAAACTCATCTTGTTTTTGTGGGTCTTGAGAAATTTGATCGTTGGTGGACTCCACAGAGCCTTCACCGGCAACTTCGTCCGCGGCTTCTTTAGTGCGCTGTAGATCTTCCTCTTTAAGCTGTTCTGCTTCTTCTAGAATCGGGTTTTCTTCCAGCTCTGAACGAACCGCCGACTCCAGTTCCATACGCGACATCTGCAACAGTTTAATAGCTTGTTGCAGTTGTGGAGTAATGACCAGAGATTGACTCAGGTTCATGGTCTGTCGAAGAGCCATTGTTTACCTTTCTAAAAACGCACTAGCGTTACAACCTAAAATTTTCACCGAGATAGAATTTACGAGCCAATTCAGAATTCGTGATTTCGTCAGCACTTCCGCTAACCTGAATCGCCCCGTCCTTCAGTATATAAGCATAATCGCAAATGCCCAAAGTCTCACGAACGTTATGATCCGTAATGAGAACTCCTATACCTTTGGCCTTAAGTTCGCGGATGATATTCTGGATGTCACCGACCGCAATCGGGTCAATCCCTGCAAAGGGTTCGTCCAGCAGAAGAAACTTGGGTTCACCCGCTAGTGCACGGGCAATTTCCACACGGCGGCGCTCACCACCTGATAAAGCGTAACCATAACTGTCGCGGATATGACCCACGCGAAGTTCAGAAATCAACAATTCCAGGCGCTCAGCTCTTTGGGCGCCGCTGAAGCCGTGCGCCTCCAAGGCCACGGTGATGTTCTCGGCCACTGTGAGTTTACGAAATATACTGGGTTCCTGAGCCAAATAGCTTAGTCCCACGCGAGCACGCTTATACATCGGCTCTTTAGTGATATCATCTTCATCCAAATGGATGGTGCCTTTATCAGGCTGAACGATTCCCACCACCATATAGAATGATGTCGTTTTACCCGCACCATTGGGTCCTAATAGTCCCACGACTTGGCCGGATTCGACGGAGAATGAAGCACCATCAACGACTTTACGCTTTTTGAAACTCTTGGAAATTTCTTTGATGGTCAGGATGCTCATTTTTCTTTGTTCTCCATCTTGGCACGTACTCTTTCAACCTTAACCTTTTTTCCGCCTTCAAGAAAGATGATTTCCTCACCACTCAGCTCGTCATTGTTTTGAATGACCTTCGGTTTCCCTTTGAAAACATACTTATTGGCAAGAAGGTCCAGGTTGACCACATCTGCCGTCGCAAATTTATCTGCGTCACTGACTTTCACACCACCCAGAACACTGATGGAACTTAACAGGTTGGCGCCTTTATCATATAGGAAACTTGCCTCGGGACCCTCGAGGCGCATGCCATCATAATTCATACGTACAGAGCCCAAAAATCTTGCCAAATTACTCTTACCGCTAAATTCAGCACCATCAGCAACCACTTCAAAACGCTTGCCGTCATTCATTGGTTTGGTCGCCGTCACTTTTTCTTTAATCAACATTTTAGACTGATCCACGAGAACTTGCATCGAACGTCCCTTAAGGACCATTCCCGCCCCCGTTTTATCGCGGGGACCTTCCATGTAGACATCTTCAGGGCTTTCAATCAGTCGTTTCACTGCGGAATAGGAAATGCCGGGTGTCTTGAAGACATAACCGTTTTCAGAGCGGGTCACGACATTACCTTTGATATTGAGGTCTTTCGAATTTGAATCGATCGTGCCCTCGTCACCTGTCGCTGTGAACTCAACTTTTTCTTTGTTATAGAAAAATACGCGGACTTTCTTAAGTTTCCAGTTGCCGCTGCCCTGACTGCCTTCAGCAGACTCAGAGAATAATTCCCAGTCACGTTGCCCCTTTTGGCTTTCCACCAAATGAACACCGCCCATCTTTTGCTCAGCAGTGGACTGTTTCTCTTTAGGGTCTTTACCCTGTTCTTCGAGCTCTTTTTTTCTTTTTTCTTGGAGTTCTATGCGAGCTTGAACTTTAGCGTCATCGTCATGTTCAAGTTTTTTGGGAAAGACAATAAGAACCTCAACGAACAATAAAACTAGAAGTACTGCAAAGATGAGGTTCTTGAACTTAGACATGGACCGATTCTACCCAAACTATTGGGTAGAAGTCGACTGGTTAGAGTTTTTGGTCACCGCGAAATTGATTTCGCCGGCACCTGCTTCCGTCACAGTGAACATAACCTTCTTCACGGTAAGGAAATCGATACCTTTATCGGCCTGAATCGTTACTTTGCTCCACGCATTAGCATCATCAGTTGTTTGACCTTTTGTTTGATCAACAGCATTTTTGATTCTGTTTTGCAGTTTTGCTTCGTAATCCGATTTGCTTTTTGCCAAAGCCAAAGTCAGCTGCTCTTTCAGTTTTGGAATATTCCAATCATCCGGACCGGCCGCCTGGATTTCCTCAAAAGTAGCCACAGTATCTTTATCAAGAACGATTTCTTTATTGGAAATCGTCACAACGTGGGCTGGCTTCAGCTCTTTAACACTGGATGCCTTTGGAAGAGTTACTTCTTTTGGCATATACAGGATGTCCCCTGTTGTATTGTAGTTTTGAAGAAGGAAGATAACCAGAACCGTAAACATGTCGACCATCGCTGTCAAAGACAGAACTGCCGTCACGCCACGTTTCCCTTTTTTCTTACTCAAAATATTATGATAGCGATGTCTCTCGCCCGGTCTAAAGATTGCCATTATTGAGGCGCTCCTGTTGCGACTGAAATCGCGCTAAATCCTGAGATCAGGCAATTATCCATCGCCTTGATCAATTGGTCGTATGGCAATTCATCAGCCATCGTCAGGATTGCATCCACTTTTTCGGGATAGATTTGTTTAACTCTTTGAAGTTGTGCAATGAGGCCCGCATCGTCAAATTGTCCGCCTTGCATTGGAAGACTGATGACTTGTTTCCCAACAGTTAAAACATAACCAACAGGCTTCACATCCACCTTCAACACCACATCCGCATTCGGAGGAGGAGTCGGACTTGGCTGAGTGTCGGATTTCTTACCGTACAAGGAACTTCCAATTTGAATCATAGAGATCTGAGTCCAAACGGCACTGATCAGGAGGAACGTAATAAGTACGCTCATCAAGTCGATGACAGGAACGAGATTCAACTCGATATTCTTCGCCCTGCCGCCTTTGCCACTCTCTTCTATGTGAGCCATGCTAAACCTCTAACTTTACCGTAAGTAATTAATCTCTGATCTTTTCTCTGTTAGCTACAACCAGATTCAAAAGACTCATGCTTGTCTCAACAACTTCGTTCTCTGTTTTTTGGATACGATGTTGGAACAAACCGTAAGCCACGATACAAACGATAGAAACCAAAAGACCGAACGCCGTACAATTCAAGGCATGCGAGATACCTTTTGAAAGTTCGATAGATTTAGTCGCTGGATCCGCCACCGCAACTGCACGGAAGGAACCGATCATACCGATGATCGTACCAAGTAGACCCGCAAGTACCGCGATGTTACCGAAAACTGCAAGGAAGGAAACCCAACCTTCAACTTTTGGCATCTCTCTCATAACTGCCGCATCCATCGCCACTTGAATTTCTTCATCCGGGCGTTTGTTCATTGCTTGCACAAGACCGGCTTTAACTGTGTTCGTCAAAGCTGCTGGGCGAGCATCGCAATAAGAAATAGCTTGGCGAAGATCACCAGCTACAACCATGCGGAAGATTTGATCTGTGAATTCCTTTTTGTCCACATTCAAATTTTTAAGTTTCATGATTCTGTCTACGATCACGATAATCGACATGATTGCGATCGCCGCGATGATGTACATCACGATACCGCCCTCAGAGAATGCGCGTTGTAGGAAATTCATGTTATCTGTCGTTGCAACTTGCACTGCTGCTTGAGTTGCTGCCTGGGTTGCTGCTGCTGCTGCGTCTGTTGGGTTCACGGAAACTCCTCCTGTAGAGTAACTTTATTAATTTTTTTAAACTTTAAAATCTATTGTTGGTTCAGAACGAATGGATAAGCTTCGATCACTGCCACGAGACCTGCTGGAGGTTCCGGGAATGTCCAACTTGCCAAACGATCTCTGATACAGTTTTCAACACCTTTATCTCCAAGTGTCGAACTCTTCACTTTCACATTGCGAGCCTGACCTTGCGCCACGATTTCCCACCCGAGGATAACTTTACCCTCTAGACGAGTGCCTTTGGCTTTCGTGTTCAAAGCTCTTTCGTAACAGCTCTTAACCTCATGAAGTTTCGCACGGATCACACGACGAATAGCTTCTTTGTCGATAGTCCCGTCGAAAGATTCTTCCATACCACCACCTTCGATTGCGACCTGAGATTTCGAACCGAAACCTTCAGAAGCACCGTAAGCGGATTGGCCTGACCCACGACCTTTGGTTCCGATACCCGCGATACCTTGTGTCGCTGTACCTTTACCGCCCGCACCTGAGTCTTTGAATTTTGAACCTAAATCATCACCGGCTCTGTTTTCATTGAAACCAGAAGTTCCCGTCGCTTTGTCGGCCATACCCAAAACTTCGCCCTGACCAGAATATGCCTGGTCAAGATTCTTTCTATTACCGCCACCACCGAAAGCACCAAACAATCCGACTTTAGAAAGGTCTTTGTTTTTTGACTGCGCGTTCGCACTGGCAGTCTCACCCATCTTAACTGCGCCACCTTGACGAGTTGATGTGAAAGTCTTTCTCTTGTCTTTGGTTTCCTTAGGAGCCACTTCACTTGCTTTAGCGGCAGTGGAAGCTTTTTGAGAAAGCTGAGGTTTGTTCTCAGGTTTTTTCTCTTGAGCTGCTTTGTCCTTATCGTTCACGACAACTTTCTTAGGAGTTGGTGTCGGAGTAGGCTGCTGTACCGGAGTGGGAGATGGCTCTGGTGGTTTCGGCGTTGGAGCTGGCGGAGGTGTTGGTTTCTTATCAAAGATAACCTGCGCAATACGCTGAACCTCTTCCTGCTTGTTTTCCTGCCAGTCTGGAGTTGTTGCAGAGATGTACAATGCAAGCAAACCCACGATCACCAAAGACATCACCAAGCCCGTCAATTCAGAACCTGAAAGCATCACAGAAGTAATTGGTACAACTGGAGCTTGCGGAACGAAACGAACGTACAAATGAATGTTGCCACCAGGTAAAGCCAGGCAAAGCATTTCATTTTGATCAACACGTACAGAATAACCGCCACCCGCTCTTTGCGCGCGACCGTTTTTCTCAAGATCTTCGATAGACACCAAACCTGTGGCGCCGACCATTTCAATCTTCATGTCAGCAGCAGTGTTTACTTTCAAGCCGCCAGCCATATCCAGAATTTGGAAGCCTCTTGGCATGATTCCTTCTGGAAGAGCGATGCTGTTTGGCTTGTCTTCACCCAGGTTCACATGAACGGATTGATTGCCTTTGAAATTGTACGTGTTCAGGATGCGTTCTTTCCACGCAACGATCACTTGAACAGTCGGACCTTTTCCAGGCTTCAGATATGTTTTCAAATCTTGAATTTCACTTGCAGGAGCGAAAGTCTTAACTTTCTTTTCCTTTTTAAATGAAACTTTGCCAGCACGAATCTCTGGACGAGTCGGCGCTGCCGCAGGTGTCGTCGCAGCAGGTGTCGCTGCCACTGGAGCCGCTACGACAGGAGTCACAACCGCAGCAACCGGAGGAGCTTTTTCATCGATCTTAGGGACTTCCGTTGGAATCGATACTTTTACTTCCTCTTTCTTGTCTGCTGCTGGCGGTGGCGGAGCAACCGGCTCTGCTTTTTGCACAACAGGTTCCGCAGGAGGAGGCGTTGGCGCCGCTGCTGCTGGAATCGAAGTCAAAGTTACGTCCTGAACTGGCGGCGGTGGCGCAACTGGTGCTGCTGCTGGAGGAGCTACCGGAGGCACAGCAACTGCTGCATCTTCCAATTTCTCTTCACCCGGAGGAGGACCTTTAGGTTTCGGCACGCCCAAGAAAAACACGATTTTAAATGGACCTACAGTCACTTCATCACCAGAAGCGATGCTTTCATCCAGAACAGCCTGGCCGTTTTTGAATGTGCCTGTTGAAGAACCCAAGTCACAGATGTAATAGCCAGCGTCCCGTCTTTCTAAAAGACAGTGAATTGGCGATACTCCATCACCATCAAGGTCGACGTGAACTTCTTCAGAGTGACCAATTACGATCTGATCTTGATCGAACTGTTTCACTCCAACAAGTTGGTTATCTTTAAAGATTCTGAATATTAACGGCGATCTCAATTACTACCTCGAACTCGCTGGATGTCTTCTGCTGATTTTCTCATCTCAGGGATGAAATTCTCTCTAAGTTTGATCAATCGTTTATAATTGAAATTCTTCTTTTGGAAGAGATACGACAACTCAGGCTTCTGAGTGCCCCCTTCAACCAATTCATCTTCGAAGTTAAGCGTTGCTTTACGCTCTTTTTTGGCAGCTTCTTGCGCATTTGCAAAACTACAAGCCAAGGAAATAAGTCCGAGCAATGATATGTATTTTAAAACTTGCAACATGATGCTACTCCCTCGAGGATTCACTTATTTTAAACCTGCTTTGGCCTTGTTCTCCAAAGCATTTATTCGATTACTCGACCCTGTTGGCCCACCTACAAACTTTAGTCTGCTTATAACTTCGAGCCCGTCTTTATATTTTTCCATTTTATCAACCAGAAGAATAGCATAGTTCAGCATTGCCTCGCGGTTGTTGCTGTCGTCTTTGACGACTTTCTTGTATAGGTCGGCGGCTTTGTCGTAACTTCCCGTAGCAGTTAAGGCGACTGCATAATTGTTCAACACGCGCGGATCACGCACGCCTTTGCTATAAGCAACCTCAAGCGCCAACAAACCTTTTTTATAGTCTTTTTCCTGAACATAAATCGAGCCAACGTTTGCGGATGCAACTGGATCAAGACCATTGACTGACAATGCCTTCTTGAATGATTTGATCGCTTCACGTCTCTCATTTTGGGCCAATTGAACGACTCCAAGATTTGAATAGAGTTCGGACATGTTCGCATTTGCTCCAATTGCCTTGCTTAAAAGGTAACGGGACAAATCAAAACGGCCTTTTTTGAAGTGGTACATCGCCAGCGCATTCAAGGCCCTTGCATCACTTCCATTTTGCGCCAGGATATCCGTCGCCGCACGATAGATACCTTCGTCATTTTGTGTCTTAATGGCATTATTCAGGTTCGAATATTGAGACGATGCCACTGGAGCCGGTTTAACTTCCGGCTCGTCATGTTTCGCGGCCTTTGGTGCTTCATCTTCGTGAGCCGGAGTTGGAGCATCAGAAACGCCCTCCATCCCCATAGAATCTTCAGAGCTTTGATTCGCTGTCGGAGCAGAAGAACAAGCAGCAATAAAAAGGACTGTTAACAATAGATACTTTTTCATTATTGACCCATCCAATTCACCAGACGAAGTTCAGAGCCAACTTCACCACCGTTATAGTAGTTCACTGGATCTACTTTGCTCATATAATCCAAAGCCGCGCGGTAGGCGTCGTTGTAGGCTTCAAGTTCCCACGCACGATCCACGCAGGCTTTATAACTGTCTTTGGCTTTGCCGTTAAACGGAGCCGCAAACTGTTCAACACCCGCTTTGTACTGTTTTGTCTCTTCTGCATTCAGACCTGCTGGAAGTGGAGCATTGATGATCGTTTGAGCCATATTCGAATTCGCATCGCCCAACAACGCCAGAGAACTTACTACTTCTTCAGCACTGTCGTACTTGATCACGTCAACCAATTCACCAGAAAGCTTTGTCAACAAGCCGATCTTTTTATCAGCCGCCGCTTTTTGTCTTGCCGGATTGTTCGGGAACGTAACTGCGCGCATTTCTTTGAAAGTCATCAAAGCATCCGCAAATTTTAGCTTAGCAGCGTAAGAAGCACCTGGGCCCTTTTTGTTTGGCGCAAATCTTCTTTGAATCGCCAATGTTTTGCCAGCCCATTCTTTGGAGCGTGTGATCGCGCCCACTTCTTTGGACAATTCATAAACCCAGTAAGCACTTTCCACGACTTTTTCCTGATCACGACCACCCGTTTCTACATATTCCATGTAGTTACGGATTGCCGCACCCTTTTGATCTGCCTTACGGTGGATCGTCGCGATGCTATACAGAACTTCCACGTTCTCGCTGCGTTTCTTGTTCATTTTTGTAAATTCAGTGTAAGCACGAATCGCTTCATCCCCACGTCCTAAAGCTTCATAAAGAACTGCGGCATTAAACATCAAGTTCGGAGAAAGAGGATCTTTGGGAGCTTCCTGTGCAAGTTGCTTGTACAGTCTTGCTGCTTCCTCAAACTGCGCGGAATCTTGATACTGTTTTGCCAAGAAGCGACGAACCTTAGGTCTCAACTTTTCAGCTTCTGGATCTTTCGATGCCAATACACCTTTATAAGCCGCGATGGCCAAACCATTTTGTCCGGCGCGCTCATAGTTGATACCCGCGTTGTACATCGCTGTCGTCGCCAAGTTGGAAGTCGGATTTGCCTTCGCGAAAGCCTCGTAAGCTTGAGCGGATTCGGCAAAACGCTTTTGACCTTCCAGATCCTGACCTTTTTTGAACGAAGCCTTTTCCATGATACCGCGGATGTCCTTACCCACCGGAGAAGCTGCGATTGAAGGTACGGATAACATTTCTGCTCCGACTTTCTCCAGACCCGCATAGTCTTTCTTCAAGTTGTAAATATCCAGGATCAAGTTCGCTGAGTACTCAGAGTACTTGGATTTAGGATTGTTCTTAACGATATCGCGGAACACTTTAACTGCTTCATCGAAATGATTCGATTGGTAATACAAGCGACCGATACGGAATTTAATTTCCGGAGTCTTTTCAGATTGCGGGAATTTGCTGACGTACCAAGTGCCTGCTTTGATAAAGCGATCCACTTTTGGATCCAATGGGATCGGATCCAAAGAGTTTCCGACACGTTTTTGCATCTCTGCGTCTGTCGGAATCGTTTTCTCAACTGCCAAGATCAAGTTCTGTGCTGCTTTTGGATAAAACTTGCTTGTCGGAGCTTTCTCAGCAACCCATTGGTATTGCACGAACGCTTCATCGTAGCGTTGCATATCGTATAGCAACTCCCCGTAGTAGAAGTGCATATCGCCAATAACCGGAGAATCACCGAACTCAGCCAAATAAAGTTTATAACCTTCGTTGGCTTGGGTTTGAGAGAACTGCGCACGAGAGTTTTGAGCCGTCTGATGCTGTTGCAAGATATAGTTACGCAAAGTTGTTTCGCGCAATTTATATGAACTGTCCATCAGCTCTTTGTTTTTATTATTAGCCGCAAACCAGTCGCTGCCTTTACCGTAGTCTTTCACCCAGCCATAAAGTTCGTCTTTAAAGCGAGATGTGTTCTTCGCATAAAAGAAGTTCTGTACGATTTGGTACTGGAACTCGAACGATTTAGGCGATGTCGGGTTACGTGCGATCAGGAGTTTAAAGATCTCACGAGATGCATCCTTATTACCACGAGCTTGATACTGATAAGCCAGCTTTTCAAGATACTGATCGCTGCCTTGGCCAATCAAACCATCGAAATAGTTTGCAGCGTTAGCAGGGTCACCACCCTCAGCATAAAACACAACCAAGTCACGCATTGCTTCGCCTTCTAGACGAGTGCGGTTAACCGCTTTACCGGCAACTTGTTCGGCTTCTTCCTGACGGCTGCTTTTAATGATGTATTCAAGATAGGCAAGGCCTTGTTGGACTTTGCCCAAACGGAACAAACACCAACCGCCTTTGTACATGGCGAATGTATGCAAACGGTGTTTCTTTTGCTTAATTAAGAATGTGTATTCTCTGTAAGCATCAGCCCATTTTTCATTTTCAAAGTAATATTCGCCCAAAGCGAAATGCGCTTCACCCACATACGTGGAATTTGGATAGCGTTTCGTTAGGTCTTCATAGAACTGGGCACCTTTTTTAACGTCGCCCAACTCAAAATAGTTATACCCTAGGAAGAACAATGCCTGAGGCATTTTTTGATCTTTAGGGAAGTCACGTTGGAACCATTCATATAATTGTACGGCTTTACGATTGTAATCGCGGGCTTCTTCCAACTCCAAAACCGGCTTACGGTTGGTTTTCTTTTCCTGGAAGGCGCGAAGTTTCGCATCGTACTCATCCTGTTTGCGGGAGTCTACGATGCTGGATTTTTCAACGTACAGCTCTGCCAAACGCAGCCACAATTCACCGCGGTTAGGGCTGGTTTTGAATCGTTGAGTCAGTTTGTAAAGCTCTTGAATCTGTTGGTCCAAAAGTTTTTCATACTGAGCTTTTTGATCACCACTTTTCGCGCGAGACTGCATGATTTCGGACGAACGTGGCGGCTTTACAGCCGAAAGATTAACTTGATTGCCCTGGGTTGCGAATCCCATGTTGGCAGTCGGAAGTGCCGTGGAATCTTTTTTAACCTTGGCATTTTCACGGTCAGCTTGAGCTAACAACTCACCGACAGTTCTTGCACGAGAAGGCGCAGCCGCCGGAGCCGCCGCAGGTTTCGCTTTTCCCTTTTTAGGAGGAGCTGCATACACTGGCGCGACAGAACCTGTAACCAGTGTCGTGACTAAACTTGTAACAAGAAGCTTGTGCCTATTAAATTTCATAGTTCCTACTCGCAACTTTGTTTGCCCAGATAGTGATAGTTACCGATTTCATCCAACCAGAACTCACCTTGGAACGGATAGTATTGGAAGCCATTTTCGATATAGAACTTACGGTTCACGTTATCGTCAATTTGCTCGCCAAGATCTTTACCAGCGATTTTCTTTTTAACAGTTTCTTTTCTTCCGTTGATCATTTCGTAACGGATGAAACCCGCTTGTTCGTATAGATCATGAAGCTCTGTGCGCATGTTCAACAAATGCACTTTCATCATGTCGCCGATTGCCAGCTTGGTATTTTTCGAACGATTTGCCAGGATCTTTAAAGAGTACTGACCCAAAGCAGATGCACGGAATGTCGGACTGCCTTCCACGCGAGATTTTTCCTGGTTCAAACGAGCCAGATAGTTCATCGCACGTTTCACGTCACCCTGATCCATGATATTACGAAGAACAATGTACGGAAGGTGAAGATTCGCAGACTTATCAGTCGTCTTGATGATTTTAGCTTTCTCAAGCTCCTGATAGTAGTACGTGTTGTCGTTCGTGCTCTTGATGAAGTTACCAATTTTCGCACGCACCGGACCATAAGTCGTCTCGAACAAGTTCAAGACCTTTTCCATCTCGTCGTACTTACAGATATAGAGGTATACGATCGAGCGCAAAAGTAAACTCTCCGGCATATAAAAGTCTTCATAATATGCCGAGTGGAGAGTTTGGAAGTTACTCATAGCTGAACGGAAACGAGCCGCACGAAGCATTGCCCATGACTGTTCAAAGATTGCATCATGCCATGCCAAAGTATCACGAGGGACCTGAGAATATGCTTCGATAGCTGCATCCCAGTCTTTCTTTTGATAGTAAGCACGGGCCAAAGCCAATTGCGCTTGAACTTTATTCGTATCAGTCACCGGAGCTGCCGCACGCGCATCAATCATGTTTTGGAAAACAGTGATGGCCGCCGGCACTTCATTGGATTCAAGTTCTGACAAACCACGATTGTACAACGCCTGGAAGTAGTAAGAGCTGTTCGCACCCACACGACTGAACATATCGATCGCTTTTGGATACTCTCTATTACGACGTTGGATTTCACCTAGGCGGTAGTAAACCATGTCTTTCTGACTTGCCGGGATAGAATTCAAGTCCACGCGAGAGATCGCGTAGTTCATAATCGTATCATCGCCCAATCCATCGGCCACGATCGCCAGTTTTTCGATTGCTGGTTTAGAGTAGCGTGGATTACCGGAACGAATGACATCCACGAATTGGAAAGCTGCAGTTTGATAAAGTTTCAACTGCATCAACATTGTACCCAGGATGTATTTAATCTGCGGACGTTCCGCTGCCAACTCCGGCTTTCTTGCCAAAGTGAACAGATTGTTGGCTGCTGCTGCATACTGACCGTTTTGAGCCATTTGCAAAGCTTTAGACAATTGCTGTTTAGCATTCGGTGGCGCCACCGCTCTACGCTGTTGCGTTGGAGCTTGAGCCGCACGTTTTGCAGGAGCAGCTTTTTTCGTCTGCGCCTCTGATACGGCTGGCGTAACCATACTTGTTGCGATCAAGAGTAATAGTAGTTTTCTCATCGGTATGTTGCCTCCGGAAAGAACCAGCTCACGCCTACAGTTAAGAACAAGTTGTTAAAGCTGTTATTAGACTTGTGGGATCCAATAACATTGCCACTTCCATCTTTTTCTTTGATGGTTACGTTGGCATTATAGAAATTCCAGCTGAAGTCCCAACGGAATGCCACGGACTTCGTCAAAGAAAAGATTTGTCCAGCAGCCACGTGGATCGTTCCAGAACTTTCACCTGTGGATGTTTCAGTCATCCCGTAACCACCCGAGAAATACAGGTCGAAAGGAATGATACGATTATTGAACCAAGTCATTTTACCGTAAATAGGCGACCACATAAGATCGGCACCGATATAAGATTTCGGATATGCCAAGCTTTCAGTCGAAACACCATTGTTGGATTCTAGTTCACGAGTCGATTCACGTTGTGCTGTCGTCAAACCAAAATAGTTCAACTCGACACCCCAAGATTCAGTCAGGAAGTAGCCAGCCTTAAGAACTCCACCCATTGTATTAAAGAATGGGTCATTCGTTACGATGGTACCGCCACCAAACAATTCGAAACGGCCTGTTTTAGGCATGAATCTTTTTTGAATGATCGAGATCTCTTGAAATGGCGCAAGATTCGCAAGGCCTTTAAAGTCAGTGACATTCTTTTCATCATCACCAGCATAGTTTTTTGCTGCTGCTGAATTTTCGATTGTCTGCCTTTTGGGAGCCGAGCGGTTTACTTCTGTTTCAATGCTGTCAACATCATCACCGCTACCCATATCCTGAGCTTTTGACAAACCCGGAGTCAGCATTGCGGAGATCAGTAAGAATGCGAAAAGTTTTTTGTTCAACATCTTTCAACCTCGCTTAAAACAAGTAAGACAAACCAACATCGAGGTTTGTAGTGTAAGTGAGTCTGTCTTCAAATGAATCTTTTGAAGGTTTTGTAGGAACGCTTGGCTTCAAAGCCGGATTGAATGGAATCGGCGCTTGATTCATATAAAGTCTCAAATCGAATCTCAATGCCCACTGAGAAGTGAAATAGAATTTTTGTCCCAGGCCAAGTGCCAACGCCGGATAAGCTTTGTTTTCAAACTTAACCATTCCCAACGCCGCCGTTCCGAACAATTGGGTATTGATCACAGTGGCTTTGGTTAAACTCATCTTTCCATAGAATACTTTTAGATTGTAATCCGCCATCAAAGTCATTTCCGGCTTTGGTGCGTAGTTATAGTCCAAACCGTATTCCGTGTATAACTGCTTGGCATATGTGGATAAGCCCGATGAGTTTTTCGCGAACAAGAAACCTATGGCGTGGTCTTCATTCCAGTTGTAATACGCGGACAATCCGAATTTACTGACGTCGTAAATCGGTTCTGTCAGCGCCATACCATAGAACAAGTTCGCATCGATGCGACCCGCGGTAACAACACGACGGTTTTTAACGCTCACCGATTTATCAAAGATCGGGAGTACAGATTCTTTTGCCAGTTCTTCTACTGGCAACTCGACCAACTCAGCTGCGAAAGCTGTTTTATGCAGAAGCAAAGCTGCACCAATGATGATCAAGGCTTTCAAACCATTCTTTAGCATGAATTACCTACCTGAGGAAAAGGCCCCATATTTATAAATGTAATCACAAACTTCACGTACTGCTCCGCAACCACCGGGCCGCTTCGTCACGTAATCTGCAATCTCAATCACTTCATCAACTGCTTCAGGAACTGTGGCTCCGAAGGACACTGCTTGCAAAAGTGGGATATCGAAAATGTCGTCCCCCACATACGCCATCTCATTTGGTGAGATGCCGGATTCTTTTTGCAGCTGTAAGAAAGAAGGCTCTTTGTCGAGAGCACCTTCGTAGAAATAATGAATACCCAGGGACTTTGCGCGAGCTCGCACATCCTCTGCCTTTGTGCCAGTGATGACGGCGATCTTATAACCCGCTTCTGTCAAACGTTTGATGCCAACGCCATCGCGGATGGAATAAAAACGGCGCCACTCGCCGTTTTCAAACCAGATCCTTGTGTCGGTCATGACACCGTCGACATCGAGCACCAACATCTTGATATTTTTAAGTTTTGATATTTCTACTGCCACGAAATCATTGTGGGAAATTATTACAAGAGGAGCAAGTGTCGCACCCCGATACAAGACCTTTGTCCCACTGGATGAAGGTCTGGAATGATCTCTTTACCGACAGAATTTTGTTAAAGGTAACAACAAACCTGCGCTAAAGTATGTTCCCTTTGCGCGAACTGGACCAATGCAAATGTGAATGTTAATGGACAGTGATGAGCAGATTTACTGCAAAGAATATTCGATGGGAATTTCAAGTTTTGCTGAAGTCTGAGCAAATTCACTCGGCAATGGTTTGTACTTTCCAATGCCAGCAATCAAACTTTTCGCAGCCTCATTCAAACGATCGAAAGCCGTGCCCTGCTTGATTTCTACAGCAGTGATAGTGCCATCATTTTGAACCGTAAACTCAACCAATACTCGGCCGCTTTCACGCAGGCGTTTCGAAGTAACCGGATAAACTTTGCGCCCTTCAATAAGAACTCGCAGTTCATACAAATAGCGCTCTTTAACCGAAGCCAGACGATTTCCATTGGCTTCACCCAGTGGGCCTGAAGTCAGATTTCCATCTGCATGACCCAAAGTTTTCGCTCCGCCAGTTTCAGCAGCTTGTTGCGGTTGCACTTCGACCTTTTTCTTCTTTTGAGTGACAGCGATATCGCCAGCATCGTGCAAAACCGGAGCGGCTATTCTTGGAACTGACTGAACAGGCGAAGAAAAAGAATCGAACTCCACAACAACGGCGCCACCCTTTTTATAAGATCCAAATGGCGCTAAAATTTGAGGCTTCATTGCAACGATAGACATCCCCGCAAACACCGCTAGGTGCAGGAAAAGAGAGATAGCAAATGGGGGTAATTCTCTAATTTTTAAGTTCAAGAAAAGCCTCTTAAGATAACTATAGCAGAGGTGTATTGGACGCCTCTTAAAAAGTCACCTCACATGGACCTAAATGAAAACCAAAGGAAAAATGGGAGCGGGGCTTCGGCCTGAAACCCCGTTTAATTAGCGTACACGCGCTTTCAACAAATCCTGTACGTGGATGATACCGACCGGCTTCAATGGCTGAGGGGATTCTTTATCCATTACAAACAACATATTGATCTGGAATTGCTCCATCACAAACAAGGCTTTTTCAGCGAGTTCATTCTTATCAATCGTACGAGGATTCGTGGTCATCAAATCTTTTGCCTGCCCCGTGAAAGGATCATTCGATTTATCCAGACGACGACGAATCTGCCCATCCGTAATAACTCCGACCAAATCACCTTTATCATCGACAATGCCAGCGGCACCGCGCACGTCTTTGTGAGTCATGATAGCAAAGACTTCTTTCAGCGGAGCATTCAGTCCCACTGTCGGCAAAGCCTCCCCAGCATGCATTACATCTTTCACCCGAGTCAAAAGACGATACCCCAGGCTGCCGCCCGGATGGAATTCGGCAAAGTCAGCAGAGCTGAATCCTTTTTCCGCCATCACACACATCGCAACCGCATCACCCATCGCTAATGTCGCCGTACTGCTGGCTGTTGGAGCCAACCCCAATGGGCAGGCTTCTTCAGAAACCGCAACATCCAAAGTGAACTTGGCAGCTTTAGACAATGAAGAGGACGGTTTACCCGTCAAGGCGATCAAAGGAATACCTTTGCGGGCAACGAAACTCAATACACCTGAAAACTCTGGGGACTCGCCACCGTAGGACAACGCCATAATCACGTCGTCATTTGTGACCATGCCCAGATCTCCGTGATTACCTTCAGCAGGATGTAAAAACACAGCCGGCGTTCCCGTTGAGGAAAACGTACTCGCCAATTTGCGGGCGATTTGACCGGATTTACCCATACCCGTCACGACCAGTTTGCCTTTACAGCCCACAATCAATTTTACGACTTGTTCGAAATCAGCACCGATACGCGGTTTAAGAGCCAATACGGCTTGCGCCTCGACTTCTAAAACCTTCAATGCTTGCTCAGTCAATTTTGACATATTTGGTCCTATTTATTCTTCAAACTAGCTTTAACAAAATGAACAAACAACGGATGCGGTGCCAGTGGCTTGGATTTGAATTCAGGATGGTACTGAACCGCCACAAACCAAGGATGATCCGGAAGTTCAACAATTTCAACCAGATCGCGCTCTTTACAAATACCCGAAGCGACCATGCCGTTCTTTTCAAATAAAGCTTTAAACTTATTATTAAACTCAAAGCGATGACGGTGACGTTCCGTGATGTGCGTAGCTTTGTACACTTGGGATGCCTTGGTATTAGGTGTGATAGCACATGGGTAAGCACCCAAGCGCATAGTACCGCCTTTATTAACCAAACCACGTTGTTCAACCATAGAATCGATCACGAAGTTGCCGTTGCGTTTATTTTCCGCATGGAACTCGCGGCTGGTAGCATCTTTGATACCGCACACATTACGAGCAAATTCGATCGCCGCGAGCTGCATTCCAAAGCAAATACCAAAGAATGGTTTTTGTTTTTCACGCGCATATTTAATCGCTGTGATTTTTCCTTCCACTCCGCGAGTACCAAATCCGCCTGGCACCAGGATGCCGTCGACTTTACCCAAAAGAGAATGAACGGTCTTATCTGTCACTTTTTCAGAATCGACATAGATAATTTCCACGCGAGCCTTGTTAGCAACCCCGCCATGCACCAAAGACTCATGCAGGGATTTATAAGCTTCTTTAAGCTCAACGTACTTACCAACGACGCCAATTTTAACAGTTACATCTGGATTCGCCAAAACGTTGACCAGATTCTGCCAGCCTTTAAGATTCAAACGCTGCGGTTTTAATCCCAAGCGCTCAACAATCAATTCATCCAGTTGCTCTTTGTGCAAAGCCAACGGAACTTCGTAAATGAACTTGCTGTCTTGAGCGGCCACGACATGATTTGGTTGCACGGAACAGAACAAGGCAATCTTGCCTTTAAGGTTATCGTCGATATGTTTTTCACTGCGACAAACCAGGAAATCCGGCTGCAAACCGATCATGCGCAACTCTTTCACCGAGTGCTGAGTCGGTTTTGATTTCAATTCGCCGGCGGCCGCGATGTACGGAACGTAAGTCACGTGAACCAAAACAGAATTTTCCATTCCGACATCGATACGCATCTGACGGATGGCTTCCAGGAACGGTTGAGATTCAATGTCCCCGACAGTTCCGCCGATTTCAACCAGGATTAATTCACTGCCTTGAGCCGCTTCATAAATACGTGCTTTGATTTCTTCCGTGATATGCGGAATCACTTGCACAGTGCCACCCAGATAATCACCGCGACGTTCGCGTGCGATCACCGTGTCGTAAATCTGCCCTGTGGAAACTGAGTTTGAGCGATTCATCACAGCAGATGTAAATCGCTCATAGTGCCCCAAATCCAAATCTGTTTCCGCACCATCTTCAGTTACAAATACTTCCCCATGTTGAAACGGAGACATTGTACCCGGGTCGACATTCAGGTACGGGTCGAATTTCATGATTGTGACTTTGTGCCCGCGAGCTTCTAACAGAGCTCCCAGACTTGCCGCCGTCAGACCTTTACCGATGGATGAAACCACCCCGCCCGTTACAAAAATAAATTTTTGCTTCAGGGATTTTTTCGTGGATTTTGCTGTCGAAACTTTTGTGGTCGCAACAGTCTTCTTAGTTGCTTTCACAGATGTAGATTTTGCTTTTTTTGCCATTATTTCCTCTGACTTAAAACTTTATCCAATTTTTCAAGATCTTCGGGAGTATCCACCCCGATACTTGCTTCTTTCACACGCACGACTTTGATCTTTGCTCCAAGATACAAAGCGCGCAATTGCTCCAGACTTTCTGCTTTTTCAATCAGCGCCTGAGGAGCTTCGCAGAACTGCTGCAAAAACTTTTTCGAATATGCATACATGCCGATGTGTTTTAGGCAGCCAGAATAATCTTCAAGCTCGCTGGCCTTGATACGAGAATACGGCATGGGGAAGCGGCTAAAATACAAAGCCTCATCCTTGATATTCATCACGACTTTTACAGAATTAGGATTTTGCAGCTCTTCTTCAGAAATAGGATGAGCGAGAGTCGCCATATCCATTTTAGAATCATCAACGAAAACTTGAGCCAGACGGTCAATCAACTCACCCGTCACCAACGGTTCATCACCCTGGATATTCACCACCACATCACAATCAATATTTTTGATCGCGGCGTGAATACGGTCACTGCCTGAGGGCAGACTGCTGTCGGTCATCACGACCTTCGCACCCACAGCTTCTGCTGCAGCTTTGATAAGATCATCATCTGTCGCGACAATCAGGTCTGTTAAAAGTTTTGATTTCTTGGCGCCTTCAATGGTCCATTGGATCATCGGACGGCCTTGAAGAAGTGCGAGCGGCTTTCCAGGAAAGCGCGTGGAAGCGAATCGAGCTGGGATTACACCAACTATCTTCATGCTTTAATCCAATTGGCGTAAATATAGTCTTCCACTTCTTCTTGACCGGTTTTCTTGATAGCCGACGTTGCAAAGACGGCGCTCAAACCTGTTTCTTTTTTAATTTTATTAACTGCTTGAAGCATTTGTGAGCGAGACATTTTATCTGCCTTCGTCAACACCACCGCCAAGGGGAAGCCCTGAGTTTCAGAGAAACGACGAAGAAGTTCTTCATCCTCGCTCCAGGAACGACGGATATCCATGACCAGAATCAAACCCGCCAGGGATTCGCGTGAGTTCAAATAGACTTCGATCATTTTATGCCAGTCGCGAATCTCATCTCCCGAACGAGCCGCAAATCCATAACCCGGCATATCGACAAGAACGAAAGAATCCATATCAAAGAAATTCAACAGGCGAGTTTTACCTGGCGTCGAACTGACCTTGGCGATTTTATTTGTCGCTAAACCATTAATAAATGAACTTTTGCCAGCATTGGATCTACCTGCGATCGCCACTTCAGCTTTTTTGTGGACGGGGTAGTCTTTCTCTAGAACGGCGCTTTTAATGAATCTGATCTGTTTTGGCATAACGTAGGCTACCAATAAATAAGCCGATGCTCAATTCTCAATTCTTGGAAAGCTATCTTAGGCCCAATACATCATGGCCCCAAAACAGCCCCGGCGATCACTTATATTCGAATTGAGCCCTGGCGAGGCCCTTGCTCTAGAAATCCTCGCGAAGGAGAAAATCATGAACCAAGCTTTACTAAAACACATGGGTGAAAACCCGAAAACCTATCAAGTCAGTGACTTTCTGACAGTCGGCAAAGACGCCCAATGTCAGATTCAAATCTTCGGAGAAGAACTCGCCGAGCGCCACTTTAGAATCGAGCGCCGCGAGCAAACCTACTACATCCGAGACCTTAGAAGCCCCCAGGGAACCTATCTAAATAATGCCCGTATTATGGAAGCGATCCTACAAGAAGGCGATATTATCCGCGCCGGCAGTCAGGAACTTTTATTTACCTATAAAACCGGCGAGGAATCTTCGGAATTTCCTTTAAAAAGTAAAAACGAAGTTTGGAATGAAGAATTGCAAAGTCTTCGTCACGTCGCCGTCACTGAATTCCCTGTCCTTATTCTTGGTCCTTCCGGGACCGGCAAAGATGTTATTGCTCAAGCCCTGCACAACGAAAGCTTGCGCAAGAACGCAAACTTTATGAGTGTGAATTGCAGCGCTTTAAGTGAAACGTTGATCGAGTCCGAACTCTTTGGTCACGTGAAAGGCAGCTTTACTGGTGCTATTTCTGATCGTAAGGGGGCTTTTGAAGCCGCCCGTGGCGGAACTTTGTTCCTGGATGAAATCGGTGATCTTTCCTATGCTCTGCAAGCGAAACTCTTGCGAGCACTGGAAAATGGCGAAATTCGTCCGGTGGGAGCAGACCGCAACATCAAAACTGATGTGCGAATCATCGCTGCCACTCATCAAAGCTTGCCTGAAAAAATTCGTGAAGGTGCTTTCCGTGCCGACTTGTATTTCCGTTTGAATGTCGTGACAGTGACCCCGCCCGCACTGGTTCACCGCATGGAAGACTTTGAAGACCTGCTTTACATGTTTGCTAAAAAAATGCGCGTGCGTTTTTCATTTGGCGCCATTGCCCGTCTGAAAAAGCATCCATGGCCAGGTAATATCCGTGAATTGAAAAATCTGGTCACACGCACGGCGGCCCTTTATCCTCGGGAGCATATCGAAGAGAAACATATCGAAAAGCTTCTGGATAAAACGTTGCTGACTCCGACTGAAGCCGAGTCCACCAACGATATTCCTGTAATTAAAGAGATTGAAAAACAAATGATCATCAAACGTTTGACGGCCAATCGTGGCAATCAACGTCGCACAGCTGCTGATTTAGGAATGCCCAAATCCACTCTGCACGATCGCTTGAAATACTATAATATCAAGGTGGAAAACTTTAAGGTTTAATGACGGCGGTTTTATAAAAGATCCTGCGCACTTTACCCTTGGTCAGGATCTTATTGATTTCTTTGCGAAGGCGTTCGCACAACATCTGCTTGCCTTCGGCCGAAGACAATTGATCGTAATTCATATCCTCAACGACTCTTAAAAACAAATCTTTCACTTCAGGCTCGCGGTCTTTAATTTCAACGACCACGTCGGCGTCCGTGCCCTCGACATAAAACTCCAGGGCGGCCATCGGGTTCGGGCCTGACTGTGAAGACTTACGAATGTTCGCAAAAATTCTTTGGGTACTAAAAATATTCTGAGCCACGCGAGTGGAGTCATAAAAAGGCTCCACTTGAGTTGCTTCGAAGAATTCCTTTTTATCGGCCCAATCTTCCAACGTTGGCAAAAACAATTCTTCTTGGTGAGGGATCAGTTTGTTGTTGGCGATTTTATATAGAACGACTCCGCCGATACCTGTTGCGATCAACAAAACCACCACTCCCAGCTTTTGCATCAGAGAGAATGTTTTGAAAGTCGCACCCAGCTCGCCAAGCCAGCTTTTAATGCTTCCTAAAACTTCAATGAGCCCATGTTTTAAGTTAGGCCCCAGATTCTTTAAGAAATGAATCGTTTGTTCTTTGGTTTTACGCCACGTCAGACGCAAAGCCATGTGTTGCAGGCGAACGTAGTACGAAATACGCGGCAAGAACGGCAGAAATTTTACTAATTTCTTGCGCCAGCCTTCTTGGCGATTCCAGTACTTTACTTCATCTTCAATTTTATATTCGAGATCTGATTCTTCAATAACGATGGGATTTGAAGGATCATCCGGACCGATATTTTTAAGAGATTTGGCGAACTCGGGATCCTCTTTTTCCAAAATAGAATCCAAAGATTCCAGCGACAAAAGATCTTCCGAACTTTCCTCTTCTGGTGAATCCTCAGGTTTTTGCGACTCTACTTTGGTCGGGTTTTCGTTTTCAGCCAATGATTGCTCCCAAGACGATTGTAAGAAAAGAACCAAATACCCCGCAAGAACAATTTATAAACAAGCCCTCATCCAGTAGAATAAAACCTTAGGAGTTCATTCATGAGAGTATTGTTTGTCGTATCTGTTTTGGGCTTATCATTGTCTGCTTGTACAGGTTTTCAAAGATCCGCGAATAGCGGCTACGGATCCTCATCCGATTATACTTCTCGAGACTCCCGCGATATCATCCGCGACCGCTCGGTTCGTCAAACCGCCTATGAGTTGGGTAAAGACCCCGGCAATCTTAGTGCCAGCGACATTCAAGAAATCCAAGATCGCAATACTGTCCGCCAAATGGAGCGAACTCTGCGTTCAAACAAGGAAAAAGAGCAGTATTCACGCATCTTGCCTTGGTTGCAGTCCGATGCCGAAAAGGTAGAGTTCCTATCGATTCCGTCGATTGAGGGACGTCAGGTTTGGATCAATAAAAATAAAATTTGGAGCCGCTCCACAGCTCCAAGCCAAATGAAAGATCTGGTAGAAAACCAGGATATCGCCGTTGGCATGCCACAGGAATACGTGAAAAAATCCTGGGGTGAGCCGACATCAGTCGATGTCTCAGGAAATCCAATCTATAAAAACGAACGCTGGCGCTATGAACGCCAAAGCTCGACCTCTTCGGGCTACCGCAAAGAAACCCGCTTCGTCTACTTCGAAGGCGGCCGCGTCGTCGGCTGGGAAACTCAATAATTAGTGCGCTTCGTCCCAGTTGTCACCGATTGCATAGTTCACTTTAAGAGGAACGCGTAGCTGAGCGATGTTTTCCATTATGCTCACAAGTTGTGGTGTCATTTTTTCCAGATTTTCGGTGAAATCCTCAAAGATCAATTCGTCGTGCACTTGCAATAGCATGCGCACGGGAACCGTTTTATTCACTTCGATCATGGCCTTTTTCACCAAGTCGCTGGCTGTTCCTTGTATCGGAGAATTGATAGCTGCGCGCTCGCCGAATTTCTTAAGCATGGCATTACCCGATTGAAGTTCGTCGATGTAGCGGCGGCGGCCGAACAGTGTTTCGACGTAACCTTTTTCATGGGCGAGCTTGATCGTGTTATCGATGTACTCACGGACGTTTTTAAAGCGCGTGAAATAGCGATCGATAATATCTTTACCCTCGGTGCGGGAAATACCCAAAGTTTCTGCCAATCCGAACGCACCCTGGCCGTAAGCGATACCAAAGTTCACAGCTTTGGCTGTGCGACGATGTTCTGCATTCACGTCCTTCAATGGAATATTGAAAATTTCTGCCGCAGTCGCCGCATGGATGTCCAAGTCATCCGCGAAGGCTTTGCAAAGATTTGGATCTTCGGAAATATGGGCCAGAATTCTTAACTCAATTTGCGAGTAGTCCACTGACAATAGTTTCATACGAGGATTTGCAATGAACGCTTTACGCACCAACTGCCCCCGAGGCGTGCGGATCGGAATGTTCTGCAAGTTAGGTGAGGTACTGGAAAGACGACCCGTCGTCGTCAATGCCTGATTAAAGCTGGTATGAACACGGCCGTCTTTGGCATGTACCATCGCTGGTAAGGCATCGACGTATGTTGATTTAAGCTTGGAAAGCTCACGCCACTGCAGAACCAACTTCGCAATGGGGTGCTCAAGGGCTTCTAGAACATCTTCACCTGTGGAATAACCCGTTTTCGTTTTCTTACCAGCAGGCAGTCCCAGTTTTTCAAACAGGATCACGCCCAGCTGTTTTGGACTGCCGACATTAAAGGTTTCACCAGCTTGCTCATGAATCTGCTTTTCCAAAACTTCGATTTCTTTTTCAAGTTCTTTACTTAAGTTGTGCAAAAGATCCGTGTCGATGCGAACGCCCAGGTTTTCCATGCTCAAAAGAACTTTGACCAAAGGAAGTTCCAGATCACGGAAAACTTTTTCACCATGGATCTCGTGAAGCTTTTTATCCAATGTTTTAGCAAGGTGCAGGTGTGCATTGTATGTCTGACTTGGAGAAGCCATTTCTGGCAAAGCCTCCCCCATGTGTTTTTCATAGACCTTGCCAAAGTCCGAAGTGTCAGAGGCTTTCAAAACATAAGCTGCAAGCATGGAATCCCAATCAGCCACGGGATTCTTGGAGCCGATTTTATGCCATAGATCTTTTAAATCGAAGCCCTTCCAATTAACTTTGAAAGTGTCCGTTAACTTACCCAGGAACTCAGCGTCGGAGACATTGATGATATCAGAATCAGTTCCAATGAAAACGCCTCTGGCATCAGTGAAGCCCCACAAAGGTTGATTCGCGGCAAACATTCCTGCGAGGTCCTTTGTGGAAAGAGTTTTTTCATTAAATTCTTTCGTCTGATGTTCGGCCAACATTGGTGTCGCCATCGCATCAGGAGCGGCCGCCGGCGTTGCAGCTTCAGCATAATAAGCCTTACCGGCTTCAGCAGGCGTCATCGGTGCAGATCCGGCCTCACCGAAAAGATTTTTTTCGAATGTTTTAAAATTGAATTCACGCAAGTAAGCGCGAAGCTCGTCGTCTTTGCGCGGACGCAGGCGATAGCTTTCGATATTGTGGTCTACAGGAATTTCTGTCGCAATGGTCACCAATTTTTTAGAAAGGAAGGCCATTTCTTTGGCATCGATCAATTTCTGCTTAATGCTTTTGCCTTCGACCTTGTCGATGTTTTCGTAAATGTCTTCAAGATGCTTAAACTGCTCTAAAAGTTTAATCGCACCTTTTTCACCGATACCTTTGACCCCCGGAATGTTGTCCGAGGTATCACCGACGATCGCAAGGTAATCAATAAACTGGTCAGGACGCACGCCCCACTTTTCAAAGACTCCCGCAGAATCATAACGATGATCTTTCATGGTGTCGTAAAGGATCACACCGTCTTCGATCAACTGGCCAAAGTCTTTATCGCCACTGACAATCACGACTTCAACGCCGTTCTTTTTACCAACTTTCGCTAACGTCCCAATAATGTCATCGGCTTCATAACTTGGAATTTCCAAGGCAGGAATTCCCAGAATATCGGCAAGTTGTTTGATGTAAGGAATTTGTACCGCAAGATCTTCGGGCATTTCTGAACGATGGGCTTTATATTCCACGTACATATCATGACGGAAGGAAGGCTCTTTACGGTCATAACAGAAAACCATGTACTCTGGTTTTTCTTCCTTCATGAGTTTGGTAACCATGGAGATAAAACCGTAGATGGCATTAACGGGCATGCCCTTAGGAGATGTCAGCTGTCTAATCGCAAAGAATGCGCGAAAGAACATCGAGCTGACATCAATAAGATAGATTTTTTTCATAAGACTCTCCCGTAATTTGCAGTTCAAAAAACTACAACGGGAGAGTGCGAATGTCGATTATTCTAAGTCTGCTTTGACGCGTGAAAAATCAACTTGATCAAGTGCTTGCTTATCACACTCGTTTTCACAAGCTGGAGTAAAGCGAACTTGGTCAGAGCACTCATCTGCTTGACGATGAATCAGAGCTAATTCGCCCTTGATGTGTGAGTTGAACAGCAATTCGCCTTGACCTTCTTCCCACGATTCGATTTCTGTTAACTCACACTTTAATCTGCGAGCCATATCAGAACGGCTCCAGCCAAGACGAAGGCGAAGCGCGCGAAGAGTGTCTTTATTCCATTCATTTGAGTTTTCGAACATAACCGTAAACCCCCGGTATCACTTCAAAATAGATTTGAAATAGAGTTGAGATACTATTGCTAGTATACCCGAGAGACATCAAATAACGATTCGCGTTAGGCTATTGTTCAGGGAAAACGAAAACTAAATCGTGTTCGCCAGCCAGGTCTAATTTATCGCGAGCCTGGCGTTCGATAAACGCTGGATCTTTGGCCTGCTTGAGCTGGACTTCGAGGTCAAGTGTGGCTTTTTTGCTATCATTGATCTCAGTTGAGATTCTGTCGAAATCTCTATGCAGTCCCCATAGGCGCCACAAGTTACCGTTTAGAACGATAGATACCCCGAAGATGAGCATGCAAATGAATGCGACTCTTCCTGGGTGATTTAATAGTCTTCTTAGGCCCACGGCAAAACGAGAATACGACATACAAAAAGTCTAATTTCGCTCTTTGCTGCTGGGTAGTCCAGATCGTTCTTCTTCGAACGTTCTGATCTTTGCCTGACGGCCTTGGGGGTATGTGCTTCTTGGGCACACCGTCCGTGGTTCATCGCCGCCCGCTTCGCGGGTTCGCGCATCGTGCGCCGGCGAAGGCCCGGCGAATCACATACCCCCAAGTCCGCCAGTCAAAGCTCAGAGTGCTCGGAGAAATTCGATGGACCACCCCTGAGTTCATCGCTCGTTTTTGCGGAGAAAAGAAAATAAAAAAGCCACCCGTCGAGGGTGGCTTTTTTAGAGAGCGAGCGCGGAACGCGCCAGCCAGAATTTTTACCGTGAAACAAGCACGCTTCAAAAGTGGTCGAATCCAAGGCGGACCGACCGAATGAGCGCGCAGGCGTACTGCAGGTACGTCGGAGCGATCAGGCGATCGGTCCAACGCAGGAGGCGGCCGCTTTTCAAGCGTGCCTTATCTAAAGGCGGCTTTGTCCCAGTAGATGCCCATCCCACCCAAGTCTTCTTCGATACGAAGAAGTTGGTTGTACTTGGCGATACGTTCAGAACGGCACAAGCTGCCGGTTTTGATTTGGTGACAGTTCAAAGCAACCGCTAGGTCGGCGATGAATGTGTCTTCTGTTTCGCCTGAGCGGTGAGACATGACTGTTTTATATTTGTTTCTTTGAGCCAAATTTACGGCTTCGAATGTTTCTGTCAAAGTTCCGATTTGATTTACTTTAACTAGCAAGGCATTCGCGGCTTTTTTCTCTAGGCCCATGCGCAGGCGTTTTGGGTTTGTTACGAACAAGTCGTCGCCAACCAGTTGCATCGTATTGCCCATTTCGGATGTGCATTTTACCCATGAATCCCAGTCGTCTTCAGAGAAGCCGTCTTCGATAGTGATCAATGGATATTTTTCTGCCCATTTTTTGTAAACGCCCAATAGATCAGTTGGAGAGATCAACTCGCCGTCGAATTGGTATTTGCCGTCTTTGTACATTTCAGTTGCAGCAACGTCCAAGCCCAAGAATACGTTTTGACCTGGATCATAGCCCGCATCAACGATTGCGTTCATGATCAAATCCAAAGCTTCTTGGTTGCCAGACAATTTAGGAGCGAAGCCACCTTCGTCACCCACTGCTGTCGTCAAACCTTTTTTGCCCAAGATTTTTTTAAGCGCGTGGAAGATCTCTGCACCAGCGCGAAGAGATTCGGCGTATGAGTTGTTCACAGTTGGAACGATCATGAATTCCTGAATATCAAGACCGTTGTTCGCGTGCGCACCACCGTTCAATACGTTCATCAATGGAACTGGCAAGCGGCAAGCTTGAGAACCACCGATGTAACGGTATAAAGGAAGATTTACGTCAGCTGCTGCGGCTTTCGCTGCTGCCAAAGAAACACCCAGGATCGCATTTGCGCCCAAGTTTGTTTTGTTTTCAGTTCCGTCGATTTCGCGAAGAACTTTGTCCAAGTAAACTTGTTCAGTTACTTGCAGACCCAAGATTTCAGGAGCGATTTTTTCGCGGATGTTATCAACCGCTTTGAACACGCCTTTACCACCGTAACGATTTTTATCACCATCACGAAGCTCACAAGCTTCATGGGCACCTGTAGAGGCACCTGATGGAACTGCTGCGCGACCGATGTTACCTTCAGCTGTTGTTACTTCAACTTCAACTGTTGGGTTACCACGGCTATCAAGAATTTCACGAGCTACGACACTGATGATTTCAGACATGATGAGTACCTTCCTTCTCGGATTGCTTAGAGTTTATTTTTTTAACCAGTTCCATGCTGTTGAAAACGGTGCGCGGGTATTCCGTTTTTACGAACTCCCAGTCAACACGTCTCATGGCTTCTTTCACTGCAGGATTTGTTTTACCCTGGGAAGCCAGCATAGTGATCAATTGCTGAGCGCGCACCATGTAGTCATGCATACGTGCCAGATTTTGATTTAAAGAATACGCAGGAGATTCCACATCGAAACTCAAATGCGACAAAGAACCCTCGTGAGGAATCAATGAAGCTTTGCCTTCGATAGTATCTGCCGCTTCGATTTGGGCGGCCTGCTGCTGTCTTTGTTTTTCAAACGTACGAATTTTGTCTTCAAGATCGCCCACGTATTTTTGCAAGTCTTCGCGCTCACGCTGAGTGCGTTGCAAATCGTTGAGCAAGCTTTGGAACAAATCAGGGCTGACCTGATGACCGACGTTTTCATTTTCACTGAAGATCGTTTGCTGTTGTGTTGCCCAGCTCAATTTCAGAGTAATGCCGGACCATTCACAACGCGCCAAGGGTTGGCCGACGTAAACCGGCAAAGACTCGAATGCTGCCATCAGGTATGTCGTCACCAATGGATATTGTTCTGCAGGAAGTGGCAAATCGAAAGAGATGCTGACTTCGTCTTTGCGAAGATTATCGATCGGTGGTTTGGGAGAAATGAAATACGACAAGAACTGTTCAGGCTGATTAAAAATTTCCTGCGGACGAGGCATCATGCGCAACACACTGTCGAGCACTCCCCACGCACGCAATTCAGGTCCGTTATGTCCCGCACGAGTCAAAACATCGCCATCTTTTTTGAGCGGAAGTCGCAAACACATTTCCAGGAATTGCTCCATGTCAGGAGCGCTGATCCAGTAAGAAGAATCTCGCAACAACTCAACCGATAGATGAGTTTGTTCATAGAGGGGCGTAAGGTCTTCACCTTGCTCCTCAAGAACCGTCAAAACTGAGTTGGAGATCTTACAACTAAAGTGCACGCAAAAGTGATAGCCCAAATGCGAAGCCATTGAAATAACTATATTATGCTTAAACCAGTTGACGCGGATGGGTCAGAAAATCAACCAATCCTCTGCATTTTAGGGCCTCGCCATTATTTCGAAGAGCAAAGCACGATTCAGTGAGTCACGACATCGCGGGGAACACACCTTATGCGCGACGCGTCCGTAAACAGGACCTGGCACCTTTTAGGCGGCTTTATTGAATTTGGCTTTGGGGAAGGGAAGTTTGTTATCGATGATTTCTTCCATGAAGGTTGGAACATTTCCAGTCGCTTCCAACTTACCTTCAAGGGTTCCGTCGGGGCGACGTACTAAACGTCCCAGTTCAAATATTGGAACCACATCATAAGAACCATCGGGCAAGAAGCCACGAACTTCACTGATCGCACCGATGCGACGTGAACCGTCTCCGTAACGAGAGATTTGTACGATCAAATCAATTGCGGATGCCACTTGTTGACGAAGAGCACGCTCGCTGATTTTGCCGTCTCCACCTTGAGCCAAAGCTTCCAGACGCACGATCGCATCTTCAGGCGAGTTCGCATGCACAGTGCCCATGCAACCCTTGTGACCTGTATTCATCGCATTCAAAAGTTCAAGAGCTTCGCCAGAACGAACCTCCCCCACGATGATACGATCAGGACGCAAACGGAGAGCACTTTTCACCAGATCTTTGATCGTCACTTCACCTTTGCCTTGCGCATCGGCCATGCGAGTTTCAAACATCACCAAGTGTTCATAATCGACCTGCAACTCTGACGAGTCCTCGATGATCAACACTCGCTGACCTTTGGGAATACGCGAACACAACAGCGACAACAAAGTCGTCTTACCGGAACCGGTACCACCGCTCACGATAATGTTTTTTCCCAAAAACATCGCGATATCCAAAAAGCGCGCGCCGTCTTCGGAGATTGTGCCCATTTTGATGTAGTCATTGAAAGTAATTTTAGTGCTCGTAAATTTACGAATCGACAGAGTCGTACCCTTACGGGACATCGGTGGAATCACCGCCGCGATACGCGAACCATCCGGCAAACGCGCATCCAGACGAGGATTCTCGTCATTGATACGACGACCGACGGATTGTGCGATGGAGTTCACTGCGGCACGCAAGTCGTCTTCGGAAGGGAACTTTTCAGAAACCTTTTCGAGCTTACCTTTGCGTTCGACGAAAATTTCACTGGGACCATTCACCAGAATCTCGGACACACCCGGGTCATCAAGATACTTCACAACAGGACCGAGGTTCTGTTGAATAGTCTGCTTGAAAACGTTCGACTGGTCCGACATGGTTACACCCAATGTACTTGGTTTGCGTTTTTAGTTAGAAGCGGGTTTTCTGCCACCTGGGACAGAATTCGCATCCGAATAAATAATGAATTTACCTTGCACTGCTGTTTCAGGGCATTGGTAAGAGAAAATACCATCTGTTTTCGGCATCACATTGAAAGTCTTCTCTTCTCCAAACACAGTGTTATGGTGTTCAGAAAAGGCATCCAACACAAAGCTGACGTTTTTCTCTTTACCGTTCACGTTCACAACATGAATACGATAGTTGTTACCCTTTTTCAGGCGCACAGTCTCTGGTACAAAACCTTTTTCTGTGTTCATGATCACGATATCTTGAGTCGGCTCGACCGAGTCGAACACGTTGCTCAATATACTTACGGATTGATCTTCTTTGATGCTGGCAGGCAATCGATCTTCGTTCGTCACCTTGTTGAAATCAACCTGACGACGAGAAAAATCAACTTCCCAGGCATTTGCCACGCTGGTGATAAGCAGAGCTGTTACAAGACTAGTGCAAATCTTTACGGTCTTGGAATTCACAAAACTCACGAGCGACCTCCATAGCGATATAACTTACGGATCTTTGATCCATCATGTGTAGCTTCTGGATAAGTAGATCTTTGTCTCCACGGCAACCGTTGATGCTTTGGAAAGCTTCACTTAAAAGTGCTGGATTTGCCATCATCTCTTTTGTGACTTCCTGCCAATCCAATTTAAGCACAGGATCAATTGCGCCCACGCTGTAAAGTGCATCGAACATTACTTGTAAATCGCCTTGAAGAAACATTGAATCCTCCATCTGCTGCACTCTGATTTTTTAAATCAAAGTGGAGAGCGTCCTGCTCCCCGTTACCTATTGTTTCTATCGGTAGGAGTTCATTAGAACTTGAGTCAATTTGAGGCGATTTTCAGAGAGTTGAGGAGGTCTTTGTTTTGACGCTGGTCTCTGGTCAGAAAGTACCAGAGACCAGTCGGGTCGAGGGAAAATTTTGCCGGATTTAGAGTGGATCCGGCGAACTTATTTACTTCTTTTTCTTCTTTTCGTCTTTAGATGCAGCTGGCTTCTCTACCGGATTCTGCTCAAGCACACGCTTCGCCAAATCCGATGGTGAATCCCCTACTTTCATGCCACGAAGGCTACGCTCATTTTTTGCCTCTCGGGTCATTTCAATTTTTGCGTCGCGGATTTTTTCTAAAAGTTTGCGCTCAAAACCATTGGATTTTGCGTAAGGTTTAGATTCAGCAACGAAGTTTTCCAAAAAGACAGCGTACGTGTTTTGAATGACAGGTTTGACACCTTTAGGATGCTTAAGTGCATCAACGGCTTCATCAACCAGGATCGTCAACGCGTTCTCCCATTGATCCAATTCATCCAACTTCGTGCGCAATGGACCGACAACTTTATCAATCATGTCATCGGTGCCGTCAGGGCGCGAGAAAACCGCCTGAAGAGCTTCCTTCAACGGGACGTATTTCTCGTCATGAAGCTGTTCTGATTCCTGGATCTTTTCATTCACGAGCTCGTTCATCTGATCGAGATCTTTTGTCGCCAGGGTTGCGTAGTTTGCGATAAGACCGGCTTGTGCGTGAAGGCAAAAAGCGGTCACGAGTGTTGCTAAAATAAAATTTGGTTTTTTCATAGTTTCCAGTCTAAACACACAGAAACTTCACGCAAGTCCAATCACTTCATGCAGCACGGCAAGAATAGGGTACAGGACTTAGGTTCGGGTTTTTTTCCTTCCCTCGTGGAAAATACATGGCACAATGGGAGGGCTTTTGAGTTTTAACAAATTAAATTCCTTTATGGAGGCGACATTGAAAGCATTTAAATTAGCAGCAGTTTCAGCGTTGGCACTTTCCCTTGTGAACTGTGCTCCATCCGCAAAACAACTTAAAGAAGTGGTAGAAAAAGATCCAAGCATCGTTTTCGCAGCTATCGAAAAAGACCCTGAGCAATTCATCGAAGTGGTGAATAAAGCGGCTCAAGGTGCACAAAAGAAAGCTCAAGAAAAAGCTATGGCTGAAGAAGGCAAAAAGCGTGACGAAGAGTTCGCAAATCCTTTGAAACCAGCTATCGACGACAGCCGTGTATTCTTCGGTCCTAAAGACGCGAAAATCACAATTGTTGAATACTCTGATTTCGAATGCCCATACTGCTCTAAAGGTCACGCGACTGTTGATGAAGTTATGAAAGCGTACCCTAAAGACGTTCGCGTAATTTACAAGCACTTGCCTTTGGATTTCCATCCTATGGCGATGCCTGCAGCACGCTACTTCGAAGCAATCGCGATGCAAGACCATGCGAAAGCTGAAAAGTTCTATAACATCGTTTTCGAAAACCAAGGCGAACTTCGCACTAAAAAAGAAGCATTCTTGAAAGATGCTGCGAAAAAAGCTGGCGCGGACATCAAACGTGTTGAAAAAGATCTTAAAGACGAAAAAATCACTAAAATCATCGAAGCTGACATGGAAGAAGCTAAAAAATTCAACTTCTCCGGGACTCCAGGCTTCTTGATCAACGGCGTTTCCCTTCGTGGTGCGTATCCGTTCTCTGAGTTCAAAGACATTATCGACCGTCATTTGAAAACTGCGGCTAAATAGTCTCTTTGCACAAGGTGCACTGAAGAACCCACGGCTCACAAGGCTGTGGGTTTTTTTATTTGCAAAAGCGCAATGATCTTTCATGATTAATTTGCGTTTGCTCAATGACGAGCCCGCAGAGGAATCTGCAATGTCTTTAAAAGTAAAATTTCTGCTGATTGTTTCGGTTCTTTTAATCGCTTCTTCCGCGACTATCTTTTTCTTAAATCGCGAGACTTTTCTCTCTGACAAGCGCTCTTATGTCTATGCCAATGCCCTCGAGAGAATCGATGGAATCAGTCAAAACTTTAATCAGGATTTCAATACCAGTTTCGAAAGAATTCGCTCCGCACTTCAGCTTTTCGATGCCTCCACTCAACAGTTCCCTCCCCAGGTCAAAGCCCTCGCCAACAACCAAAAATGGGGTGATATTTCGATTTTTATCGCTCAAGACGGTTTCCCACTGCGTCTTATGGACGTTCTCGGAACACAAATTTCCACCTCGGAAGCGATCACCAACCGACTGACTTCCATGAAGGAAAATGAGCTCATCGTCGAAAACGACATTCAATTTCCTGACAAGCTCACGGTCCTGTTTCGTCAGGGTCCTTACCGAGTTTACGCAAACTTGCAATTCCCCTTTTTTAAGAATATTCAAAGCCGCAATGAAGTCGCCCTTTACCTGGCTAAAACCAATCAATGGTGGTTTCCCGCTTCTTCCAATGATGGTTTCAACTCCATCACTCCCCGCCTGAAAGAATTTTTTCAACAAAGCTCCAGTGGCGTGAAGGACATCGACTTAAATAATCGACGTTATCTGATGTCTTTCAAAAAACTGTCACAGCTGGATGTTTATGTTTTTGAAGTCTTCGATAAGAAAAGTATTTTCTCAGTTGTCGATTCCATCATGAACAAAACCTTGGCTGCGAGCTTGATCATACTGGTGATCGGCTTGGTTGCCGTCTTCCTTTCCATCGATAGTCTCACACAAAACTTGCTTCGCCTGGCAAATGCCATGAGTGAATTTTCAAAACATGGGACTGCGAAGCCTTTGAAAATTGCCAATAAAGATGAAATTGGGCAAATGGCGGGAGTTTTTAATTCCATGCAGAGCAAGATCGAAGGACTGCTGCAACAGACTCAGGAGAAAGTGCGAATGCAGGCGGAACTTGAGACAGCCAAAGAGGTTCAGACGACTCTGCTTCCGAAAATGAAGGTGGAAACAGAGGCCTATTCCCTGAAAGGATATTATCACCCCGCTTCGGAATGTGGTGGCGATTTGTGGTTTCATAACTGCGCCGAAGATAAAATTTTTGTATTTATCGGCGATGCAACCGGACACGGAGTTCCGGCTGCTTTGATCACGGCAGCGACTCGTTCCATCTTGTCCTTGACGGTAGATGAAAAAATCTGGAGCCCGGGAAGAACTTTGGGTCGAATCAATCAAGTTCTGTGTGACGTCGCCAAGGGAGAGAAAATGATGACCGCTTTTGCCGCCACAATCGATTTGAAAGCGGAGAAAATCACTTACGCCAATGCCAGCCATGAACAACCGCTTTTACTTCCTTTAAGTGAAGAAGGACGCAAGTTCAAAAAATCAGATATCACCTTGCTGGGCGAAGTAAACGGCAAGCGACTGGGACACGAGAAAGACACCGTGTACGAGGAGATTTCAACTGACTTCAAATTAGGCCAAACTCTTTTTGCCTATACCGATGGTTTGACTGATGCCGAGAACACCAAGAAAGAACAATTCGGCGAGCGCACCGTATTTAAGTTGGCAGCGGATGCTTGCACAAAAGGATCTCAGCGAAGCCTTCACGATCAAATAGCCAAACGGATTGTTGAGTTCACGCAGGAAATCGAACAACCCGATGACATCACTTTCCTTAGCCTTCATTTGCGCGAATCTTAGTCACTTTGATGGCTCCATCAATCAGATCAGTCATGGTGATGGAGCGATACTCCAAGATCGTTTCAATTTGCAGGCAAATTTTTCTGCGGGTCTCGGCCGTGATTTTTTGTGAAGGAATCATGGCCATATCACTTAGCTCTCTCTCTAAAATCATCGCTTTTTTCTCTGGCAATGCCGACAAAGCGGCGTTGATAACAGGGCGTTGGCAACGGAAAAATGCTCCGTAAAGCATTTCCACTTCAAACAGCCCCAATACCTCAGACAGAATGTCTCCTGGTACCAATGCAACGTCTTCAAAAATCAAAATCGAACGACGAACACGCTCCAACTCCGCAGGATTTTCCACCGCAAACAGTGTCAGAATATTCATTTCTTCCTCTGGTGACATACCACGGATGACCTTTGACAAGACTGTGGCGCCATCCACCCTCGGCTCTGGCTTCAGACGGATTTCGCTGACACGTTGTTTGAATGCTTGAATCACAGACTGCAAAACGTCATGAGGAATCTTTTCAATGCGAGAGAGCTCACCCATCACGCGGATTTTCTTATCTCCTTCCAGAGTTGCCAATATACCCGCTGTGACTTCTGACGGCGCATGCAAACACAGTATTGCAATATTTTTGGCACTTTCTTTCTCCAGGATTTGGGTTCGTTGATCATCACGCAATTTTAAAACGAAATTAAACGGACCGGCTTCGTCTTCAGCCATTTCGTGTTCGATGTAAGAAGCAAGCAAGGCACGATAAGTTTCTCGCACGCCTTTTTCAATTTGCGCTGGCAACGGATCACCAGAGCGCTCTTTAACCGAACGCCCCATCCGAGCCCAAGCCATGGCTGGAATTTCTGTAAAAAGATGCTTCGCTGTATCCCAACCGATAAAGTCCATCAGGTAAGTTGTATTTTCTTCGGCTCCTTGCAAGCAATACTCGGCAATGGCCCGAGATGCCATTTGAGGATATTGAGTTCCAATTTGAATGACGTGCTGGCGCACACTTTCCAAATCCATATCCCAAACCATTTCTTCTGATTTGGCAGCGACCACTGGATCTGCGGGTGCAC
The DNA here is from genome assembly GCF_013752535.1 of Bdellovibrio sp. KM01. Classification (NCBI taxonomy): domain Bacteria; kingdom Pseudomonadati; phylum Bdellovibrionota; class Bdellovibrionia; order Bdellovibrionales; family Pseudobdellovibrionaceae; genus Bdellovibrio; species Bdellovibrio sp. KM01. The sequence continues at coordinate 3,178,422 of NZ_CP058348.1, forward strand.
TTACCACAGGCGGAACAACTTCCGGTTTTGAATCTGGTTTGTCATCAGGTTCATGGATGTATTCATGGTTTTCTTTGATGTCTTTCTTCGCATCTGCATTTTTACTGCGTCTCCAAACTGCAAACATCAATCCGGCAACCGCTAACAGAGACAGAATTACCACCAGCACCCACGTTTTCCACGTCAACTCTGGCAACTGTTTCGGTGGCTCTTGAACTTTGGGATCCATGGGCAATTCGATGCGACGGATATTTACGGCGTCACCGGCTGTGGAATCCAAATGGAGTTTAGAGACCAATAGATCACGGATCACCTTTTCCACTTCCGGAGAAACATTGCGCGACAAAACCACGCTGATGTCGGTCTTGGCTTTCATTTCGTGAAGCTTATTTGCAGCCATAGGAGCCACCGGCACATCACCCATCATCGGCATACCTGGAAGATATTGAAGCTCTGCTTCCTCATGAAACTCTTTCAGCTTCTTTTCATCTCGATCCAATTCCACTGAAACAACCAGAGTATACTCCGTGGGACGAAGAATTGTATTCAACACCGAGCGGGCTCTGACCTCGTACAGACTTTCCAAGGAGCCAATTTCTTCGATATACTGGGCTTTCACAACCAGGGACGAAAGCACAAGTGCCAGAACTAAAAAAACGTGCTTCATTTAGCGCCTCCTGAAATGGTCAATAAAGAAAGGGCCATGCTTTTGGTCTCGGGATAACGCGACTGATTGGCAATGCGCTGGACATCGGAGCGATACTTATCGACAACGTTCAACTCGCGAACCCCCACTAAGAAAGCATCTTCCGCATTTTCACTATCGTACGAATTTTTTGCCAAGGATTCCAAATGGCTGCTCAGATCTTCCTTAATCAGTTGATGACGAATTACCAACTGTTTAAAAATCATCGCGCGATATTGTTGCGGATAAGATTTAAAGTTCTTAGCCACTTCATTCCATAACTCGGCCGCTGCTTTTGCATCCCGCATTTGAGCAATCAGCACAACGCCCTGATAGGGATCTTGTTTGGACGTGATTTTGTCGCGAACGATCTTTCGACCTTTTTCAGGCAAGGGATTCAGACGCAACAACGTTTCCCCCACGATGTCTCTTTGATTTCTTTGACCTTCGGCTGTCGCTACGCCATAGAAATGTGACAGCGCATTTATCGTCTCCTCGGGTAAGGAACTAAACTTCAATAAAACTTTAGACGCATAACTAAGAGCCTGAGCCTCCGGGCCCAATACCGGCTTTTCACGCTTGCCCATCATGTATTCTGCAATGGCAACTTGTAGCCCCTGTAAAGACTGTTTGTCCTCGGGTTTCCACTCAGGTTTGGTCACATCAAGAATATAAATACTCGCCTGAAAAAATGAGATATTGTCCTGGACATTCTTATTCAGCCCAAACATCGAACGCAGTTGTACAAAGTCTTTTGCTTTCCAGGCTTTTCCAACAGGAGAATCCAAATGGGTTTTTAAAGCCATTCCCGCGTTGAGCTGTGCCGCTTTTAGGACCTCAATGCCACCTTCATGAGTTACTCCTGTCGTTTTCACAACCGCCCGATCCTTACGAAGCAAATATCCAGCGGCAACGGCAAGTCCAATCAAAACAATTCCCGATACTAAAACATTTGTCTTTTTCATAATCACTCAAAGCCCACAAAGCGCAGGCCAGCAAAAAGAGTCATAAATTGATAACTGACACTGTCTTCTTCACTCGAGGCGGTCAAACTGCTTCCCAAAGCCACCTGTCCCACCAATAGCATGTTGGACATTACCGGGATCTCGACCCCGCCCCGCACACTCAAATCCAGTAACGACGCATTTAATTTATCCACGGCCAAATTACTTAAACCTAAATTCATCGCGATAAATGGAGTCGAACGCCACACCTTCGCCTGTGTGCGACTGTCCAACACCGTACGCATTCCGTTCACACCCATTAAATAGTAACGAGCACCAACTGCAATTCGCGTAAAGGGCAATTGCAATCCCCCGGCGTCAGTGATTTCCATAAATGACAATGTCATGGCCGTATTAATGGAGGGATTATTGATGCTGTAATTTACTTCCACCGTCGTAGAAGATTCCAATGACTTAGAAGCCTCTAAGCGAGAAAAGTCGTACTGCAGGCTCGTGATCCCCAGACTGGCATCCCAATCTGATGTCATATACGCCCACGCTGGACTTGAAACAAAAAGTACAACAAGAATCCCCCAGAGTTTATACATCATCGGACCTGTGTATCTCGGCGACGCTTTTCTATCTCAACATTAGAAGCAGGATATCTCATCTCTGCACCTGTTTGCGGAAGCGGTGCCATTCCTAAACGTTTATAAACATCAGACAAATATTGATACGCTACTTTATTATAGGGATCGATCTTCAGGCAGCGCTCCCAAGCGATCTTGGCACCTTCAAAGTCCTTCTGCAGATATTTGATGGAACCTTTCAACAGCCACGCATTGTTGGAGTACTCATCCATCGTGAGGGCTTTGTCTACTTCTGCCAGGGCCTGTTTATAATCACCCTTCATGATAGATTTCTGACCTTGAAAAATAAGTCCAACCACCCGTTCACTGCGATCACGATCTTGAGTGGGCATGCCGCCGGATAAACGCGGCGAGAACAATGCATCTTTATAAAATGACGATGTATTTTCCAACAAGGCCACACGTAATTTCAGCTCGGCGAGGTCTGCTAACAAATCTTCCATCTTTTTGTCTTCAGGTTTTTTCTTGTCATCCGGTTTTGGCGGCTGTTGATCCTGTTTTTTATCGTCGTTTTTAGCTAGCTCTTCGGCCTTCTTTTCCTCATCAGACAAGGGATCCAGACGGGCTTGCACGGCAATACTTTCACCTTCATTGACCTTCACCATGACTTCTTTGGTACGATAGTTTTGCTTTTCAAAGATCAGGAAGAAGACATCACCCAGTTTTGATTCCTCCTGAATATTCAGCGGAGAAATTCCCAGTAGTTTTTTTTCATTCGTCTGCATATCCTTAACGTAAACCTTTGAACCTTGAGGATAAGATTTAATGGAATACTTTCCCGCGCAGGCCGAAACCAACACTGACGAAAGAACAAGGAACAACATTTTCAGTTGTTGTCTTAGAAACATTTCCATATCCTCCATGACATGTGAAACTGATTGAAGCGGCTCGCTGATTTCATTCTCCTAACCAGAGAGGAAAAAAACATATTCTATGAAACCATTCTTCACTTTGGTCCTAATCTTACTGTTCGGTGATGTTTCGGGTGCTAGTATTCAGGCGCCGATGCTGAAAGCAAAGCTCTCCATGTACAATACAACCGTATCTGCCGGAGAGTTGGTGCATGATGAAACTTTGGGCAGCATGATGACAATTCAACCAACGCTGTTGTGGGATATACCCTCCATGAATTCGCGTGTGGGCGTTCACTATATTCTTGATATCAATAGTAAATACGGAGCCACTCCGATCTCAGGAATCGGACTCAGTGGCTACTACTATTTTAAAGGATTGTCTTCGGCTTATGAAATCAGCCCAGACGAAGTATTACTGCAGAAATCTCGTCCAGGAATATTTACCTTCGCAAGCTTTACTCCGGTGAACTTCAATCTGAATAAACTGGATAAAAGTGATCCAAATCAATCGTTTTCTTTCAGTGCCCTGGTGTATGAATTTATTCTGGGCGCCGGTTTTGAATACCCTTTAAAACCAAACTCCTTGCTTTCATTCGAGCTTTCAATGAGAGAAGGCTCCTCAGCCTCGAATGACCTTTCGGTCAAGTATTCGGGATTTGGAGCCTCCTTGGTATTCTCGACTTCGTATTACTGAGCTTTTTGCTCGTAACTCTTAGTTTTTGTTTCGAGAGCCTCGATTTGCTTCTCGAGCTTTTGTAACTGTTGTTCTTTACGCTTCTGCTCAGCCTGTTCACGGTATTTGCGCTGAGCTTCTTCGAACCGAACCTTGGCGAGTTTCATCTTATCCTGAAGCTCGTTTTCTTTCTTCTGGCGTTCCACTTCTTCTTTAGTCAGCTGCTTCTTAAACTGTTGCTGCTGCAGGCGATAAGCCTCTTCCGGATCCATCAATTTCACTTGAACGACCACCCGACGATTGGCAGCCTTGTTGATTTCAAGCGGATTTCCCTGAGCATCTTTTTCAGGAGCCACAGGATGAGACGAACCAAAACCAACAGCCGCCAAGACATTCGAACTCAGACCACTTTCTTCAAAGTATCTGACCACAGAGCTAGCTCGCATGGATGAAAGCTCCCAGTTTGATTTAATCACGGAGCTTTGCATAGGATCGCCATCGGTATGACCTTCGACGCTGATTTTCTCAACACTTGGAACCGTTCGCAACGCCGCCACAACTTGGCGCAAAGCTGGTTTAGCAGCGTCTTTCAACTCGGTCGCACCCGATTCAAAAAGAACATTGCCTTCGAATTTGAGTTGCAGAGTATTGTCAGAGCCTTTCGAGATCTCGACACCTTTCATTTCTCCTGAACCCAGCAAAGCCGTTTTTAGCTTTTGCTCTGCCTCGAGAACCGTGCTGATTTCCTTGATGTTACCGCCAAAGTATTTAGCGACTTCTTTACGAACCAAATCGAAGCGCGTGTTATCAAAACGAGAGAGCGAATACATCAAAACGAAGAAACCAAACAACAAAGTCATCATATCGGCGTAACTGACCAGCCAGTTGGATTCGTCGTGAGCACTGCTGTGCTCCTGACCATGTTCATCATCATGGTGACGACGATAATTGCGTTTATGCGCGCCCATCTAAGCCACCTTTTTCAACGAACCAACATCACCGCCGTCTTGTCTTTGTTGCGGAGGCAAGAAAGACTTCAAATATTCTCGGATAAACATCGGGTGCTTCTTTTCATGAATCAGCAAGACACCTTCTTTAATAATCTCACGCAACGTCAAGTCCGCTTGAGAAACGCTGGAAAGTTTTTCCGCAATCGGAAGCAACACTAAGTTGGCTGTTAACAGACCATAGAAAGTTGCAACCAGAGCTGTGGCCATAGCTGGACCGATGCGATCCTGAGCTCCGGGCTCACCCAGTGTTTGCAAAAGAGAGATCATCCCCAACGTCGCACCCAACAAACCGAATGCTGGCGGGAATCTGGAGATCGTCTGCCATACTTTGATTTCATCAGCATCACGTTTCTTTTTACCACGAACGGCATTATGCAAGATTTCATCTAGCTCTTCATGATTGAAACCGTAATCTAACAAAAGATGGACACCGTCTTTGAGGAAAGGATGGTCCGTAGGCTTCATCATAGTTTGAAGAGACTTAGGATCCTTGCGATATGACTCTGATAGCGTCACGATTCTTTCAATCGACTCATTATAGTTGATGGCACGTTCGCGACCGAAGTACTTGCGAGCGATAATTTTCAGCGCGCTCCAAAGACTTTTAAAGTTGAAACTCATCAAAGCCACTGTAATCGTACCACCGATGACCAGGGCGATCCCGTGTGGATCCGCAAAAACTTTTGGGTTTTTTGCACTGTCCATGATCGCAAAAGCTGAAATACCTACCGCAGCAATTAATCCCAGTAATCCTGCAAAGTTCATAGCGCCTCCAAATAGAGCTCGAAATATTTACATACTAAATCGTAAGAAGATTTGATTCGCTGAACTGTACCTAGGCTTAGATTTCCAAATTACCTCACGATTGCTTTTTCGAAAACGTACTTCGCATTTATACTAAGAGCATTAGCAAGGATGAAATTCATGACCGTAGCTATCACAATCGTTTTTATCGCTGTTTGCCTCGTAGAAATCGTTCTTATAACCAAAGAAGTTCACCGAACATCAACGAACACTTTGTCGAAAACTGAGTCTCCAAAGCTTGTCAGTGAGACTCAAGTCCTCGCTGAAAAACTGGCAGTTACCACTCAGAAATTGGAAGAGGCGCAAAGAGAAATTCAAGGTATCAATGTGCTTTGGAATAGAAGCTTACAGGTAGAACAGCGCCTACGGGCTGATCTCGAAATTGCAAAAGTACAACTGACATATCTGGCTCAAACGCTTTTAAAAGTTAAAGCCGGTAAAACACAAACGGCTTACTGGACTGAAAATGAAAAAGCATCCGAGCTCGTCCAAAAGGATTTCATGTAAATCAATCATTTGCATTCGATGACCGAATATCCCGCTCCGTCTTTGGTGTTCGCTGCTAACAGATGACGCTGTCCCGGTAATACCACCCACATCTGCTGATGCGCCAAAGAGTTTCTTAAAAATGGATCGTCAATCTCGTAACTCTGCTTGGTACCTTCTGCCGTCACGTGTGTTAGGAGAAATTTATCAAAGAAATAGTAGCTCTTATAGCGCTCCGCCACCCAATAGCCATTTACTTTTTTTGATTCCTCTAACGAATAATCACCACGAAAGGCTAAAGGCTCCGCTGTCATGATGAAGGGAGCATCCGCCCGATTGTTAGCCAAATCAGAGAGCTTATAGAGCTTCCATTGTTCGGTGCGATCCAACCAGCCACTGACTTTAACGCCGAATACGTTTTCTTTGCTTACTACGAAATCAGCAAGACCGTCTTTTAGTGGCGATAATGGCAAGGGATCCAATTTGAATTTATCGACCGCCACACTATAGAGACTCAGCGTGCCTGAAATTCCAGAAGAAAAGCCCATCAGGCCGTCGTCCACGCGTAAACGTGCATGGCGATTTTCCGCAAGTTGATTACACTGCCCCACACTCAAACTGCTATCCGGGTCCACTACCATCAAAGTGTCAGGAGAACGACCCACTCCTTTGGGAACATAGTCCGACAGACGTCGTAAATCATAAAAACCAATTTGGCCCTTGGCGTTTGCAAAGACGACATTATCGCGATTCACTCGTTGAATGCGAACATCCTCTGACCAGTTGCCCGTGCAAAGCCCCAAATTGGATTTTTCCAAAGCTTTGCTCTTATTTAAGTTTACGGCAACGATTTGTCCAAGGTTGCTGCGAATAAAGGCCCAGTCTTTGTTTGTTCCCGCCAACTGAAACTCTCCCGCACCTGAATTCTTTAACGAACTGGCATGACGGGCATTAAGATCCCAATAAGGCTGTGCATCTTCGGCAAACCCCATTTTTCCAATAAGCCATCCGTCTTTATTTTCAGTCAGACCCGCAATCATATACTGACCATCCGGATTGATATACAGATGGGTCAATAAACCCATTTTTTGATCTCCCACCTTGATTGGCCCGGAGTATTTAACCTGGCACTGTAGAGGCACACCTGCACTCTTAGGCAAGTTCTCAAACAAGGTCACAAACAGCAGGACCAACGACAAAAATATCGCTGAGAACACCGGAACTTTAATCGACAAAGGAATCTTTTTTACTTTATTCATAGCAGTCACTTCTTAACCTTCGAGCACTGAAGCTTCACAACTTCCTTGTTTGAGCCCATAATGATGTCTTTAAAAATACATTTATCATCGACACGAATTTCATAAACGCCCTTACCCAGAACCAGCGGGAAGTTCGTCACGTGATTTCCCATCATGATGCCCCGGTTACCGAAGACATAGATTCCCTTAACCTGAGGATCCTCGACATAAGCGACACCGGCTTCCTCGATGGTATATTCGTATTCCGCATTCGGCACCACGAGGTAGTTATTCACGACTTTTTCATAAAAAGGATCTCGGTAAAATCGGAAGTTCCATTTTCCTGGTGGCAATGACACAACGGCGTCACTATTAAAGCGTTTGACCACCTTACGGTTTTTATTCAGAAGTTCCACCTTCATCAAGCCGTCAATAAAGTTCGCTTTAAACTTGGCTTCGCCCTTCACTTTCAAGGTCACCTTTTTATTTGGTGGAACTATAAATTCCTTAAAGCGATATTTCGGTTTCAGATTCACGACCGCATAATACCTGCCCGGAGGAACCTGAATCCCATAAGACGCCTGGAATCGACGGTAGATCTCATTGGGAGTTTCAGCACGGAACAACATCACGGTTGCTTGCGGCTCCGGGCTGTCGACAAATAGATTCTTATTGGGATTCAAATCTTTATCTAGGTCTTCAAACATTTTATCCAATTGTTCCTCATCATCAGCCTGATGAAGATCGCCGATACATTTTAGCTTTTGCAAAGTTTCTTGTTGCCCTTGCAGCCCAAATGCCACGACAAAGAACTTCAAATCCACATTCTTATTTTTGAACTCTTCAGAAAGCTTGCAGGGATCTTTGCCACAGGTTTCCTCTCCGTCCGTAAAGATTACCACACGCTTAGGACCATCGTACTTTTCCAAATCCTTATAAGCCTCTTTCATTGAATCATAAAGAGGTGTCATGCCCACCGGATCCATTGACTTCACCATGCCCTCGATAAGACCCAACTTGGCATTACCAGGAGGGATTGCCAGATAGTTGTCCTTACAATCTTTTTTGCGACGTGAGCCAATGACTCGCATGCCACTGGAAGTTTTTTCCGTCCACTGAGAAACCAAATAACGGGATAAGAGCTTCTTCATGACAAAGATTTTGGTTTTCTTGCCTGTGAGAATTTGTCCCATCGATCCGGAACTGTCGATAATGTATTCCACCAAAGGTGTCGGTACACCCTGCAGCTCGCCCAGATCCGCAGTTCCCTGTTCACTGACGGGAATCTTCGATGGATCATAGTCAAACTTGTCCAAGTCTTCGGCACCAAATGCCGAAGTGACAGAAAATCCCAATAAAAGAGTCAAACAAAGGGCTTTAATCATCATCTTGTCTTCATAAGTTTGCTGACGAAATCATCTAAACGGAGACCTAACATCACTTTGAAATACGACTGACTTTCGCTGTAGGATTGCCCCGCGGGAATGACATAAGCTCCATCGGGTGCGCTCTTGGTATCTCCAGAGAAACTCATTTCTGCCTGGGATAAACCATAACTGACGTCCAGCGAATAACGTTTCAACCATGGAATAAATGGAACATAGAACAAGGCCGTTGCACCCACCTTGATTTCCATCATGGTGCCCGACGAGGCGCCGCCGCGACTTACGGAACCATCGGTTACGTTATAACTCAGGAAATAGTTCATATCGCAATAGACACGGTTTAACTTCCAACCCAGCCCTTTTTCCGTCTTATATAAATTGTCCGAGAAGAGATAATGAAAGTTCACTCCCAATCCCAACCCGGAAGACTGCGAGGATAAAACATACTCATCCTCGTTCGTCGTAATAAATTTATTCCCGAGGGAGATCAGCTTTAATGTGGGACGTAGTTCTTTCCAAATCGGCAGCATGCGATAGTGCAACGACATGCGTGTTTCTTCTGACGTCGTGGGACGATCTTCGCGATAGTAGGATTTCACCGGAATCCCCGCACTAGAAGATTGATACTCGATACCGTATCTCCACAGCATGTCGATATACCAAAGAAAATGCATCTCAGTGAATTTGAAGTCATAGACTTTGTATTGATTCGCCTGATTGGGAGACTGACTTTCAAAATGCCCCTGATAAGTTCCCATTTCAAAAATCATATACCCTGGCTCATAGGGATCTGCTTGCTCAATAATAGGAACATCCGGTGGCTGAGGGAAAAGAGGATCATCTGGCGGAGGTTTCAGTTTCGACAAACTGACAACCCAGTCCCGAGCTTTAGGAATTTTAGAAATAGAAGGGCCTTCCATAACAACCAATAGCTCATTGTTCTGAACGGTTTCAGCGGCTCCACGGGCAATCACCTCGACGTCATCGCCCTGAACACGCAGGACGACCACCAAGTCACCCACGGCAACGCGATTGCTGCGAGCCAAAAAGACCACGTCGTCCATCACGCGACGAACGGGAACTGCATTCTTTTTGATGAAGTCGATGTTGATCCAGCTACTGGCCAAGGCCAGTTCGCTAAGGCAAAAAGACATCCATGTTGCCATCATTAAGATGATAAAAATCCTTTTCATCTATTTTGCTCTGAAAACCTTTCCTTTGCTTCGGCTGATCAATAAGATCTGCCCGGAATCGTAACTCGCAATACTTGAGATCGGCGCCGGTGCGGCACTCACGTAAACGTGATTGTCGTTAAGATCAATTGTGAAAACTTGGTTGGCGCCTTCCATCGTTCCGATCAACAGACGATCTGCCGCCCTTAAAACCAAACGTCGACCGGCACCAGGGACGTCAAATGCCGAAGCGTTCAATTCGTTTACCCCGATATACTGCATACTACCCGTGGTCGGTGTTGAGGAACTGCCATCAGGGAATGTCACGACTCCACCTGTACCGCTTAACAGTGCATAGACGCGGTTGGTGACGGAATCATATACAACATCCGTCGGCTTACAGTCTTCATGTCCTGTCACGCCATCAAATACCGGCAACGTGGCGACCAATGAAGGAGTTCCTCCACTGCGGGCTGCCGTCACACTGAAAACATAAATTTTGTGAGAAACAGACGGAGTCGTCTGTTGCGTGGTCACATACAAGCGATCAATGGCCCGATTCAACGTCATACCTGTGATCTTTGAAGTTCCAAAACTGTACACCATCTTAGGGTTGTCTGGCGTCAGATAGTCGTAATACAAAACGTTCTGTGAATCAGAGGCATAGAACGTATAGGCCGAGTCCATCGAAGCCGTGATACGCGAATCTGAATAAAAAGGACTGGTATAAAGCTGAGTTGGACAGTCACCGGAACATTTATTGCTGCCGCTAAGTGTGAGTGCGGTTAGATCTCCGTTGAGGATATGCAAAGCTTCGGTCGTCAGTCCGAAAGGACCACCGCGCGCGACCTGCGACGTCATCAACATATCATAACCAGTTCCCACAGGGTTGATCGCCACGCGACGAGTGGAGGCACCTGTCAACCATGGCAATGACTCCGTAAAGTTCCATGGTGGGATTGTCACGGTACCATTCGGTTTAGCGACCACTCCATTCACGCTCAACAAATCCCACAGGAAGTGCTTGGTAAATGAACCCGACAAATAACTTCCGTAAATGATCAAATGATCCTGATAGCTTGTCCCTTGAGAGATACCATAAGGAATTTCGCCACTCCAAGTGACATTCAAAGGAGTCGTGGCCGGCAAACTTTCCGTTCGAGCCGCCGTTAAATCAAAGATCGATTCTCCCAGGAGATAAGTATTTTTAACTTTCACATTCCAAGTTCGTGAAACGGTATAGTTACCATCCGTCACGTCCACTCGAACCGAGAATTCCCCGGCAGTTTTAGGCCCACTGCCGTCCACGTCAACTGAACCATCCGTATCCAATGGTTTGAAAATGTAAGAAGGCCCTTCGTCATATTTCAATACGTCATTCACATACCAGCGATAGAACAAAGTATCATTAGTATTTGGATCCGTCGCATTTACCAAAAAGTTCAATGAAGCTTTTTCGGAAATCAAAACTGAATCTGAGGATGGAATGACTGAACTAATCACTGGCGGCTCTTCCAGAGGAGAAATCGCACTTTGAACTTTCAGATAAAAGTGAGCGGCATCCGTTTCTCCCGTGACGGCGTCACGAACCTGAACACGGACCAGGCTGCCAGCGCCATTGGTCGACGTCAAATCGGTCGTATAGTTTGGAACCCAAGAAATCACTCCCGTTGTGGGATCAATACACATGCCATTTATTTCGCCACAGGCGCGAGGAGAATTTAAAAGCGAATACTCCAGTGGATTCTTCTGCGAGTTGTTCACCAGCACTTCATATCTGAATGGATAGGAACCCATACTCGCTGCGGTTTGGGGCATAAAATGAATTGGAATATTACTGATATCCACACGAGGACTGACCAAGAATACCGGCGCGACAACTGTGATTTGCAATGGGGCCGAACTGATGGCACGACTTGAAGTAATTCCGTCACGGTCCACATCCCCATTATCACTCACATCCAATTCGGCAGAGTAAACACCGATGTGACCACGTTGCGGACACCATTCCATTTGATACTTCTGACGAAGGACACCCGATACCAGCTCCGGTGAACCCACTGGACTGAATTTAGGCACCGCAAGATCGGTATTCAGAACACCACTGCTGTAGCATGGACTCACCGTACGATTTTTATCGTAGGAGCTATCAAATGCCACTAATTCAGAAGCAAATGTTGTCGTCGTCGCATGACAAATATAGGGATCAGAAGAACCCGAATCCAAAACAGCATTTTGCAAAGGATTCCCATTGCTATCACGGCAAATGGATAGCAACGTCGAAAACGTGCCTCCCTGAGGAATATAAGCATCATTATCGTAAAGATAGAATTCCTTTTTTACATACGTATCGGCAAAGACTCGAACCTGATTGTCCGTCGCCATTTGCCCAATAGAAGGAATCTGATTTTTATTGATCACACGAATTTTGTAATAACCATAAATCGTTTGCGTTAAATCCGGTGAGGACTTGGCATCATAGATCTTCATCTTGACAACAAATCCCGCCGCACCAGAAAACTTTTTAGATTCCTGATCCGTTGGTGTCCAAGAAATTCGCGCCGTCGTTTTACTTCCTGCCGTTGCTGTGAGGTCTTCGACCTTATCCACGCTCACACTCAGACCCGCAGGTCGCGTAACCCAGGTATTGGTTTTCAAATCATAAACTTGAGGATCCAATTCAAAATTAGTCGTCTTAAGTTCAATCCCTTTGTTGGTATCTTTAGTATACAGATTGTAATATCCGGCGACGCCTTCTTCGTAGTCTCCCAGGTAAACTGGATTCGAAGTCGATGCACCCAGGCCAGCACTAAAGGTCGTAAAAGAACTGTCTGTCAAAATAGACGGATGATTGATCTCATTGACCACCAAAGTAATATTCGTCGTCCACGATGCCGCCGACGTCCATGTATCAGGATTTCCTTTATTCATGATCTCATTGACCGTTAATTTGAATGAGAATGTTCCTGACAAATCCGCTGTCACCGGGTGATAGCGTAAATAGCATTTATTGGTGTTAAAATACTTACGCCCCGAAGATGGATGCGTCGACAATAAATTCGATCCGGAAACTGGCACACACTTGTTCGTACAAGTCGTTCCGGCATTTCCAGGATCTCGGCAAAGATCCCACGTCCCCGTCGGAGCCGTTCCTGATGCGGCAATACTATAGGAATAGGTATCGCGGCGATCATATGGATACCAATAGTTCGTAATTCCATAAAGAGGATTCGGCACTTCAGAGTAGTTATCTGATACCTCAATCGCTCCGTTGGTCAGCTCTACACCCTCGTAAGCTTGAATCACAGGATCGGTGACCAATTTTGAAGCCACATTCAAGTGAGTGTAATTATAGGTCACGGTCTTATAAGCTGGATAACCGATATTATTGGTTCGGCGAACCCAAACACCTGTAACAGAAGCTGTGCCCGCATTCATCGTCACTGCACTCATTGTTTCATAAAGAGTGCGATTGGCTGTCATAATTTTTGTACCAACGGGCAAAGTAAAAGACGTCGTGGTACTTGTCCGAGTAAAGTTCACCAGGCCTTCCATATCAAAGGACGTCGGATTCGTGACCTTTAATGTCGCCGCTGCAGCAGGCAAGGTATCATAGAAAACATTAATCGTATTAACCGCAGGCTTTTCACCATCCAAAGCACGAACTGTAAATTTACGTGCCGTCGGCGTAACAAAGTTCGGTTCCACAAACAAGGACGTCATGTCATAGTTTGCCAGTTTCGAGACTGTTTTTGCCGTAAAGGTAAATCCCGTCGGCTGACTTGGCGCCGGAGAAGCATAAGCTATTGTCAGAGGCGTATTTGCAGGGATTTCTGTATAAAGACGCCACACCGGCACCGTAACAGACAGGGTGCCAATCGGCATCACGACCGCGGCCGGCACTTCGAACCTGGCGCTATTCACAAACGGAGATCCCGAAGATTCGGCTGTCTTCACAACCGTACCCGCAGGAATTGTTAAGGCCACCGTCGCCGTAGCGCGAGTGAAAGTGACGGTTCCTTTTAAATCGATTGCGGCAGAGTTCGTAACACTCAGACCCGCGATTGCACTTTCGAATACCGTGATTTTGCCGGCAGGAACATCCGTCGTATCTGGAACCACCGGCACATAAAGCAGCCAGTCCTGCGGTTGCACCACAACGTCATAATAAGTTTTAAACTTTTGAATATATCCTGCAGCAGTCGAAGTCAGAACTGTGCCTTTTTTTATCGTTGTCGCGGCAGTCGGTCTGCCCGTCAGTGTGTTGGAGCGCTCAAAGGTCACGTACCCAGCTCCACCCCACCATTCCGTGTCCCAACGTCCACGCACACACAGTGTTCCGGAGTTCTTACGATAGGTCGGCTCAGTTTGAGTGACATTTTGTTTTAACAACAGAGGTTGCGAGGTTCCGCAATCGGTAAGAAGTTTCAAAAAGTCATAACTTGAATTAGCCGCAAAGCCAAAAGCCTCAACCCATAAAGATCCACCGTCTTTATCTGAGCTTGTGAAATTCGTGTTCGTGCCGGCAGAAACATAAGTCAACGCAGCCGAGACATCCGATCCGCCCAAGCACGGTTTGGTATTTCGATCCTGGGACGTAAAGTTCAGTGTGATTGCGGAAGCAGTTCCGCCGTGATTGTCTTTTGCTACGACAATGAACGTACCGGTTTTCACTGCATGAGTCGGTTTCCAATCATAGGTATAGCGGATGCCACCCGCAATCGCTGTTTCTGAAACTTTTGTCATATAAGAAGTCAACGTCCCAGATGTCGCGATTGAAACGACATCCGCTGGTGTAGGGGGCGGCGTCACTAAATTATCTGGATCGACAATATCGAAATAAAAACGATAAGGCGGAACTCCATCGGGAACCTCCAGCGCACAGTAATCATATTCATAGGGATCATTGTAGACGACTTTAGCACCTGCTGTTCCATCCACCAGATAAGGTGCCCGGTTGCTGTCGCCAACATTCAAATTCAAAGTCGCAATCGTAATCCCGGATGATTCATCGGTGAAAGCCAAGGCTACTGTGGCTGATTTTTTCAATGCGTCACTATTAGTTGGCGTCCAACGCAATTCAACTTCGTTCAAACCATCGATTTGAGCTGGCGCCGCGACACCGTTGATGGTGATCGGTCCGGAATCAACGATCGGCTCCAAGGAAACAGATACTTTTTCTTTATCTGGATCCTTATAGGTAATTTTACAGATCCATTCCTTATCTTCCAAGGCATCCAAGGAACAAGTATGAGAATATTCAGGACGACGATTTACATTCGTCACAAACACATTCCAATTAATGCGCGTAACCTTACCCCCATCGGAGAAAATCACCGACATTTGGTAAGGATCAACACGGCCTTGTTCAAAATCAGGAATCCACTTCACAACGCCATCTTCGCTGGCGAGGGGTTTGTTTTCAAAAGCCCAGGCATAGAAAACTTCATCGCCATCTGGATCGCGAGCCGCAGCTCTCATGAGTAGCGTCGCCATTTCATTGACACTTTGGTCTACCTGTTTTGTCGTCGCTTTATCGTCGACTATTGGAGGACGGTTATCGAAGTTAAAAGGATATGGTTCCGCCGCAATATCCCCGTTGCTGTCAAAGTCGAACTTGATGTTGAAAGTTTTAAGAAACGTTAAAAACTGCGGATCGCTCGACAAACCATTGCGCACGAATCGGTATAGCAGGTCCGGGCTGAAATCGCTGGCAATTCCAAATAGCGCCATACGCTCTTTGCGGAATGCAATCACGGCTTCAGTAATTTGTTGAACTTCTGCATACGTATAGGAACTTAATGCGCGATCTGGGTATGAGGACAACAGCGAGAATACCAAAGTCGAATCCATATCGACCTTATTCACGACATCGGGGAAGACAATCGCATACCAAGGCGTAGAACGATACTCCATGACCACTTTGGCGACCGCTGAAGACGTTAAGATCAAATTTTTCGGTAAGATCTGACGGATCAAATCAGGTTTTACATCCGTCGTCATGTCCATCAGATTGCGGGTTTTTTTATCTGCAGGCAGATACTCGGCTAAATACAAAGAATAGTGATTTTCACCGACGATATTCACCGTACTCATATCCAATTGAATCAATCCACCCGGCGGAATGACAATAGCCGAAGACGAGCTTGTCTCTTCAAGACAGCCCCCCAATGAAAGCACGGCAAGGAATATCAGCAAGTAACGTCCTATCACAAAACCCTTCCCCATAAATACTCTTTAGAACAACAAGAAATACGTACCGATCCGAACACCCTGAACACTGCCCGCACCGTTATAAAACTCGGTCGGTACCATCAAATCCATCGTGCCATCTCCATTCACATCCCCCGTTGATGTATTTGAATAGAAATAGCGTGGAGATTGCGTGCTTGTATCTGCACGTTGAACGATATAAGGCTTCAAGTGCCCCGAACTATCGGCAACAACAGAAGTATCTGGATAATCCGCAGTGTGCAGACCCGTAGCCGAACCAAAGAAAACCACTCCGCGACCGAAGTTTGAGATTGAGTTCACTTGGTCATCCCAGAACGGCGCACCCAATACAACGTCGTCATAACCATCGCCATTGAAGTCGCCTTTTTTCTTTCTGCCAGACATAATCTCATAACCACTAAGGTCGCCCGAGTTCGAATCCAAAATATAGAATGGCATTGGCGCAGGCTTCATATTTCCCGATGCCTGAGCACACTCGGCCATCGGACTCACACCGCTGGCCACAATCAAACTATCGGTAAATTTATATTGAGTATTTAAATTTGATCCCAATGTAGTCCACATATCAGTCGCATTGTCGTTACCACAAAGGGGACCATAGAATATATACCCCATGCCTGCGGAATCCAGACCACTCTTTGGCGATTCCGCCGATGAAACGATCAAATCCTCATAACCATCATTATTGACGTCCCCCGCAGAGGAGACCATCCAACCAAATCTACGATTGGTACGATTCGAACCTAAATCACCATTCATTATTGGCGGCATCAACGAGCGAACTTTGCCAGCGCCATTCAAGTTCAGGCTGGTCACATTCAGACTTTGGAAAAGATCATCACTTTGACAGGCGCCACTGGTCGCCGTGCTGTCGTAATACGATCGTTGATCGGCTGCCAAGATACCGCTCGCACTGCCGCGAAATAAGAAAATGCGACCTATTGTACTGCGCGGATTAGAATCATAATAACAGGAAGCTTCTTCCCAATCCGGAGCCGACACCACAAGATCGTCTATTCCGTCATGGTCAAAGTCCATCACTGCAACACTTTTACCAAAGTGATGTAGCAATCGATCATATCCATGCGGCACGTTATCGATGAACGGATCATACATAAACTGCATTTTGCAGTTTTTCGTGGTCGTACCCGTGCAGGCTTTATTAGTGCCGGACTCCGAACCATAAGCATCCACCATGTACGAAGTATTGGCCGACGCAAGATTATTTCCAACAGCAGGTTCCAGATCAGAAGCAGAATAGCCTTTCACTTTTGGTGTTTGCACACCGCTTGTCGATCCATAATAGATCCACATGCGACCACTTTCATATGTCGGAGCTCCCCCCGTACATCCCGAGTCTGTCGCATCTGAACACTGCCAACCAGTTCCTGAAGACCAGCCACCACTGGCATTTCCGTCGGGCGGTTGAACACCAATATTATATCCGCCCGATTTATTCTGAATAAAGAAACCGCTCGCGTAAGGACTGCTGATCACCAAATCCGACAATCCGTCTCCGTTGAAGTCACCGTGGTAAATCAACTCACGACGGCTGACAGCCCCGTTCGTTCCGCTCGCCGTGTTGGTTGGACTTTCTTGGTAAGCCCAGCGCTTCGTTACAATCTGAGGATCGCCGTATGCGGGCACCCACTGAGGATTGTTAACCGCTTGCAAACCAGAACGCGATCCAAAATATACAACAACCTGACCGCCGCTTTGGATTGTCGCATCCACGAAAACAACGTCAGCGAATCCGTCACCATTTACATCGCCCGCATCAAAGGCACGATGAGCCCAAGTGCTACTTAAATTCGTAGGCTGAGAAATCAGCTGTGGTAAAGCGATATCCTCGAGGGTGATCCCTTGTGCCGGCGTTGTCGCCGGATAACAAGAATCATCATTCGCACTTGAATCTTTGAAAACCTTGGCTTTATTAGCCAAACAATAGTCAGTGGTCACCAAGCCAATCTTGGATCCAAAGAAAACGACAGCTTCAGTCGTATAAGCTGCGGTGTTTTTTGAAGGACGAGTGATTTTCGCGACTGCATCAGCATAACCATCACGATTGATGTCACCGACAATACGAATACTGTCGTAACCAAACAATTGGGGACTCCCGAGGGTATCGTAAATGGCAAACGAAGGTACAGAGTTCACGGATGGCAACGCTTGACCATTACTATTGAACCCGTAAATTCCTCCGCCGCCATTCTTGGACGTTTTATCCAAATATGTTCCCGCAGCGACGTCATTCAAAGGACGAACACCTGTGAAATCGCCGTCGAAATTGCCAACGGCCACCGAGCGGCCCATGTAGTCATAAGCTTGGGCTCCGGAATTATAGAACTTCAAGAAGTTGGTCGTAAGGCCGGCACCGGCCAAACTGGTGAAAGCATAAACGGCACCAGAGTTCGTACCTTTCGTGCTATCACCCACTGCACCCACGACAATGTCTTTCAGACCATCACCTGTCACATCTCCGACCGCAATCCCTTCAGGATGCAGCGCCAGATTATAATATGCTCCGATGGAGTTACTGCGAATCAACGTCGGAGCACATTGCTCACGAACCACAGCATTGTCCGTCGTAAATGCCGCACACTGAGCCAGGCCATCATTCCAGTCCAAATCCTTATTGGTTGGAGTGACCGGATCGATTTGATAGAAGTCATTGTACTCGTAGCGTCTGTATGGATTTCCATAAAAAACCCACAAGGCGCCGGTACTCGTATTTGCGTAGTTCGAAAAATATCCTGTGCCCACTACGGCTTCGGCGTACCCATCACCATTCGTATCTGACGGGCTAGTGATCGCCGCATTATTACTGTCGTAGTGCGACGGATCTCCAACCAAGGCGACTGAAGTTCCGAAACCTAAGTTCTTTAATTTATTCGTGCCACTCGTTTTATAACCACTTCGTGGGAACAAAACTCTGACACTCGCTGAATTTACCAGACAAGAATAGTGCTCGCCCGGGTTGCTCATTTTTCTGCCACTGCACCCCCAGAATGCATTACGCGAGGGACTTTCTTGCACACCGGAAGCCGGAGGAGTATCAGCACCACGACCGAAATACAAAAAGGCAGCTCCTACGCCATCGCCGACGTTAACGGAGGTTGCAGCATTCGTCGGCAATCCATAGTAATGAGCGGATCCATCCGAATTGCTGGTAAATCCACCCCAGCCACCATTTGTGAAACCGAAAGAAGCACATTCACCACTGCCGGGGTTACAAGCTCCTAGCAATTTCAATTTAGAAAGGCTGGTGATTTGCGGATAGCGATCTCCCGGTGCCCCAACAATCATATCTGAACCACCCACAAGCTTATCTTGGGTGTTACGGATTTTATATTTACCATCGACGTCTGCACCGCCGGCGACAGAATAGCCAAATAACTGACCTTCATGCGGAGTTGGAGAGAAAATCTTTAAAAAACGGAACTTTACAGAAGAATCGGAAGTTGGAGTCTCATACCCCAAACCACTCTTAGATCCAAAGAACATCGCTACGTAACCGGTTTTGATAACCATCTTTGCCGTACCAGAAGCATTCGAATCAGCGACACCATCCCAAGGAGCGGTCGGTGCACCCACGGCGATGTCGTCATATCCATCGGCATTGAAGTCCCCGACAAAGGAAACTGCGAAACCAAACTGAGGATCATCAGCATTCATCATGGAACTCGGATTCACATAGGCACTTGGCAAGATTGCCATATTCGGCCATAGCATCACGGCGGAACAAGTCGCATTCTCGACCAACCCATTACATGTCTCGACGTTTTGCTGCATGTCTTTAATACGCGAAGGAGCCGTCAAACCTTTGGAACTTCCAAAAAATACAAAGGCAGCGCCATCGTAAGTTTTATCCGCGGAAGACGTGTTGGGAGTGTTGTAACCAGGAGCTCCCACTAACAAGTCTTGGCAGGCATTCCCCAGCAAAGTATCGCCATTCAGGTTTCCATTTCCAGAAAGAGATTTACCAAAGCGTGAATAATCCGTCAGATCTTCGAATGTCAAAAGTTGAGGATCTGAACCAGGATTCGCGGGGTTGCGACTCGGAGTCCCCGCTGTATTTAATTTATATACCCCTGTCGCAGGATTCTTAACCGAATAGTAAACATAAACGGCGCCCGCTCTTGGTGTCGTCACACCTGCCGAAGTCACAGACACGCTTGGCAATCCGATTGCTAAATCTGGATAGCCGTCACAGTTGAAGTCGCCGGTCGACATGGCTTCACCCATAAACGCCACGCCTGAATCAACTGATTTAATCGGAGGGATCGCATTCAACCCCAAAATACCTTTGATATAAGTGCTTAGCTTATCAAAAATCAGCGTCTCTGTTTTACCAGCGGCGGTATAGCTGACTTGCAAAGAAAGGTTTTCAACTTTTCCGTTCGTCACACCCGTACCCGGGGAAAACACAATCGTTCCCGCCCCGGTCATGGGGTCTGAAATCGGCGATGATCCCAAATACATTCGGGAAACATAGTTTTCATTCTTATAAGTCGAATTCACAACGGGTGTCACTTTTACGAAGGGAAGTGAGCCAATCGAAATCGGACTTAAATCATACGTAGGTGTCGGGAATGAGGAGTTCGTACTGATATTCACAGCTTTTGTGGGATGTTCATAAGTCTCATCCAAGTACTTCACCTGTACTACAAAGTGATAGCGTGTAGACCCTTCCAAACCACGGAAAGTATATTTGGTATCGTAAGCGGTGTAATCAACCGAAGTCCAATTGCTGGTATTGCTTGCGGTTGGGTCTTCATATTTTTTCATATAGATCTGATAGGAAGAAACCTTAGGAGAATAAGTCCAAGACAAAAGCAAATTTCCATCAGAGTCTTTGATAACTTTATCAACACCACTAAATGGCTTGAGAGTCGTTACGGCGATTTCTTTATTTCCACCAATACTTAAAGTTCCGTCCGTCGCGACAACTTTGAAAGTATAGGCAGTGTTTGGATTCAAATTACGAATGATTGCTTCAGAACGAGGAGTTTCCGCAACCGCCGTACTGGAAGTGTTGTTATAGACTTGGTAGTTCTGGTAACGATCATGCAAATTCCAGTACACGCGCACTGCTGTCGGAGACAACGGCTCAACACCAGCAATACCGAAGAAATCTTTTAACACGCTGCCCGTTTCAACTTTTTCCGTGCAGGATAGTGTCGTGAATAAAACGGATCCCAACAGGGCCCATTTGATCAACTTAGTAAAGGACATACACGACTCCCGTTGCAAAGGCTTTTCCAGAAGGATGACTGCGCCCCGGAGCTCCCAACAAAACATCAGGAATTCCATCGCCGTTGATATCACCTGCTGGTGAACTCGAAATATAAGTAAATTCAGACGCTTCACGGTTTGGCAGATATAACAGCGTCGGCTCGCAGACTGGTGTCGTACCACCGTAACAACGAGGTGTTGTCGTTGGAGCTGAATCAATTTTCAGACCATATTCGCCGCCATAGAAAATGACGAAGGCTCCCGTGTTCGCTAAGACAGTATCCAAGTCATAGTTTCGTCCGGGAACATTGACGATGATGTCAGCATAACCATCGGCATTTATATCGCCGACAGCCGCAATCCCGGCTCCAAAGTGATCTGTTGTAGAACCTTGGAATAACGTCGGAGAAGAGCGTTGCGGTTTTAAATCCATATTTCCCGCATTGACCGTATTGATCGCCAAAGCCCCCGCACCGAAATACGTTGTTGAGTTGATATCGGTCGCCCCCTTAAAGGCCATGACCGTGCCGACAGCGCCACCAAAGAATGTATAAACTGTGGCATTCACCGACACCGAAGGTGTACGGGGAGCAGAAACCACTAAATCACTCACGCCATCTTTGTTAATGTCACCCGGAGCGATAACACTGTAGCCAAAGCCCTCACCGGTCGTGGAACCTTGAAGCTTTTGAACAGGAGTGTAGGCAAGTCCACGATTTGTGCCCTTGTATAAATACGCGCGACCTGTGTATGTCGAATAACCTGGATCACTAACAACCAGCTCGTCATAAATTTCACCTGACTGCGTTTCCAAAGATTTAATGGTTGCCGCACTCCAACCAAAGCGAACTCCACCGGCAGCTTCGTTTGATAGCAACATCTGAACCTTGCAAACGGCCGGGACCGTCACTGTACAAGGATTCTCGACCACGATGTCAGCCGCATATCCGTTAGAATCACTCAACAGAGTTTTACCGTTCGTTCGATTTGTTTGAGGACCATCTTTTGACCCATAGAAAACAAAGACGCGACCATAATTCGCAGTCGTATAAAGCAAGGACCCCACACGAACATCTGTGGATGGCAGATCGGCAGAATCTGTGGCAACGGTAAAATCACCGAAGCCATCGCCGTTGAAATCACCGTAAGTGACCGCCCGATTTTTAGGGGTGAAATCCGAGAAGCCCAACTCGCTTGGAACTATGTTTGCTGCCGTGCGCTTTGTAGCGCCAGAGTAATGGAAGTAAACGGAGTTGGTATCTGCCAGGGCAAAACTCATTGGATTTTGGCCTACTGGCGAAACCGATGGTGTGGAATTTGCGACCAATCCGCTCGAAGAACCATAGTAAATATAAGAAGCCTTGTTTCCAATCACCATCAAGTCATCGTATGCGTCACCATTTACGCTGCCGATACGATAGAACTCACCACCTAAACCAGGATCTAAATCCACCACCAATTTCAATGGCGCTAAGTCTGTTGCTGGATTTCTGGATGGGTCAGGTGTTAAAACCAATCCCGAAGCACTGCCGTAATAAATAACAACTTCAACCGTATTTCCGACCGAGATTTGGGTCACGACGTCCATATAGCCGTCGCCATTAAAGTCTCCGGCAACTTTCGCGCGTTCATAATGATAGTTCAGCTCTTTACTGAAGTTCACATCGATCGTTTGATCTGCTTTTGTCACTGAAGATGCAAAGTTACCTGTGGAGTTGAATATGAAGGCGCCGCCATTATAATAGACCGGCGAAGAAAGATATGGAGCCCCCACAATCAGGTCACCTGAACCATCACCGTTAAAGTCAGCCCCCGCAGCTCCGCCCAAACCGAAATTTGAGTTGGCGGTAAGATCACGCGGATAAATAACAGAAGCTCCAAATGGATTCACTCCCCCGCTGTACCATGTACAGTTGCTGGCGCAAGCCGTATTGTCATTATCCGACAAGCGAGGAGTATCGATACGTGTGGCACCTTCATAGCCCAGTGTGGAAACGTCAGGTTTGTACAAATAGATGACGCCACTTGCTGCAATCGTCGTATTTCCCGTCGACGATGTCGTGGAACGATAAGGCGCCGAGATCGCCAATGATGGCATCGCGCGAGAAATGGTTTCGATATCGGCCACCGTTCCCATTGAATAACCAAATTGAACGTAAGATTCAGGTGGGTTCGTATGGATCACCTGATTTTCACAATGCTTTAAAGAACCTGTCGTCACGTTTGTATTGCGTGAATCACAGGCGACACGATTGATCGCGGTGATGCTTTGCAAGGGGTCCAAGATCCCCATGATACCACCTGTGGCATAATCGTTTGAACGTGGAGTCACATAGTAACCAAACACCACACCAGCATTGGTCATTCCACTCACCGTGGAAGTCGGAGCACCGACAAAGACAGCACCATTCAAATTAGGAACATTGTTGGTGGTCCCGATAATGTTCGTCAGGGGATAACCATTCTGATTCGGGACACCTAAAATGCTCGAGCCATAGCCTTGGACGGTAATATAATTAGCTTCCGAGTTTGAACTAAGATCAGGATATGACTCCTGGCATGTCCACGAAGAGATCTTCTGTAAATCGGCCGCACCACTTGCGATCGTTGGCATCACACCTTTACAAGCCAAAATGGATCCTCTGCCAGAAGAGCGCCCTGGCACACCGATCACCAAGTCATCACACTTGGTGAAATCATAACCTTTATTCTTAGGAGCTGGAGACGTCTCGCCGGCATAATTCGTTTGTCTGAATGTATAAGTGGCATTGTTTTCACAGACGCGAGAGTTGTATGCGGTTCCCAAGGCTTTGGCGAAGTCTTCAGTATAACTTTTACCAGCGAAAGTTCCATCCGCTGCGATTAAAGAAGACAAACCGATACTTTCAGCATCGATAACCGGGAATGATTTGGTCGAAGTAACGGGAAAAAGTCCCATGCGATCGCCGCGAAGAACCGCCACCTGACGTTTATAATTTGGAGCCACATAAGTCGTTACCCCAATCGCCAAATCATCAAATCCGTCGTTATTAAAATCACCAAATGATATAGATGTCGTCGCCACGGTTGTGTCGTCATAAATTTTGACCGGCCGACATTTAAAAGATGTTGGATCACAAGTCGTTTCATTCACACCATATGAAATACCGCCAGAACCTGTAACTAAACCTCGAGTTGGATCACCAAAGGCGACAAACACTTGGCCTTGGCTGGTCATCATCGCCAAGTCATCACAGCGATAGATCTTTTTTACTTTGGAGATATCCGAAATACCTGAAGCCGGAGTAAATAAGTTGTCGCAAAGTCCGACTTTGTTGGCCTTCGAATCACTTAAATCAGTATAGCGACTGAAACAGTCACCATTGATATTCCCCACTGCCAGGGCTTGCCCTAAGCGAGTTCCCGTTGGCAACCCAGGATAAAAGACAAGTTGTGGATCAGGATACGCGGCATCAGCACTGGGAGTCGGTGATGTTTTTAACGTCGGACCAGGATCTATCAGATTTCCCTGAGCATCATAGTAAGGAGGAGCATCATATCCATAATATACAACAACGGCACCAGTGGAATCCTCGTGCTTGTCACCAACATAGGCCGTGGCTTTGGGAGCACTCACCGCTACGTCCATCAAGCCATCGCAGTTGAAATCCCCCACCGCCACTTGAGAGCCCAACTCCTGCATGCCCAAACCGCCATTCACCAGACGCGGATATAACGGCACCGGGGCAGATACACCCTCGAGTGAACGAATCAATGGCTTTTTAATCTTTCCAGAACCTTCAATTAAGACACTAACGATCGTACTGGCACCCGTTGCAGAAGTCACTTTCGCATACATGTCTTTTTGCCCAGGAGAGATCGGAACGATCGAACGGAAATAATCATTCCCATTAACGATGGCCCAACGAATATCCGTCGCGCGCTCAAAAATTTCGGTCGTATACGTGGAGTCGCCCCCCTCAGTCCAAAACCAGGGGAAATTTCCGACAGTTGCCATTTGCATTTTCACTGTGGGCAGATTAGCCAATTGCGACTGCACCAGAACACAAGGCGCCTTTGAATTGATGTAGGCTTCGGACATATTGGCTGGCTCAAATGTGCCGTCTTGATAGTAAGCCATCACCCAGAAACAATATTTGTTTCCACTTGGCAAATTTGTCACGGAACCAACACTTTTATTGATGATCGTCGCCGCTGGATTCGTCAGATCCCAGGTTTCACTCTCTTTTTTGGTATAGATTTTATAAGTAACTCCGTCGCCGTTTTTTACCCAGCTGACTTCCACAGAACCATTGGTTTGCGCCGTCAAACCCGACGCGGGAACGCCGCCGAACGTACTCATGGTTTTCACGGATAGCGATTTATCGTAACCGATCTCAGCTCCGTCAGTGGCACTTACACCCGTCACAGAGAAATCATAAAACGTATCAACAGCCAAAGGAGAAATTGTCGTTGTCGCAAATGTTTCAACTTTATCCGGAGCACTGAAGCCTTTGCGATAGACACGATATTCCTTGAAACGCGCTTGGAGAGACCATGACAGCTTCACTGCTGTTGGTGAAATCGCGACAGCTTCCTGCACGCCTTCAAACTTTGAAGGTATGGATGTTCCTTGCAATCCTGCGTTGTTACAAGATGCCAAGATGAAGCCAAATATGATTAGCGACGAACAAGAAAGGAAATGTCTCATAACATTAAGCTTATAATTGCGAGAAAATTATTGGAAATCTTGAGACTTGAGAGCCCTCTATTGGTACAGGTGCCTTGATTCGAACATAAATTCTGCAAAAAATGGTGCGAGCTTGAACGTATTGAATATCAGCCCTCACTTCGCTCATTGAGCGGGCAAAAATTAATGCATTCGCTGAACTCCACCGAACAACCCCGAACACTTTCAAATGTTGCCTCACCTCGAGGAGGTCATAACGTTGTCGCAATGAAGTGAAATCAACGCAACAAAATGAAATTATAGATGCATGAAGAAAAACATGCTCTTGGCTATTGCATCACTTGTGGTATTGGGAATCGCTGGAGTCTTTCTGACTCAATCAACTGACACCGCCGAAGAAAATTTGGGCCGCCCTTTGGGAGTTTTGCGCGAATTAAAAAAAGAAATTCGCTATAAGTACACTCGTACTTTCTTTTGGAAAGACGCCCAGGAGGGACGCAAAGTTTACGATGGATCACAAATCTTTGTCGGCCCCAAATCCTCAGCCCTTTTGGTTTTCGCCGAAAATCGTAAAATCCGCTTGAACGAGGAAACTCTGCTGCGCCTTTCTCAGGTCGAACAAAATCCCGCACTGATTGCTTTGCAAATCAATGATGGAGGATTCAACTTGAAAAGCGGCAAAGGTCCGATGGACCCCTTGGTTCTAAATTTGGATGATGGCCAATTCAAAATCATTTCTAAAGATGCCTACGATATCTATGTAAAGAAATCAGACAAAAAGTTGTCTCTTTCAGTCGCTCTGGGAAATCTGACTTTACAAAATGTCAGCGGAAAAACCGAGGTCGCAACTGGCACATCTATCACTCTTGAAACAGGGACTGTCACTGAAAACGGTACTTCCAGCAAACAGATCGTCGCTAAAGAAGTTTCACCGATCTCGTTCAATTTATTAGCACCCTATGATGGCGAAATCGTCCGCGAACAGGTGCAACCCGTTTTCTTTAAATGGGAAGCAGAGGGAGCAAGCGCTCTTCATCTTCAATATTGCTCACAGCCCGATTTCGCAGAAAACATAGTCGATCTCGATGTGACCTCTCAACAATTCTTTCCCATCCCCTTAAATACTCTCAAGGGAGATGTTTTCTGGCGCTTGGTTGCTCATAAAGATGGCGTGCCGATCTATTCTCGATCCTCGTTCTTTAAAGTCGGCCAAGTCGAAGCGATTCACCTGCAGGTTTCAGCACCCAATTATGTTCGCAAAGGTGTTTGGAAGGTTCAGGCCACAATAGCTGATGACAACAAATCAAATTTCGATTTCCAGGTTAGTAAGACGGAAAACTATGCGACTTTGCAGGATGCTTATCTAGGTAAGGCACCCTTTACTTCCCTGTTGGATTCTCCAGGTGAATATTTTATTCGCGCGCGCAAAAATTTTGGCAATGGACTCTTTTCTCCCTGGTCTGCCTCTCAAAAAGTAACTATTCGCGAATCTTTGAAGTCTCCCGTAATTGAATTTTCAGACAGAACCGAGGACCGGGTCGGAAATGTGATTTCTGAAATCAAATGGTCAGAAGTTCCTGCGGCGAAACAGTATATCGTCCAGGCTTCAAATGCAGCCTCTTTCAACCCCGTCATTTCACAAAAGACAGTGACCACTGTTGAATCCGCTGTTCAACACAGCAGCCCTCGCAAAGTATATTACCGTGTGATCGCGGTTTCCGAAGAAGGCGAAAATTCCGCTCCGTCCAATCTGCTGGTTTCCGAAGGTTCCTCTCGCCTGCAGGAAGAAGAACAAAAACGCCTGGCTTTGGAGCAATCTGAAAGTGACAAAAGCAAACAAGCCGCGAAGCCAGTCACAAAATCACCTGATGAATTCAATTCGATGCTTTTACTGCCATTGGATGGTTCGGTCTTTTATACGAACGACAGCATCCGCTTTGAATGGGAACCCTTCTTTAAAAAGCCCACCGTCGAAATATCTTATGTTTCAGATTTTTCTCAAGACGTGATCAGAATTGTCGCCGAAAAAGAAAACTCCACCAAAATCAAACCGATGGAGCGTGTCGGAAAGTACTATTGGCGCCTCTCCTTCGAACAGGCCTTGGGGCAAATTGAGTACAGCAAAACTCAATCCTTCACCGTCAGTGCCGCCCTTTCCACGCAGATCGAAAAGCTCACGCTGAAATTCGTGGAAAGAAACAAATGGAATCTAAGCCTGCAAATCAAAGATGCAAAACCAGAAGAACAATTCATCATGCAAGCAAGCCTTGATTCGACGTTCGCCAAAGTTGAACACGAACAATCCGGCCGTACAAAAGACGTTATCGCCCTATCAAAGCCAGGAAGGTATTATGTGCGAGCCCGTCGCGCCAAAGGAGCTTCTGAAATCCAAGGTTGGTCGAACATCATGACACAAGTTTTGCGCCCACCATTGACCGCTCCCATGCTTAAAGATCCCCAAGAAGCCTTGGCCGGTCCCGATCTTGCCAAAGTTCATTTGGGTTGGAGTGATGTTAAGTACGCCGCTCAATATATTGTGGAGTTGAACAACACCAACACGTTCGGCTCTGTTTTAAGAAGCTACCGCGTGCCTGAAAATACTTATGACCTTCTTCATTCCCAGCGAGATGCCTCCTACATTCGCATCTTGGCACAATCTGCGGAAGGCGAGCTTTCTCCGCCGTCAAATATCGTCAAAGTGAAAGGCCTCCTCCCGGGTCCTAACATCGACAAGTACGAAATCGTCTATGCAAATTTGGATTCCAAAGACAGCATCGATCAGTTGCATATTTTGTGGGCTCACCGAAAGAATGCCCTGAAATATATAATCGAAGTCTCCCGATCAGAAAAGTTTGAGCAAGTTCAAAGATTCGAAACGAAAAACATCGAATTCTTCACGCCGGTCAAAGATATCGGTTGGTATTACTTCAAGGTGACTCCTATTTCTGCCATGACGGATTACTTTTTTGCTCCGACAACGGTCTTTGCTGTCGAATACAAAAAAGTTGAAAGCCTGCAATTGGCAACCGTGGAAGAGCCCGCAAATGGAGCAAAGTTCCCTTACAATAACGGAAAATACTCTGTGATCTTTAAGTGGGGACAAACTCTGGGAGCAGGTTGGTACGACTTTGAGATCTCACAGAATTCTGATTTCAAAGAAAGTAAACTATTTAAGGTCGAAGCCCGACAATATAGATTGCCTCCACAGCTAAAAGATGGCACTTGGTATTATAGGCTTCGTGGAAGAAACCCTAATCAAGCATCTCCATGGAGTCCGATAAAGACTTTTACTTTGCTAAAATAATAAGCAGAGAATGGAGCCAGCATGAGCGTATCAACAGCGAAGTCTATGATTCTAAAAGCACAGGACAACATCGATATCGCACAAAAAAACATGGGTGACGAAAGCCAACACGACATTGTCGGCTACAACTTGGCGCAAGCTTGCGAATTGTACTTAAAAGCCATGATGTCTTTGCGTGAACTTGATTTCCCAGAAGGCGATGACAGCCACGACCTGGATTTCTTGATGACGACTTTAGAAGAAGAAGGTTTCGCTGAGATTTCATCTCACGCTGACGTAATTGAATTAACTCAATACAACGACCCAAGCGCCCACGTCCGTAAAGACGAACGCTTGGATCTAGATGAATATTTGGGCTACGTTAATGACCTGAAGAAACTTGTGGGCGAGCAGTTGAAGCTTTATTAGCAAACGGATTGCCAATTGGTTTTACAACGGGCTTTTCAATAACCGTGCTGGTGTAAGGCAAACGCTCCAATGTCCCCAGGAAAGGCATCTTAGGATCGATGCCTACACGTTCGATTTTTTCTTTTACCTTCCAGTGAACGGCGGCAACGTCAAAAGCCTCATTTGATCTTCTGAAGAAAACTCTCGCGATATATTTCCGTTTTAGATTTTTAAAGTCAAAAATACTGCAAATTCCATATAAGCCGCCGCTTTCATAGGCGGACGCCGCATCCCCAGTTACCTCACTACATGTTCTAAGTTGAATTGTTTTTTCCCTTTTGAGATCTGCTAAGAACTCCAAAGCCGGAAGGCAACTTTCCTCGGACTCCCCACCCTGCATGAAACACTCTTTATCAGCGAACGCAAAGAAGCTCTCTCTGAAAAAAGAATCACGTAGCGAACCATTTGTAAGCACTGACTTAAGCAAGTCAGCATGCATTGCCTCGGTGGATGTGGTCGCCGTCTCGCCAGGTCTATTAACGACATTGGCGGAAACTTGGTTGTCCAATCCTCGCTCTGAAAATTCCAGATCTGAAGCTTGAGTTATCTTTCTATAGACATCGGAATAAGTGTCGCAATCCAAACCATAATCAAGCTTGTTGTCATCCACTGAAAGACTGAATTGAACTAATTTGCGAACTTTATTGTTAATTTTTTTATAGGCTTCCGAACTCATCACGCGAACCACTTCACTTTCTGAATATGTCCCCTGCTTGATACGATACAGGACGACCGGTAGTTCAGCAGACAAATCAGTGTGTCTAGCAACCGAGAAAGACGCGACCACTCCCGTAGCCGATGCACGCATATGTTTTTCGATCTTGATCAGCTCTGCCTGCCATCGCGGAAAACCATTTGGAAAAATTCCCGTTTTAAGTGCATCATCGATTTCCGCATTCAAAGCAGCGATGGCTCCAAGCACTTCCTCTTTTGAAGCCCCGACCAGTCCCACGGCTTTTAAAAGCCGCTCTTCAATTTCATAGTTCATCTGTAAAGCCAGCTCCGCAGAGGATTTGAGTTCGTCCTTACCTCGGGCAACTTCATCTGCCATCGGGTTTAAAATCGCCAACTTCACAGTTCTATTCTTGGTGGGAATATTCAAAGCAATAATTTCACGAGAAAGATTTTCCAGCCCACGGTGAGTGGCATCCGTTCTTCCTGTAATAGAGTTTTGATTAAAATCCATAGGAACGGGATCCAGGTTGTCCACAATAAACTGATCCGTAATTAAGCCCAAAATATCCGTCGGTCCCGGCGTAAAAGATGTCGTGACACTTTGGAACGGAGGCAATGAATAGTTAGAGGATTTCAAAGAAGGAATAACAATTCGCTGAATTCCCTTATCATCTTTATATTGATAAAGTTTTATAAACGAACCACGTTCACCAGCAGAACCACTGCAAGACTTATAACCCTTCGGCGAATCTGGCAGCGCATAGGCCAACTGGGGATCTTTCGACGGAACCCAGCCTGGAAACAAAGGTGGCATACCCTCAACTGAAAGCAATTGGCCCACTTTATAACGAGCATAATCTGAATTGGTAAAGCCAGCTTCACGGGCTCTTTTAAAAAAATATTCGTGAGCTAACAAGGCCGCTTTATTGAATTGATCAAGTTTCAGCCAAAGAGTTTTATCCACATACAAAGTTCCATCTTCGACCACGCCCGCTGATTCGTCCCAATAGGCGATTTGCACGATACTGCAACCCTTTGGCAACGCCAGTGGCGAATTGGCATCTTTACTTGGATAGAGTGACGCTTGATCCGGCACAAATGAAATTTTTTGGGAAAAATCTGTCCAATATTTGGCGTAACCAATATCCGTGTCACGTAAAGCGGGCCCATAGTATCGCTTCAATGCTGCAAGGATAAAGTTTACTGTCGCCTCATCTACTTTTTCAGTACCTGCAGGACCAAGCCCTTGAGTTACCATCGTACGACGGTAATTGTATTGTGCTTCATACACATCACGAACCATCAATTTGCCACGAAGAGTAGTATCTTTCATCTCATCACTGCAAAGGACACCCTGTCCACCACCACCGTCACCGGTACCACCGCCGCCCCAACCGTCTGGATCGGAGGTACGAGTGTTGCCGCTGGCTTGAGAAGTCGCCGGAGGATTATTTTGAATAGTTTTGTTTTCAGTACATGCCAGTGAACTAAACAGCATTAAAGAAAATAAAAGATGAACAACACATTTATGCTTTATTTCCATAAAATCATCTCTCTATTTCTGTGAAGCGGGTTTTGCCGCATCCTTAGCCACAATACTTTGGTAAACCTGATCATAAGAAAAGCAGTTCAAATAGAAATTGGTCCGCTTCTCATCAATTTCCACGCTGACTTCTCCGTCATCTCGTTTATTTAATTTAACAAAGCCATCAACACCTAAAACAGCATCGACGTCATCATAGGTGTATTGTCCAAATCTAAAATGATAAATACCGGTTGGAATCAGTTGATAAGCGTACTTACGCTCCCACTCAGTCAACTTAACTCCGGCTTTCTCGAACTTTTGAACTTCTGCAGTCCACTTAGGAAACCCTCTTGGATAAATTCCTTGTTTAATTCCCTCATCAATTTCGTTATTCAAAATTGAAAGAGCCTGAAGAACTTGAGTTTTGTCCGTGACTTTTGCTTTATCCGGATTATCGGTAAATACTTCGATAGCGCCGGCATAAACTAGATTAAGCAGTTTTTCACGAGGAAGAATTTCACGCTTTTCATATGATGTGTAGCCAAACAGCGGATTATTAATTGAGATATAGCCTTCACTGGAAAAAGTTTGAAACGAAGGACCCGGAATTTTATCTCCGAAATCAAGCGCGTCCTGTCCAGCGGCCGTCAAACCACTCCCGCTAATAGCCAATGGCACACCCAATTTATCCGCGTCAGCGGCTTTCACACCCTTCATTTTATCGTAAAATCTATCCGAGACTCCCGCTAATACATCGTACATTCCGTCATCTTTTTTGAACGTCTGATAGGCCGCTTCAAAAGGACGCATTTGTTTGTTTCCAGCGCGGATACCCGTCCACAGAATCGTTTGTCTGTCGAATTTGTCCTGATATTGGTAGTACACCAATTGGCCTCGCAAACTTTGATCAACTCCCTGACAAATTTTAAAACCTTTTGATGACTCAGGCAGAAGACCGTTCAATTTTGGATCACTTGCAGGCGCCCAATCAAGAAACAGGGCTGGCAAACCTTCCGTAGAAAAAAGTTGTCCCAGTTTTTTGCGAATATAGTCTGAATCTTTGGTACCAGCCATGCGCGCAATTTTAAAATAGTGTTCGTGAGCCAACAGCGCCACTTTATTGAATTGATCGAGTTTCTTCCAGCTCACGGGATCGACAAACAAAACACCCTGATCATTACTTCCAGCGGACTCCGACCAATAGGCGATCTGCACCAACTGACAACCCTTAGGTAGATCCAACGGCGAATTTGCATCCTGACTTGGGCGCAACTTAACTCCACTCGGAACAAAAGAAATCGCGCCCACAAAATCCTGCCAATACTTCAGCTTTGCAACTTTCTCATAGAACATCGCCGGACCGTAAAAACGGGACAGCGTTTTTAAAAGATAACTGTAAGACTCCTGAGCAACTTCAGAAGTTCCCGCGGGCCCTAAATTTTCGCCCGTCATCTTCAATTGATAGTTGAATTCCGCTTCATATACGTCGCGCACAATAAGTCTGTCTTTAAGACGGGCCTCAGAAACCTCAGGAGAGCAATATACTCCCTGTCCACCACCACCGTCGCCGGTACCGCCACCTCCCCAACCATCTGGGTCTGAAGTGCGTGTATTGCCACTAGCTTGAGACGAAGGAGGTGGGGCTTGGTTGATCGTAGTGCTTTCTGTGCAGGCCGCCTGAATCAAAAGCATTGCTGCGATGAAAAGGCGCAAAATGTCGCCCAAGTGTTTAGGGATTAACACTAAATAAGAATTAATACGACTTGGGAAACTTTTTGTATCCATACCCAGAGGTATTACAAAGTCCGTTCCAGCAAAAACGAAAAAAAGGCCGTCTCACTATGAGACAGCCTTTAAATGTAATCAGATATTTAATTAGTTTGTTGCAGATGCGTAGATGATAGAGCCACCTTTAATTGTGTCGATCACCTTAGTTCTGATGCTCATTGAGACCGCTGGGCAACCCCAGCTACGGCCTTGGGTTACGTTGGCTTCAGACACATAGTCCGCGCCATGCACCACCACGGCTCTTGACCGGGCATTGCTGTTTGTTGAAGACAAACCATCCAAGCGCAAAGAGTATCCGTGAGAGCCCGAGTAAGTTTCAGCTGTTTTATAGATTCCGACCGAACTGGCGTTAGATCCAGAAACATTGCTGAAGGAATTCGCGTAACCGTCATGATCAGGGTCAGAACCTTTACCATGAGCCACTCGCACACTCCATACCTCACCTGTTTTCATATTGATAATATGGAAACGTTGTTTTCCAGAGTATTTGCTGAAATCCAATACAGACAAAACGTCGGTATTTTTAATTTTAGCCAAATTTTTATGGTAATAAAGGATCGCATTTTTCAACATCGTTTGATTGATCGTTTTACCCGTATCAACATATGAGTACTTTGCGATGATTTGTGCGTCTGTCAACGTGCCGCTAGAAGTGCCGCCCGATGATGAATCCGTGCCTGAGCCTGTGCTTGGTGTTTCCACCTCTGCTGGCGGAACGGCTTGAGCTGTGTCGCCGGCTGATTGTTCTGTGTCTGGATCGTCAGGTAAAACTGTAGAAGAGCTTTCGAAACCGCCTTTTGCACAGGCTGCCATTAAGAAAGTGACGGATAGTAATGCCAGAACATTCTTTGTTTTTTTGAATGTCATATAAACCTCCGTGTTGGTTACACAGAGGTCTTCGGTGCGCTCATATTAGGACTTTAAAGATTTTTTTTGTGTCGCTATTTTCTACACGAGACTTTAGGGAAGTGTCAGAGTGATTTTCATTTAAT
Source organism: Bdellovibrio sp. KM01 (assembly GCF_013752535.1). Lineage (NCBI taxonomy): Bacteria > Pseudomonadati > Bdellovibrionota > Bdellovibrionia > Bdellovibrionales > Pseudobdellovibrionaceae > Bdellovibrio > Bdellovibrio sp. KM01. The sequence goes on from NZ_CP058348.1 coordinate 3,213,192, forward strand.
CACAAACTGCAGTACTACCGGAAGGCGTGCATCCGAGTGCTTTTTGCATCTCGGGCTGCGCGAATAAAATCTTGTCAACACGACGAGAAATCTTAGGGTGTGGAACTTTCGTGGGGTCTGCATAGCCATCGGGATGCAACAGTTGTTCTTTATAATCTGCGAACTGAGGGCAATCATTTTTTAACGCTGCTTCAATGCGGTTGATGGCTGCTAATTTCACGCTTTCACATTCAGAAGCTGCCGATGTGAGCTGTGCTTCAAACGCATAGGTCTTGGCTGCCGCAGGATCTTTAATTTCAGAAACTTTCTGAGCTAAAACTTTGGCAGAGACCCAGTCTGCAAATCCCTCTTGCATATCTGCGTTTCGGGAGAAATTTCTGCAGTAGCGATATCTATCGAAATTCTGATCAACGATTTCTCGACGTTTCTCATATTCTGCTTTCACCTCTGCCGACAAAGGGCCCAGGGATTTAGCATAATCTTTTTCTTCTGCGGTAATTGCATCTTTAATTTGTTTCTTAGAAAAATCCTTAGCTCCCATTGAGTTGGGTTTACTTAAACAGCTTACAACCTCACGAAAGGGATTTTTGCCGACAGCAACAGATTCGCCTGCGATTTGCGAGTACACATTGCAGGGATCCACCGCATGTCCAATTTCGTGCGACAGTGCCGACAATATAGAGGCGTCGGGCATTCCCAGCATCTGCGGGCACACGACCACGATATTGCTATTCGAATCATAGCTTGCACCTGGATAGGCGCAGTCTCTTTCCAGTTCTCGCTTATCCGTAAACACAGGACTTGCCATCTTGATCCCTTGAATGCGTTTGATCTCTTGATCAATTTCTTTAGAGTTACCGGCGTTCTTTCTTGATTCCAAAAGCTTCACGACTCGTGCCTGCGCATCCTCAAAAACCTTTTGAGCGCGTACGAGTTCCGATTTATATCGGGGATCCGATTTTTTAAGCTTAAGGGGATTTGCAAAAATATCCTGCGTGTCCACTTCGGGTAACGGTTGATCCAGACAAGCCCGCACCTGATCCACCAGACGGATAAAAAATGAGTTTGGAACTGTTTTGCCATCGCTATTTTTATAAAGATAAAAATTCTGACTTTGATTGCGAAGACTTTGGCAGTAGTCACTGTACTTGCAACTTTTCACTTGCGAGGCCTCGCAGGCCACCGCCGACTTTTCACTTTGTTTTAAATCTTGTTGCAACTTTTGCAGATTTTTAAAAAGCGCCTGATAGTCCGGTTCTGACTGAGCAAACAAAGCTAAGGGTGTGAAAAACGTGACTACAATAAGAGCGATAGACTTCATATTAAAAGCTTACCGTCATCTGGTTATGGGGTCTCGGGTAATCCCAAAATAAAGGTCTTAGGTCGAATCCAACTTCCGATTTTTTAGAATAATTCTCCTCAGATTTCCCAGAATCCGGAATCCGGCCACCCACGGACGCCCGTAACTGTCTGTTTTTACTTATTTTTGAGTTTTCCCCTATCTGGTACGGAGATTGGAATATCCCACCAGCATTAGGAGAAATCATGAACAATCTAAAACTTATTACTATTACTTCAGCCTTTTTATTTTCAGTAAATAGCCTTGCCTTTACGATCCAACTTCCAACTCTTCCAAGCATTCCAGGCGTTTCGGGACCGTGCTTTCCCCCTGGAAAACCTATTCCATTTCCAAAGTTTGAATTTCCGAAACTGAAACAAGATCAGTGCATCGGACTTTTATGCTCGCCCTTATTGGAACAAATTGTTGCTCCAAACAGAGACCAATCCATCGAAGAGGTCACAACTCAAATCCAATTGATCGAAAAAAACATCGTCGCGATCGAGATGCTGGAACAGGCCATGTCATACAGTGCGATGTTCGACTCTATTCAGGATTTACGCCTGCAAATTTCACATCCGCCAGAAGATCAAGCCATGCAGGTGGCTATACCACGGTTCAAACAAACTTATGCTGGAGACTACGAGAAAGCCTTCACAGATCTAAACCTGGAGATCAAAGAAATCAGCTCGGATTTTGGAATCTCGCGCGATGTTCTTTTCCGCAAGTTCATCCGAATGCTGACTCAAGAAGGAGTTTCCGCAAGGAAAACGGTCAATGAATACAAACACGAAAACGTACAACTACTCATCACATATCAAGAAATTCTAAACACACTTTCAAAATAAAAAAGGAAACCTTTTATGAAAAAAAATATTATGACTCTTTCAATTGCCACACTTCTTTCAACTCAAGCCTTTGCATTTGACATTAGTATTGGACCTATCCGTATCAAAGGTGATGATCCCCAAATCATCAAAGACGTCACTGAAGGAGCGAAGCATCTTGGCGGTCAAATTTCCAATGGCGTTCGCGATACGATTGCAGCAGTGGGTAATGCGACAGGCATCACGAATATTATTGATAGCAATCGCGATACATTCGCTACTATCGGCTCGGGCTATGCGTGCATCGCCACTTTATGCTACAGCGAAAAACTAAAGAAAGAACAATTAGAAGAAGCTGAAAGAGAAGCCAAAGCGAACTGTGACGCCAAAGTTGCCGAATCCAGAAAAAACTATGCAAAGTTAGATAGCGAAGCACGCATTCAGGAACTTAAGGAAGAAATGGAGATGTATAAAAAACAAATCTCTATTCTCAATCAACAAAAGTCCCTGGTCTCTAATAGATTGGTTGTATTGAACGCAACGACGTCGGCAATCGCAACTCAGATGAAATGGCGTCAATCAATGGCGGAACACGGTGTTAGCACACCACCGCCATTGCAAGACCAGCAGATGAGAAATCCTACTGATAAGTTTGAGATCGCTTTTGCGCAAAACCAACAACAGGCTCTGGAACAGATCAATGCGGATATCGATGCGATTTCTAACGCTTCAAAGCGCGCCCGTGCCGACTTGATGGCTGACTTTCTTTACATGTTAAGAACGGAAACATTGGTAAAATTGACGGAGATCATCGCGACCGAAAAAGCCAACACCAACCAGGAGCTTGCAACTCTTGATCTTAAACACACTGAAGCACAAATGGGCCTTGCAAGTGCAAGCGCATACTACGCACAGGAAACTCAAAACAAATGAAAAAACTAATATTTTCACTGACACTTTTGATCTCGTCTCGTTCTTTGGCCATGAGTGATATCGATCGGGCCATCCTATTCGGTGCCAATGCGGCATCGATGGGAACGTTCATCGCGCAAATGGAAGGCGAAATCGCCATGATCAAACTCAATTACGAAAAAAAGTTTGCACAATTCCAATTGGACATGGAAACAAATCGCCGGGATCTTTTAAAACAAACTTGGCAGAGAGAAATCGACCTGTGCCGCAAGCAACAAGTAACGTACGCAGAGCTTCTACAGACAGCGCAGCTACGATCAAAATCTTACGATGAAGTCGTAAAAATTGTTGAAGACCTTTACAAAGGCCTTCTTAAAAAAGAATTGATTGTCTCTGAAATTGCCAAGCTTAACGAGGAGTTCCCGGTCGCCGGAAAAGACCTGGAAGAAATTTTGAACTCATATCAAGGCACAGATATCGCAAGCCTGAGCTCTGGGCAATATGAACAAGTGCTGCTTTTGGCTTTGAATATTCGTGCTCGGTCCTCTGGGGCCGAACAAGATCTTCAGAATGAGATCGAATCACTTAATACAAAAATTAAAACTTTGGAAAATGGATTAGCGGAACTAAAATGAAAACTCTTTTAACCTTCCTTATTTCCTGCATTTACTCAGTGAATACTTTTGCGGCCTATTGGAATCCAGCTGTGACTTTGCCGGTGACGATCGTCGACATTAGCGCGAATCAATACCAATTCTATTTGGACGCTCCAAAAACGACACAGTTCCAAGTAGGCCAGATGTATTACTTCTTCGACGCTGCTCAAGGAAAATGGATCAGCGCCGTCTACACTGGAACTATCGATGGTGTCACTCGGTGGTCCAATCTAAGTGATATTTCCAGTGATGCGCCCCCGGTAGGGACTTCAGCCTCTCCATTGCCACCTCCAGGCTATTTCGATAGCGAAACCCATGAACACGCCATGGGTGCCGCAGTAACCACTGGGATGGCTCATGCTATTTACCGTGAATTGCTTTGGAATGATGCCGTCACAGATCAAATGAATGGGTACAATAAAAGAATCGAAGAGGGCAACAAAGCCATACAAGAAAATTACAAGAAGATTACGGATGGAATTGAAAACAATGCCAATGCCGCCGTTCGCGCTTTAGCAACAGCCACAAGTTCCTTAAAAATGGCGATCGCACAAGGCGGCAGCAATGAAGGAACAGAGTTCATCAGCAAAGATGAAGACTTTGTTCGCGACCTTCAGGAGATTGACACGATTTTGCGCACTCAGCGCTCGACGATTCCAAAACGTGACGATGCCAGACGCTGGGGCCACAGAATGGTTCAAGCCGCCGATACGATGCATGCCGCTGGTGATATTCAATCTGCAAATGGTTTTAAAAAGTACGCGGAAGCATTTGCCGACATTGCCGTGGGGTTAGATCCGGTCACGGGGCCTATTCGCGATACCTATGAAGCCTTCACGGGGAAAAATCTGGTGACTGGCGAACAGCTCACCGACTGGGAGCGAGGCTTTGCGATACTAGGTGCAGTGACATTTGGATTTGGTTCAAAAATCGCTCGCGGCATCAGCGCCATAAGAAAAATCGAAAAAATTGGTCACATTGAGCTCGCTATCAAGCGCGCCGTTAGCATCGATTCGCACATCGCTTCTAAAGTGGGCCATGAGCTGTCACCCAAAAACCGCGCTCTTTACGAAAAGTATCTAGCAGATCTTCGCAAGACGATGGAAAAGCCCCAAAATATTATCGATCCTAACGTACGTAAAAATATCAACGAATACTGGAGAGCGGAATCCGAATATGGCAACGGAAGTACCGCCGCTGCATTTCGCTGGGAAAGACTGACAGGAGAACCTGTAAAAGGAACATTCCATGAAATAAAAATGCGACAACGCCTGAATAATTTTATGGATATTTTAAAAAATCGCAAAGACCTACCGTCCAGTGATAGAATTGCACTTGAACATATCGTGAAAGATATTCTTGAAGCATTAAAAGGAAACTAACATGAATCAGAACTTAAAAACCACCCAAGATCTGTTGCAAGAACTGGCACAGGGCCAGTTCTGTTTAAAAAACGAGATTTCCAAAATCCTTGATAAAGGCGCCTCTTTTTCAATCGACGGGATGGCTATTTTCTATTTTGGTATGGAACTGGCAGAGCATATCGAACAAATCGACTGGGCTCTTTTCTTTCAAACGATCGAAAAAGTCCTCTCCGACAATAGCTACCAACAATTTCGCGATGAAATCCGCACGAATATTTTAGAAAGCTTATCCAACCTGGCTTCAAACGGGAGTATGTCCCCGGCTTTACTGGTTGCGCACGTAGGTCCGATTGCCCGTGAATACCTACGGGCGTACGAGCTTCAGCAATCTGGAAAAACGATCTTCTAGTGGAGCGGTCCGGATTCTAGGAATCCGGATCGATTTCGAACGCGAACTCAAATATATCGCATCTGACATCCGTTTCCGTTGGCTCAGGGACTGCAATCCTCCCAGACATAAACAATAGAAACGGAGATAAGAAATGAACTTCCTAAAAGCACTTCCCCTTGTATTCCTTTTGGCAGCCTGCCAAGAACCTTCAAAAAAAATAAATCTAGATATTACCCCCTCGCCTCCCCAAGAACGCAAGTCACAAACTATTGAGGGCGCTTCTGGTTCAGTATGGATCGAGATGATCACTTCCCAAGAAGAAGCTCAATTGCCATCCCAAATCAATGTCACTTTCGAGAAACCGAATGCAACGAACAGCAACCTCACTGTTCGAAATCTGTCTCCCCTTTATGTCGATCTTATTTATTCTAAAAACAAGGACGTAGTCTCTTATGGTTGTCCAGATAGTGAAATCAAAGAGCTTCCTGCAAATATCGATGCTGGAAAAGTAATTCTTTGCGGCGATCTGCAAATCCCCGATGGACAATTCTCTTTGCGTGCGAGCGAAATTGAAATGTATGAGGTTTCGCTTCACACTGGCGGCGACTACAATGGTGAGACCGAAATTTCCGGCGTAACACTTTATGCAGGTCGCTTAACTCTTCATGGTCAAAACTTGATCGAGCTTTCTGGCAAGTCCAACGACCACCGCAGATTCTATGCTCCACCGTTGTTCTTTTATCTGAATCACACTTCCGGTGAGGGCACCCTTGATATTTTATCCAGAAAACAGTTCGAAGTAATGAGTCTGTAATATGAAACGCCTCAGTCTGATTTTACTTGTCGCTATCTTCAGTTTTACCTCCCTGGGCCGAGCTGAAGAACCTAAATCCAGCCTAGAAATCATTATCGAGGAAATGGCAAAGCAATATGCCCTCACCGCAGCCCAAGACTATGCAACCAAAAAAACTTTCGAGTTGGTGGCGCAGAAGTTCGGAGAAAAAATCGCCGAGCAAGCATCGAAATACTTGTCCAACACGCTGGCCGTCATTGGGTTGATTGAAAATGTGCGTTCTTACGATTCGGCCACTTCTGAAAGCCAGCGATATTCGGCCGCCTCGCATGCGGCCGCGAATGTTGTTTCGATGGCGTTTCCACCAGCAGGACTGGTTGCTCAGTTCGGAGTCTTGGCTCAAGACCTCAGTGCGGCGTTCGTGTCCCAAACTTATCAACTGAAAATGGCGGCAACACTTGCGGAAATCGTAGAGATCAATAAAAAGTCATCGGATCTGCAGTTAGCAGAATTCAATGCCGAGTCGAAAGAGCTACAGGCCTTGGCTATGCGAGCAGAGGCTATCAATGACCTGCTTAAGGATAACTCAGAAAGATATGAACGGGACTGCGCACGCGAGAATGACGACGTCAAAAATCCGCAGGCTTGTCTGCCAAAGCTCCTGGTCTTCACTCAGCTTTTGGTAAAACAAGCACAGACAGTCAAAAGTTTGATCGAATACCAAGGGCGTTTTTTGAACTTAAGCAATGTCATGAAACCGGAGGAGATCAACAAACTTAAAGATTTGTTCGTGGAGGCCAATAAAAAATTAAGAAAGATGATGCTCTTTACAGAAGAAGTCTTGGCTCAATATGCATTTGATCAGGTGTCTGCGATTCGCAGTCAGGCGGAGTTAGATAAGATCACCGTTCAATGCAAAACATCGATTGTGATTGAATTGAAAGATATCCTAAATTTAAAAAAAGATATTTTAACTGCGCAAAGAAAAGAGTGGTGGAAGGACTCTATGCTTGAAGAGAGAAAAACAGACCTCAAAAATCTGACTCAAGGCCTTTGCCAAAACTATTATGCCTCTTCAGTACCCGATGACCTGAAAATAATCATTACCCGAGCCCTAAAATAAGGCTCAAAAAGCTCTGGCACCGCAAATGCAGTTAGTTTGCGTGACCAATACTAATAGCGGTCACTTTCTATGAATTGGGGTTGGAAAATGGCATTAAAAAAACGAGTGGAACCTTTGAGATACAAGGTTTCTTTGAAAACGAAAGACCGATTTGCGATTCCCGAAAAGCTGATTCCAGCAGATTTCGCGAGTGCCCTGAAAAGCTTTTTTAGTGATGAATTAGTCGTTCGTAAAGCCGCCTACGTATTAGTCGAACGAAATCATGAATTTAGTTATCTGATTGCTATTGATTTTAAAGTCTATCCAGACGAAGCCGAAGAACAGTTGCAAAATCTTAAAAAACGCTTGGGACAATTTGTAAAAATTCAATATCAAGGCAAATGGCCCTTGGATTTTGGAGTCTGGTCTGACGGAGTCTTTGATTTTGCCGTCAGCCAGAAACCAGAACTGCTTTTGTACTCTAAAAAATAACAATTCACGGCCCGTTTCTGGAATTTAGTTCAAGAAGAGCCGCCGCAGTCCTTAGAGGACAACCTCAAGTTTGTTTTCGGATAAAACTGCTTCTGTCGGTGTCAGATCAATAATGTGCGGGGAAATTTTAAGACCTTTTGTTGAAGCCTCACGCAATAAGCGGCCATACTCGGGATCAATATCATCAGCCGGCGAGAAAGTTGCACAGTCATGGCGTTGCACTGTGAATACCAACTCGGCTGTGTGTCCTTGTTCCATCAAGGCCATCAACTCACGCAAGTGTTTTTGCCCACGTTCAGTCACGGCATCTGGAAACTTCGCAACACCGTCTTCACCCAACGTCACGTTTTTCACTTCAATAAAATGCATTTTGTCGGTGTCTTTTTTCTTAAGCGCGAAATCCAAACGTGTTTCGGCAGAAATTTTGTATTCTGGTTTCGCTTCATCAAAGGCAGCCCAGTGAGCAAACCCTGGCACTTCGTGATGAGGCCTACCGATGGTGTTGAGGACGGCCTCTTTAACCACTGTATTTGGAGTCGCTGTATTAACCCCTACCCATGAACCTGTCGGAGACTTAATCATCTCCAGAGTGAATTTCAATTTACGTTCTGGGTTGTCGGATTCTGAAAAGAGGCACAATTGACCGGGGTTATTGACGCTTTTCATGCTCCCCGTGTTGGGAACGTGCGCCACAATGGTCTGACCCTCAAACTCGATATCGGCAAAGAAGCGTTTATAGCGTTTTAGGAAGGTGCCTTCCTTGAGTTTACGAGAATATTTCATGGGACCCCCAAAATGATTTGTAAAATAACAACGCCAGAGCCCGAAATTCAACCCTCAAACCGCTATGTTGCAGAGGGAAAAACAATTTATTTATGCACAGCATTAATCGGTGCAAATGAGCCCCCATCGCAATAGAAGGGAGTGTTTGATTTTAAAGGCTAATATTGAAAGGAACTCCCTGTATGGCAACTGATGTAAAACTGCCTGAACTTGGCGAAGGCGTCACTGAAGGTGAATTGGTTAAATGGTTGGTTCAACCTGGTGATTCTGTAAAAGCAGATCAACCTATCGCTGAAGTATTGACTGACAAAGCAACTGTAGAGGTTCCATCTCCAGTCGCTGGCACTGTAAAAGATTTGAAATTCAAACCGGGCCAAGTTGTTAAAGTTGGTTCGACGATGATCGCTCTTGATGCTGGTGGCGCAGCTAAAGCGGCAGCTCCGGCTCCTGCGGCAGCGGCTCCTGCTCCAAAAGCAGCAGCTCCTCAAGCATCCGCTCCAGCTCCTGCAGCTGGTGGTAAAGCACAAGACGTAAAACTTCCTGAACTTGGTGAAGGTGTTACTGAAGGCGAACTAGTAAAATGGTTGGTTAAATCTGGTGACTCTGTAAAAGCGGATCAAGCGATCGCTGAAGTTCTAACTGACAAAGCCACTGTTGAAGTTCCGACTCCAGTTGCAGGCGTTGTTGGCGAATTGAAATTCAAAGCCGGCGACGTTGTTAAAGTTGGTTCAGTAATGATCACTTTGACTGGGGCAGGTGGCGCGGTAGCGGCTCCGGCGGCTCCAGCTCCTCAAGCTTCTGCTCCGGCAGCGGCAAAAGCGGCAGCTCCAGTTGCTACTTCTTCTGCTTCTGCAGCTAACGGCATCTTCCCGCCGGTTGCTGATTCTAAAGTTCTTGCGACTCCGGCGACTCGCCGTCTTGCTCGCGAAACGGGTGTTGATATCAATGGTCTTTCTGGTTCTGGTCTTGCTGGCCGTGTCACTCGTGAAGACGTTTTGGCAGCAGGTGGTTCCGCGGCAGCGGGCAGTGCCGCAGCGACGGCAGGCGCGAAGGCTGGAGCAACTATGACTATTCCAAGACCAGCTTACCAAGGCCAAGCTGGTGCAGCTGAAGAGCGCGTAGCTCTTATCGGTATCCGCAAACGCATCGCTGAAAACATGCAGCGTTCAAAACAAATCATCCCTCACTTCACTATCATGGATGAAGCTAAGGTTGATTCATTGGTTGCGCTTCGTGAGTCTTTGAAAGACTTCGCTGAGAAAAACGGAACTAAGATCACTTATCTTCCAATCGTGATGAAAGCGATGGTAGCAACGATCCGTGAATTCCCAATGTTCAACGCTTCTATCGATGATGCTGCTGGTGAAATCGTTTACAAAAAATACTTCAACATCGGTTTCGCAGCTGACACTCCGACAGGCTTGGTAGTTCCAGTTATCAAAAACGCGGATCAAAAAACGATTCTGGAGATCTCTAAAGAAATCATCGACCTTTCTAAACGTGCTCGTGATGGCAAGTTGAAACCAGATGAAATGAAGGGCGCTTGCATCACTGTGACGAACATCGGTTCAATCGGTGGTACTTACGCCACTCCAGTGATCAACCACCCTGAAGTGGCGATCCTTGGTATGTACAAAATCGACGAAAAACCGGTTATCAAAGATGGCCAGTTGAAAGCGATCAAAACAATGAACTACACAATGACTGCCGATCACCGTTTGATCGATGGCGCATTGGCTGCAAGATTCTTGGCTGCCTTCATCGGCCGTATCGAGAACCCAGGTAAACTTTTGGTGGAGATGCTATAAGGTGAAAAACCTTGTTCTTGTCCTTGTATCCCTGCTGCTAACGTCTTGTGCTGCTCTTGAGCAGAACTACAAAAACACATGTGCTTCCTATGACTGGGAAGCCATGGGTTCACGAGACGCTCTTGCCGGCGAAAGCATGCAATCCAGCGTCCTTTCCCAATGCATGCAGCATGGAATTCCTGCGACAAGAACGGCCTACGATCAAGGTTACGCTCGTGGCCTTATGCAGTTCTGCACTTATGAGTACGGAATCTATTGGGGCCGCGAAGGTAAGGATTACGAGAACACTTGCACTCCTTCCGTTGCGAATAACTTCCTAGCAGGATATTCCAAAGGAAAAATGGAGTATCAGCGTCTTCAAGTCGCAAAAGCTCAAGTTGTTGCGATTCAAAGAGCCAGCGGACAATCCTGCACTTTCGATAGTGATTGTGAAATCAAAATCGAATGCAAAATGTCCAGCAGTGCTCCTTATAGCAGACAGTGTGCAGGTAACGGGAAAACCTGCAACTTCGACTCTGATTGCACACTTCCCGGCAGTTGTTCTTTTAACACCTGCACGAATAGATAAATTTAAAAGGAATTCATATGCAAAATTTTGACGTAGTAGTAATTGGTGCGGGTCCCGGTGGTTATGTTGCCGCTATCCGCTCTGCGCAACTTGGTTTTAAAACAGCAGTTATCGAACGTGAGTTCTTGGGTGGCGTGTGCTTGAACGTGGGTTGTATCCCATCTAAAGCCATGATCACGGCGACTCACCTTTTGCACAAAGCTCAGCATAACTTCAAAGATATGGGCTTGATGATCAAAGGCGATATCAATGTTGATATGAAACAACTTGTGAAGTGGAAACAATCCGTTTCAGACAAAATGTCGAGCGGTGTTGGTCAACTTCTTAAAGGTTACGGCGTAACTCACATTAAAGGCGACGCTGAATTCAAATCTTCTAAAGAAATCTCTGTTAAGTCATCTGCAGGCACTGAAGCTATCCAAGCTAAGTACTTCATCGTGGCTACAGGTTCTCGTCCAATTGAAATCCCTGGTTTCAAATTCGACGAAAAAGACATCTGTTCTTCAACGGGCGCTTTGGCATTCGACGAAATTCCAAAACGCGTGGCAGTTATCGGTGGTGGCTACATCGGTCTTGAGATCTCTTCATACCTACGCAAACTAGGAACTGAAGTGACTGTGATCGAAGCAATGCCATCATTGCTTGCTGGTGTTGTTGATCCAGACTGTGCGAACATCGTTGTACGTAAGCTTGATAAAGCGGGCGTAAAAATCATGTACGGTGCAAAAGCTAAATCTCAGAAAAAAGCTAAAGACGGTTACGAAGTGACTGTTGAAATCAACGGTAAAGAAGAAGTTGTTAAATGCGATAAGATCCTAGTCACTGTTGGACGTCGTCCGAACGGTGACCAAGCGAACTTGAAAGCTGCGGGTATCGCAGTTGACGAGCGTGGCTTTGTTAAAGTGGATGCTCAACGCAGAACAAACGTTCAAAACATCTTTGCTATCGGTGATATCTGTGGTCAGCCAATGCTGGCTCACAAAGCTTCACACGAAGGTGTGTTGGTTGCTGAAGTGATCTCTGGCGCGAACCGCGTTTACGACGCGAAAACAGTTCCAGCAGTTGTCTTTACAGATCCAGAAATCGCATCTGCAGGTATGACTGAAGCTGAAGCAAAAGCCAAAGGTCACACGGAGCTTAAAATCGGCAAATTCCCATTTGGTGCCAACGGCCGCGCTGTCAGCATGATGGAAACCGAAGGCTTCGTAAAAATGATCGCTGATGCAAAAACGCATGTACTTCTAGGTGTTCACATCGTGGGCCCTGAAGCTTCGAACTTGATCTCTGAAGCAGTTCTTGCGATCGAGATGGGCGCACGCATTGAAGACTTGGCTCTTTCAATCCACCCTCACCCAACATTGGGCGAGACGATCATGGAATGTGCTGAGGCAACATTGGGTCACGCAATCCACATCATCCAAAAGCCTCTGAAGAAATAGGTACGGACACACTTTTGGTAGCAATAGCGCATCAAAAACTAAAAAGGGAGTTCACATGAACTCCCTTTTTTTATTTTTAGACCATCTACATATCTAGTGGATTGTCGGATTTTGGCTTCGCGGTTTTTTCTTTACCGAACAGGATGTCTAGACTCAGATTGACCGTTGTTGTTGGTGCAAATCCGTCGTCATACTTCCAGGCGCAAAGTGGAGAGATCTCCACAAAGATCCAATTCAATTTTCTGAATCCCGTACGATAAGTAAAGCCTGCTGTATAAGCGTCCGTGTACATCTCAAGTTTGATTGAACGCATGTTGAATCTTAAATCAAAAGAGAACAGGCTTTTATCCTGAAAGCTGTAAATCCAAGAAGGCCCTTGAGTCGTACCAAACACCGATGGCTCACTCATGTACCAATTCGCTTCATTCACGAAACGTAAAAGGAAATAACGGCTGTAAGCATAGTCCGATGCCAAAGAGACTTTACTTGCCCAGTAAGTTTGTGAATCCCAACCAATCTCGTCGAGTAAGTGATGGACCACGTTTCCAGTCAGATAATTTCGACTGGCGCGAAGCTTTCCATAATACCCCACAGGCCAGCTCCAACGAATCCCCGTCTCTGTAGCGAAATCCCAGGGATTTTGCTCTTTAAATTCTTCGGGAGTGATGAAGTCCTCGTCAAACATGGGAGCTGGTGCCTCGCCAGGCTTACGATTCCAATAGTCATTGAACGCGCGCTCTTTCGCTTTTAAGTTTGGCAAACTTAAGATGAGAGATGTCGACACCGTGTTTTCGTGTTCGCCCGTGGTCGCATTATATAAAACTCCCGTCGAGAGTTTTAAGCTGCTGGAGTAATACTCATCCAAGGCACGCGAATTTCCGAACAAACCGTCGACTTTATTTGCCAGCAAGATCACACGATCTGAAACCACTTTACGTGAATCAGTCATGAATCCACGACTTTGATTATCGGATTTTCGTTTTTTTCGAGTTTTCTTAGGGGGAACAGAGGCAGCTGGCGCCAATTGGTTTTGTGCAACCTGCGTACTCGGAACATCAGAGACCGCTTTAGAATCAGGGGCTATCGTCGCCATTTGCGAATACGCTGGAGAAGATAGCAATAATAAAGCAACGACAAACCTAAGCGACAAATAAACCTCTGACACTGATCATATAAGATCAGTGTCAGTTGTCACTCATTCATGTTTATCTTTCAACGATTGCTGTTACACCCATACCGCCAGCAGTACAGATCGAAATCAATCCACGACCACTGCCTTTTTGGGAAAGCATTTTCGCAAGCGAAATCAGGATACGGCCACCCGTCGCAGCGAATGGATGTCCAAGCGCCAAGGATCCACCATTCACGTTCAGTTTACTGCGATCAATGGAGCCCAGTGCTTTGGTCAGACCCAATTTCGTGCGGCAATACTCTTCGGATTCCCACGCTTTCAACGTACAAAGAACCTGACCTGCGAAAGCCTCGTGAATTTCATAAAAATCAAAATCCTGCAAAGTCAGACCGTTACGCTCAAGCATACGAGCCACAGCATAAGTAGGAGCCATTAACAGACCTTCACCGCCTACGTAATCAACGGCCGCAACTTCAGCGTCAGTCAGATACGCGAGCACTGGCAAATAATGTTTCTGAGCGAAGTCTTCACTGCCCAACAAAACTGCGGAAGCGCCATCTGTCAAAGCGGTACTGTTCCCTGCCGTCAAAGTACCTGTTCCCGTTTTATCAAAAGCAGGTTTCAGTTTTGCCAGTTTTTCCAATGTCGTATCACCGCGAACCAAAGTATCTTTTTTCAAACCTTTGAAATCAAATACCAGGTCTTTAAAAAATCCAGCATCCCAAGCTTTTGCGGCATTCTGATGGCTGGCCAAAGCAAGCTTATCCTGCTCCTCTTGAGAGATGTGCCATTCTTTCACCATAAGCTCTGTATGTTGCCCCATGGAAAGACCCGTGCGCGGCTCAACCACCACAGGAAATTTTGGCTTAATGTCATTGATCGAAAGTTTGGCGAATTTGCCCAAGCGACCCATTAATGTTTTTTCTTTTTGCGCATCCATCAACTTCCAAGTGAATTCGTGCGGCAGTACGCCTTGAATATCACTATTTGTATCCGTCCCGCCGGCAATACCAGATTCAATTTGGCCGGCAGCGATTTTCAAACCGATGTGCCAAGCTGTTTCCAATCCTGTACCGCAAGCTCTTTGCACATCGTATCCTGGCGTATGAGGATCAAGACCAGAGCTCAAAACGCTTTCACGAGTCATGTTCCAGTCTGCAGCATTTTTCATAACTGCCCCAGTGGAAACATCACCCACACGAACGCCTCTAATGTTGGTTTTATTAACAAGGTCTTGCAGCACAGCCGTCATCAACTCTTGGTTGGATGTACGTACATAGTTTGTCTGAGACTTTGTAAATGGAGTTCTGGAACCTGCTAGAATCGCAATCGGACGCATCTGTTTCGTTTTCATACAATGTCCTTTATGTAGGCTTGATTATCTACCTATCGGTAGGTAGAATATACCCAAAGCCCCTCACGCGCAACCCCTATCCGGAGGCATAAAATGGAGACCAAGACCCAAGCCATTGAAATAGCTAAAAACTACCTCCAATTGCGCGGCTATAATGGTTTTAGCTTTCAGGACATCGCCGACAAGCTGGGGATTCGCAAAGCGAGCCTGCATTACTATTTCGCCTCCAAGGAAGACCTGGGCCTGGCCCTGCTCGAAGACTATACCCAGTCTTTTCAACAATGGGTCGAAAAGCACGAACAACGTGGTCCTTTGGAGAAAATCAAAAAATTCATCGACATGTACCACTCTTTCTCCCAAGACAGCTTAAAAGTCTGCCCCGGCGGAGTGCTATGCATCGACTACAATACGCTTCCAACAAAATTACAGAAAGCCGTGGTTCATTTCCAAGAACAAAACCAAGCTTGGCTTGAAACCCAAATCAAAAAAGCTCAAAAGCTTTCTGAAATCAAAAAAGACCTAAACCCCAAAGATACAGCCATACTATTAATAAGCACCTGCCAAGGCAGCCTTCAATTAGCCAGAATGCAAAACAACCCCAAGCTAATGAAGGCAACTGGACTTAATCTAATTTCCCTCATCGAGAAGTAACTTTTCGAACTCCCGCCGTTAGCGGTGCGAAAAGAAACTAGACGAATCAAAAGTCCTGAACATATGTGAAGCAACGTGAGTGTGGTTCCAAAGTGGTGCTACCCTAGAGTCCTGGGTATTTTTCATGGAGGAAAAATTTGAACCACTTATCGCGCGTTCTTATCGTGTGTGCACTCTTGCTTGCATCAACTTTCGCTTCCGCAGCTCAACAAGTAAAAGAATGGAACATGTTGGTATTTCTGAACGGAAACAACAATCTTGATTCGTTCGGTCCAATGAATATCAATCAAATGGAACAAGTTGGCTCCAATGAAAACTTGAACATCCTGGTTCAGTGGGCCTCAGCTAAAAAAAGCAGCGTTTCCCGTCTTTTAATTCAAAAAGACAATGACACAAACAAAGTCACTTCCCCTGTTGTTCAAAACATGGGTGCGGTTGATATGGGTGACTGGAAAGAATTGGTTAAATTTGTAGAATGGGCTAACCAAAACTACCCTGCAAAAAAATACTTCGTGGTTGTATGGGATCACGGCGGTGGCTGGCACTTGGCTTCTATACCTGGTATGAAACCAATGGATATTTCTTGGGATGATAATACTGGCAACAACATCACGACTGAACAATTGGGTCAGGCGATGGCTGAATCTGCAAAAATCCTGGGTCACAAAGTAGACATTTACTCCTCTGATGCGTGCTTGATGGGTATGGTTGAAGTGGCATCTGAAATGTCTGAATCCGTTCAGTACTACTTGGGTTCTCAAGATGTCGAGCCAGGTGCTGGCTGGCCATATGCGACTTTCTTGACGAAATGGGCGCAAGACCCAATGATGAGCGCCGCCGACCTTGTTAAAGTTCACGCTGCAGACTATTTGGCTGCATACAATGGCGGAGTTTACGGCAATCGCAAAGTGACGATGTCGGCTTACGATCTATCTCACATCGATTCTTACGAACAATCTTTGAAGCAACTTAGCACAGAGCTAGCAGGATTGGACAACGCTGCTTTAGCGAAGGTGGCTCGCTCTGCCAAAAACGCCAAGCTTTTCACATACTGGGACTACCGTGACGTGATTGATTTCATCGATCTTGCGACAAGAAACGGAATCACAACTCCAGCGATGCAATCCGTCCGCGACGCTCAAAACCAGTTCGTGATCGCCAACAGCCAAAACCAAGATTCAAAAACTTGGGGAGTTTCTATCTGGCTTCCGTCCAACAGCTCGGACTATTCCGGATATATCGAACGCTATCATGGCTTAAAATTCAACCAGAGAACAAACTGGGCTGATTTAGTCACTAAGATCCAAGGTAAATAAAAAAAGGGGCCAACAGGGCCCCTTTTCTCTTTTCATGCATAAAAGTTCCCATGAAAAACAAAGGCCACAGGGAATCTCTGTGGCCTCCCCTCTTACGGACACTTTCTGTGCCCTTTATCAAAGGCTCCTTGGTACATCCCTTGTACTCTTCTAAATCAACTCCCTAGCCCTTACAAAACGGGGCCTTAAGAGGAATATAGAAGGAGATGGCCTGTGCTACTGTCGAAATCCTTTACAGCTGATAAACGCTTTGCGATCCCGTGTGGATTGATCATCGCCTTTGTCTTAAGCTTGGGGTCGATAGCCAACGCCGCAGAATCCTGCACTTCCATATTTTCTGAAGGAAACGCTTGGCCACCGGCCAATTGGAAACAGCACCTTCAAGAGGTCAAAGTTCACGCAAAATCTCAACCCATGGGAAATGTTCAGCGAAAATATGTTGAGACCCCCGCTGATGATCCCCGTCTTTATTATAACAAGTATGGTGAACACCATGTCGACTCGACGAAAACAAACTGGGAGTTCAGTTCTTTTTTAGAAGCTGATATTCAGGCGGAAGTCCAATCCGTCAGTCAGAAGTATCAATACGTCGAATCGCACAATTCAACGGGCGGCCCGTATCTTTTTAAAAACACCCAATCTCAGCGCGAATTCATCGTTTATGATATCCCTCGCCTGAGCGAATTTCCTTCATCTAAAAAATATTCCGCGGCCCTAGAAAAATACCTGGGCCGTATTGAAAAAATCGTTGAAGAAGGAATTTGGAATAAGGACCTCGATAATTTCTTCCACGGAACAAATCCCCTTCAAAATGGAAAAATGCGAGAAAAGATTGCTCAAGGTAAAACCCTCAAAGCAGCTCGCTCGACATTTCTGTCTGCCCCAACACACGTCACGGCGTTTCCTGTCGAATTAATTCCAGGAACCAAGATGGGACGAATTGCTTTTCGCGAAGAGTGGGACCAAGGCGACATGGTTACAACCGTTATCCGCACCCAGATCGTAGGATCTACAAAAGCTACCGAAGCCTTGATGCTAAAGGGGAAAGAAGAACAAAAGAAATGGGTGATCGATTTAATTTCAGAAATTTATCCAGATTACGTCGACCGTCGTCACTGGACAGAGTCTTTTATTAAAGCAGACTTTAACGAGGTCTTAGAGACATTGAACTCAACAACGTATGTCATGGTCCGAGCAAAAGGCGCCTCTGGCAAACCTGGTGAACTGTTGGCCGCTTTAGGAATCAACAGAGCCCCCTATGGAAAAGCACAAATGCGTGACCCACAAAGTGGACGATGGATGGAGTTCACAGGATCGTTTGGTTCAACGGTTTACGATTTAAATCCGACAGCACAATCCACAATTCCCGCTGATATGGGCCTTATCCGCGAAGGCAAGGTGCCTTTGCTAAAGATGGAAGCGTATCTTGGTGAAGGATTCAGAATGCCACGTCCCTCCGTAATTGAAGCCGTCAAGTTCGATAACAACTCTCCTCGCTTTGTTAATGGCGAGTTCGTCGGCAAGCAACCGGTCTATATGAGCTCCGGAGAAATTTTTGAACCTGTTAAATTCTATTTATCAAGAACGAATCAAATGCGTGGCGAGGCTTTGACGAGTGTGTTCTCTCACATCGCTGATCTTTTAATTCAGCCGGATCGTGATCACCGCCCCGCAGAGCTTGGCCAAGCGATGTACACGTTTAATCCAAAAACAGAGGGCTCCCGTCTGTATACAAAACGCGGAATGAACTTGATGAAAGAATATGGCAGCGCTGAAAAAGACGGAACAGAATGGCATATCTTCGGTTCCAGCATCGAAAGCTATTTGAACAACTTCCACCATCCCGATTTAACAGAACGAGAGAATAAAGAAGCCGCGCAGTCTTTGTACCGCCTGCGACGTTACTTCAAAGTATATACTGAAGAGAACACAATCACAACTATGACTGAAGAGCAATTTCAAGCCTGGCAAAAAGAGCAAGACGAATAAAAAGGGACCACCAAGGCCCTTTGTACTCCTGACGTTAAAGAAAAGCCCAGCTTAAACTGGGCTTTTCAATTTTTTGAGATCAAAGTTCTCTGATAATTATTTTACGCAAGAATAGTAAACTTGGTATTGGCCTTGTGGAAGATCTGCGCTGAATACCATGTTCACACCTGACACTGTGTAAGCACCAGCGTATGGCTGACCGTCTTTAAGAACAGAGATCGATCTTACTGAGTCAACCACTGGAGCACATGACAGAGTGAAAGTTTTCAATGTTTTGCGAACACCGTCAGCGATACCAGACACTTGAGCTGCGTAATCAGAGGCACACACGTCACCGATCACACCACCCGTTAATTTAGAGATCTGTTCGTAACGGTAACCGTAAGCATAACCATTCGTAGACTTACAAGCTGTATCACCAGGGCGAGTGATGATGGAGTGGAAGCTGAACGCTTTTTGACCACCATAAGTTTGACCGATGAAGTTCAACAAGGATTGTGGATCATTTTTAGTACCGTTTTTAGATTCATCTTCGTCAGAGATCGTAAGGACTGCCAATTGAGCGTCAGGGCGTACGAAGTTCACGTTACCACCGCTTTGAGACAATGATCTTTCGATCGCACGGTAAGTTACATAGATCGCTTGCTCGTCACCGCTACCAACCTCAGATCTTTGCAAAGTTGCACCCAACAATGTTTGCGCTTCAGCGTCAGCCATTGCAGAAGTCAGGATGTACTGACCTTTTTTACCAGTCAATTGCACCAAGCGACCGTCACCCAAAGTGATATCACGAGGATCTGTTGTCGTAACCGCAATCTGCCAGTCCAAACCTTTCATAACACTGAGAAGGTTTTTCACACGGCTCGCCATATTTTTTTGTTCGTATTCCATAGAACCGGAGTTGTCGATCACGATCAACAAGTCCACTTTTTTGTTCGGAGTAACTTGGACATTTTGAACAAGTGATTTGTATTTTGAAGACACATCAAAAGTAATGGATTTTGCAGATGAATGAGCCAATTTATCTGTTGCTGTAACTGCAAGGGTGTATGTACCAGAAACCATACTGGGAACCTTGATCGTATTTGTACCTGCTGCACAAGTTTTGGAAACTCCTGCGAACGAGCAAGTCACTTTATCAACACCAGAACCCGCATCGGATACTGTGAATACGATTTCTACGTCAGAACCTTCTTCAACAGTTGAAGTTGGGTATTTGGCGAAAACGATTTCAGGACCCGCTTCGTCAATCAGGATGCTGGCATTCAAACACTCAGAAGTACGACCGTCGTAGTCTTTATACATAACGCTCAAAGTAACATTCTGATTAGTCGATGCACTTTGATACATTTTAGAATCAACGAATGGCTCGTAAGAACCATTAGAACAATCAGCACCAGTGGAAAGCTTTAAGTAAGCTGCACTGAAAACAGAGATGAAGTTAAGCTCAAGCTTTGCTGAATCTGTTAGTTTTGCGCCGTTATTGATTTGGAATACCGCTGCTTCACCAGATGGTGGAGCTGGCGTTGCCGAAGGGCTTGGTTCAACTGTAGGAGTTGGAGAAGGTTCAGTCACTACACTGAAATCACTGTTTGTATTGCTGCCGGAGCCAGCACTACCGAATTCGACGCTACCTTGGTTTTCTAAACATGCCGTCAGGTTGAAAGTCATTGCTAGTAGTAAGGCCCATCCTAGATTCTTCATCTTCCGCTCCTCATGTGCGAGTACACATACATTGTTGCGATATCTTCAGATGATTTTCAAAGCAATCTCACTCTGGGAATGTTTCGTAAACTCCTTAGACAAAGGCGCGAATTTGGCCGTCAAAAAGTTCGCCACTCCCGATAAAACTCAGTCAGAGCGCGGGTTTGCGGGCACACCAATGTTAGAATGTCTTATTATTGGAATGACGGCGCGGAAGCCCGGAACTTGCGAACCAGGGGCATAATCAGAGTTTTGTGATTGATGCCGCTATCCAGGCACACATCGAAAAAATCCAGCAAATCTTTTGTGGTATTCGCTTCGATATCGCCATCAAGGAAGGCCATCGACCAATCACCGAACAGACGTTTATCACTGCGCTCTTCGATCAAAATTTTCAACGTGTGATTGCGATTGTCACGACGGATGATGTTCAACAAAGCTTGAATCTTAGCTTCGTCACCCTCAAGAACCTGCAGGAAATAACCTTCGCGCAAAATAAGAACGCCCGAGATATCATCTCGAGCGTTGTTTTTACGTGAAGAATTAAGAATATTACGGATATCCGTATAACTGAGACTCTCGGCCGCGTAACTGACGTAAACGAGATGAAATACTGAGCTCATTACTTAGGAATCGCGAAATCTTTTGCCATCATGATAACAGCTTCACCTTTAACAACCATGTCGCCGTTTTCTTTAGTCACATTCGTTTCAACTGTCGCGATGCCTTTTTCTTTGCGCATAGCTGTAATTCTGATTGTGATTTTGATGGTGTCATCGATGAAAACCGGATTAACAAATTTCATCGATTGACCAAGATAGATACCGCCCTCACCGATGCACTCTACAAGAGCTCTGGAAATCAGAGCTCCGCAGATCATTCCGTGAGCGATACGACGGCCAAAACGAGTTTGAGCCGCGTAAGCATCGTCCAAATGAATAGGATTATGATCTCCAGACAATTCAGCAAATTGACGAACCATTTTATCCGTCACTTTAACTGTCGCTGAGTTCGTGAAACCTACATCAATATTTGGAACCTGCATCTCTTACTCCTACAAAATATTCGCTGCCAATTCTGCAAGTGGCGAACGTTCACCTTTAGTCAGTGTTACGTGTGCCGCAATTGCATGGCCTTTAAATCTTTCAACCGCATACGTTAGACCGCTGTTCGCTGAATCCACGTAAGGGTTATCAATCTGATAAACGTCACCAGTTAGGACTACTTTTGTCCCCTGACCGGCACGCGTAACAATTGTCTTGATCTCGTGCGGAGTCAAGTTTTGAGCTTCATCCACGATCAGGTATTGTTTTGGAATGCTGCGACCGCGAATATAAGTCAGCGGCTCAATGTTTAGCATCCCCTGATTGATTAATTCCTGAGCACGACCAGCTGCTTTTTTGTCCGCACCCATCAGAAACTCTACGTTATCGAAAATTGGTTGCATCCAAGGATTCAGTTTCTGCTCGATGTCACCAGGAAGGTAACCGATGTCGCGACCCATGGGGAAGATCGGACGAGATACCAGAAGTCTTTGGAATTGCCCTTGATCCAGAGTTTTATGAAGACCTGCGGCGATCGCCATCAAAGTTTTACCCGTACCGGCTTTACCCACCAAAGATACGAACATGATTTCATCGTTCAACAGGCAATCCAAAGCGAAAGCCTGCTCCACATTGCGAGCATGAATACCCCAGATAGAGTCAGCCGCTTGCATCAAGGGAACAACTGCTTTTTCAGCCAGGCTGTAACGACCTATCGCTGAATGATTTGGATTCGATGAATCCTTCATGATCACGTATTGATTCGCCAAAAGCTTTACGTCTGTTTCGAAACGTTTTTCTTTATAGAAAGCATCGATTTGCGCCGGAGTGATAGCGATCTCTTGATAACCTTCGTACAAGTCATCACGGTTGATATCGTTTGCGTCGTAGTCAGTTGCGATCACACCATAAACGTCAGCTTTGATACGAAGATTGATATCTTTCGTAATCAATTCAACTTTATAGCGAGGATGTTGTTTTTGAAGTGCCAGAGCCGTATTCAAGATACGGTTGTCAGCTTTTTGAGCATCCATCTCTGCCGGCATACCTGCAAGCATGTAGTCCGTGTTGATGTAAACCATGGTTTCAGAGTTATCGATCTGAACACCACTTGCCAAAGAGCCCTTACCACGAAGTACGTCGATAAAGCGGCTGAATTGACGGGCATTTCGACCGTTCTCACCTTGGTCTCTTTTAAATCTGTCTACTTCTTCGATAACGGAGATAGGAATGTGAACGTCTGCTTCTCCAAAGCGCATGATGGCCTGGGCGTCGAACAGGATTACATTGGTATCGACAACAACTTTTCTGCGTTTAGCTTTGCTCAAACAACCCTCCGTAGTTAGAGCCCCGCGTGGGACTCTTAAAAAGACAAATGGGACTTGCGGCATCCTAGCCGGTGGTGAATCCCACATAAGCGCTCAGCAAGAGCGCTTACAATCCCACAGCTAAATTGCAACAAATCCCACGACCAAAGTCTACGGAAAAGGTTTCCTAATCGAAATTAATAGAACTAAGAAATATTTGAAACTTGAACGTCACCAGAGTCTGTTTTCAAAGACGCGCTGACGTTTTCGATGAACTTCACAAAATGATGAAGCGCAACATCATTCAAAGTGCCTTTCACGAAGTTAGCACCATGACGAACAGTGCCTTCATCTTCGATCACGCGCACATTTGAAACGTTGATAGTGAACGGGAAATATGTGGAGTGGTTAAGATAAACACGCATCGCCACTTCTTCATCCATTTGGAATGAACCTTCTTGAAGATCCATATCGAAGGCCAAACCATTTTCAGAGATGTCGTACAAAGCCACTTTCATCAGGCCTTGTTCAGGGAGCACTACGAACGCACCCACGAACTCAGTCAAAATGGTGCGCTTCACATCACGACGCTCACGACTTAGCATTTCTTGGCGAGCTTCGGTCATATCTAGGACCTCACCCTTGCTGCCTTTGTGGCCAATTTCCAAAGAATTCTGAGTTCTTAGGCGTTCTGTAATGTCTAAAACTTTCCCCATTTATCCCCCTGTATCGATAAAGACTTATCGGCAGAAAACGTTTCAACTTTAGCCACCTTGCACTTTAGTCCAGTTCCGGCTTAAAATGAGACAATGAAGAGGATCCACGCCTTTATATTCGTAACCATGGCGATCAGCTTACTGCTGCATCTGGGACTGATCACGGGAGTGATTGTCTGGGGCCCTCTATTCTCGCCTCCGAAACCAGAGACGATCGAGATCTCTTTGGATACGCCTCCTCCAACGGCTCCTTCAAAACAATCGAAAAACAATCAGCAGATTGTGCGTAAATCATTGGTACCCGATCAACTAAAGGCTCCGGATGACGACACTTTAGCGAGATTTCTTTCCGAGCAACGCCAACGCGTGAAGAAAGAAATGCAGGCCTCTGATAACGGTATGACAGAGAACCGCACCAACACCTCGACGCTTCCGAAAAAGTCAGTGACTCCACCGAAGCAGGCGCAAAAAGCCCAAGAGAAAACTCAGGTCGATAAAAACGACACCGACAAAAATGGTTATCGCACAGTGGACATCACCAAAGAACTGGCCGAGATGAATGCTCTTAATCAAGGGCAATCCACTGTGGGAGAGTCTTTGCCGACGGATGTGAAAATTGGTTCTTTCACGGCTTTGAATACGGATCGCTATTTATTTTATTCTTTTTATGCGCGCATCGAAGAGCTGGTTCGCTATCGCTGGGAAACCCGCGTGATGACGACGATCAACGGCATGGATCCCGCTTTGGCGATGAATTTAAGTCGTCGCAACTGGAATACTCAGGTTGAGTTCTTGTTAGACAAACGAGGCTTTTTGCAAAAAGCAATGGTCATGAAAGAGTCTGGAGTTAAAGGATTCGATGCTGCTGCCGTGAATGCCTTTAAGGAAGCCCGTGTCTTCCCAAATCCTCCCCAAGAAATGATCGAAGAGGATGGCTACATTCACTTGCGCTATACATTCACAGTCAACTACGCACCACCCACATTGGTGAACAGCCGCTAGCCGTGTTTTCTTGGAACAAATTTTAAAGCTGCAGAGTTAATGCAGTAACGAATTCCCAATGGTGGCGGACCGTCATCAAAGACATGTCCCAAATGCCCGTTGGAATCTTTCGCACGCACCTCAGTTCGAATCATGCCGTGAGAAAAATCGGGTTTTTCCACCACCACGTCAGGTGAAATAGGTTTGGTAAAACTGGGCCAGCCACACTCTGAATCAAATTTATCATCGCTGGAAAAAAGCGGCACACCGGAAACCGCATCCACGTATACACCGGGTTCTGTGTGATTCCAAAATTCATTTCCAAAAGGTGCTTCGGTGCCGTTCTCGACCATGATCCGATATTGTTCAGGGGTCAGGAGTTTTTTCAATTCAGCTTCGTCTTCGGGCAATCCGCACTTCAATACTTTTTCATTCATAGGACCATAGTAGGACTTCTGCTTCCTTTAGTCCAGAGAGTGGCAGATTTCATGTCACTCACCACTAAGCCTTGGTAATATCAAAGGAATATGAATAGATTTTTATTCGCTTCACTATGTGCTTTGTTATCTGTGACTGCTTTTTCTTTTTCCGCTCACGCCATCGCTATCGAGTTGGGTGCGCAGTACGGCCACAAGACACAAACTTATGACACGAACAACTACAATGAAATGGAATCTATGACGGGCTCCATGTCGTTCTATTTGTGGGAACGTATTGCTCTGGAGCTTAGTTACACCGATGCGCAATCTGTCGTTGTGTCGAAAGCCTATGCCTCTGATCCAAAGCGTACGACGATTCAAAGATCGCAAATTTTGGGTTCTGATTTGATCCTGATTTTGGCAGACAAAAAAGCCTTGTTCCAACCCTACATCAAGGGTGGCTTGGCACAGATCAATCGTAAGCAAACGATCAAAATCGAAAACCAAGATACTTACGAAAATGAACCTGACAGTGCCGTGGCTCCATCTTATGGTGTGGGTTTAAAAATTTCGCTCACGGAAACTTTCGGTATCAAACTGAGTTACGACGCTTGGGAAACTCCGATCGGCGGGGGCTCTAAAACCAACGACTCTGCAATCCGCGCCGGCGTCACATGGATGCTGTAAAATATCTGCTTGTGCTATTACCCTTGCTTGCAGGCTGCCAGATTAATTACCTGGCAAGCTCGGGCTACAATCAGATGAAACTCCTTAATGCCCGCGTCCCTATCGACGCAGCCCTGAAAGATCCAAAAATCAGCGATCAAGAAAAACGCAAACTGGAACTCGCCCAAAAAGCACGCGCCTTCGCAGAAAATGATTTACACCTAAAGCCCACAAAAAATTATACCAGCTACGTAAAACTTGATCGCCCTTACGTCACCTATGTTGTGAGTGCTGCGTATAAATGGGAATTAAAGCATTATCAGTGGTCTTATCCCTTCGTAGGCAAAATGCCTTACAAAGGTTACTTCAACGAAGAAGACGCAAAAATCCAAGAACAAGAACTGCAAATCGAAGGCCTCGACACTTACATGCGCGGAGTTTCGGCCTATAGCACTCTGGGGTGGTTCAACGATCCGCTGCTAAGCTCTATGTTAAGATATAAAGATTATGATCTGGTAAACACCATCATTCACGAAACCGTGCACGCCACGTTGTACATTAAGGGCAACGCCGACTTCAACGAAAGCTTAGCCATGTTCCTGGGCAACAAGGGTGCAGAACAATATTATCTAAAAACCGAGGGCGACAACTCCCCCACACTCGCTCAAATCAAAAAAGACAACGAAGACGACAAGATCTTTTCCAAGTTCATCAGCGAAGAACTAAAAGACCTGGCGACTTGGTATAAAGATCTGCCACCCGCAGAACACATCGAAGAAAAAAGAATGGCCAGAATCCAAGCCATCCAAGAAAAATTCAAAAAAGAAGTGCTACCAACCATGCACACTAAAAACTACGAAAAGTTCACCACAGCAAAACTAAATAATGCCCGCTTATTAGTCTACAAAACCTATATGCAAGACCTGGCCGACTTCGAAACCCTGTACCAACAAAGCGGCAAAAGCATGCAAGTATTCATAGAAAAATGCAAAGCTCTCGAAGGCGAAAAAGACCCCGCAAAAAAACTAAAAGAATTAATTGGCACAAAATCTGAATCCGAGCTCAACGCCAATATTCCATCAGCAGAAATCCAACAGGACCAAAAGAAAAAAGAATCCAAAATCCCCACGCACTAGCGTGCGCGAAAATCGAACAATCGAAAATCGAAAATAGAGTTGAACATCGACTCCACTGGAGAAAGTAAGTCCGTACCTTTTGGGCTCCACCCGAGAAGGACAATTCGACACCGAATATTTAGTCTAGCTTTCCAAAACCGCACCACGCGCCCCGATGCGGAATCTTTATGGCGACATATATATGATGCAATTCTGTCTGCAGGAATCTGGATGAGCAGTATAATCGATCTAATGATGAACGAGGCTTCCCGTGTTGACTGAGGAGCGCCTCCGTCGAGTTCCGCAGTCCTTTGTAGTCAACACGAAGCCATCCATATAATCGAGCGAGGACTGTCCGAGTAAGGAGGCGCTCCTCAGTCAATACGGGAAGCCGCCGCGCACCCATAAGATTTCCTTATATGCCCCATAACAAATTCCGAAAAACATAAATTAAATCATATATTTAGAGTCATTTTGGCTCTGCGGAAGTGGCACCGAGATTGCTATAAAGAAAGGCGTAGGCACGTTGGTTTGGGGGAACGAATTTACGATGTGCCGGGGGGAGTTACAAAGCTCTTCTGGGAAAAAAATTCAGGAAGTTAACCGAATTTATACAGAAGCGAGTCTTATATGCAGAAAGATCTAATAGGGTTATCGGATCTTGAACTGGTTGAAAAAGTGAAGTCTGGAGACAGAAGATCTTTTTCCGAACTCGTGAAACGACATCAGAGAAGTGTACTGCGACTGAGTTTGAGATTCATGAAGGATACGGATGCCGCTGAGGACGTGACTCAGGAAGCTTTCATCAAAGCTTACGAAAAACTAAATTCCTTTGAGGGTCGTGCTTCTTTCAAGAGCTGGTTATTTCAGATCGCGGTAAATACTGCACGCAACAAATTGCGCGAATTCAAAAGAGACACTGTTGATTTTGAAGATGCTAATTTGGCAGTAGATGCGGAGGCTGAAAACACTCTCGTTCACACGGCGGTTGCTGACATCCTTCAGAAAGAAGTAGAAAAGCTGCCGATGAAACAGAAAACAGCTTTGGTTCTGCGCGTGTATGAGGATCTTAGCTTTAATGAAATTGCTGATATTATGGAATGTCCATATGACACAGCTAAGGCGAACTACCGCCATGCCTTACTAAAACTACGTCAGACTTTTGAGGAACAAAATGACCTTAAAAGCTGGAGTGAAGAAGTTGGTGGCTTCTTCCAAACATACGCAGAAGCGGAAGGATAAAAAGCGAATGGATCAAAGAGAGACCATGAATCGTTTAGATAAAGTCCGCAAAGGTCTTAAGGCAAATGACGACCTTGAGATGACTATGAGTGATGATTTTTTTGATCGGCTCCATGATAAAATTATGATGGAAGTCGAACAAAAGGTGATCGAGCCAACACCGATGTTGATGCGACCGCGAAATATGTTGCGCGCACATTGGCGTGGTTGGCTTTATCCTACCGGGGGACTTATGTCTGTCGTTTTAGCAGCGACACTCTTGGTTCCTCATATGGCAAAAGTAAATCAGGGTATGCAGCGTGCCGGCTTACTAAGCGATGGCCGCGAAAGAATTGTCACGGAAGCGATTTTATCACCTGAAGACTTGTCCCAGACTTTAATCTCCAGTCAGACGGAATCTGACTTTTTTGTGGACGTAGCCAGCGAATCATCTCAAACTTTAACGATAGCTAAACTCAATAAAATTGTGGGTGGTCGAGCAACACGCTGACCCTCCCAAGGGTGAAGATCGTGCGCTGGATTTATTCTGCTTTCATTTTAACAACATTCTTGATGCAGCCTCTGGCTGTTTTCGCCCAAAGCGCACCGTCAGGGGCCAAGCGAAACCAGCTTGAGGAGCTCATGATTTGGAAAATGAGTGACGAGCTGAAACTTTCAGCGAACGAAGAAAAAAAATTCTCTGAGATCATCAAGGATCTCAACAAACGAAAATCAGAACTAAGTAAAACTCTTCAGTCATCCTTAGCATCACTAGGAAACATCAAAGATGCCAAGAAACTTGAAGCAGAGTTCTCCTCTTACAAAAAAAGCTTACAGGCATTTAACAAAATCAGCGAAGAAGAGCTGGATAAACTAAAACCACTCCTGGGGACTGAACGCACTGTTCAGTATCTGCAAATTAAGCAAGATATCGCGACCAGAATCAAAGCGACCTTGACCAACCCAGATGCTCCATTGAAAGATGAGAAGAAGCCACTGCCGGCTCCTAAATTAATCATCGAGTAGAATCCCTATGTCCCTGCAATTGTCATTTTCTATCGCCGACAAAACGACGACGATTTCGCTCAAAGGACCTTTGAACGAATACTCATCCGCATTGGATGGTGTGGAAGTGAATCCGCAGTTTGATTTGAATTTAGATTTAAAAGATCTCACTTCGATCAATTCATTAGGAATCAGAAATTTTCATTCGTGGATTTACAGCATTGAATGCCAGCGTTTGCGACTGCTTCACTGTCCGCGTGTTTTCGTTCATCAACTCAATCTTGTGAACGGCTTCTTACCGCCGAAAGCAGAAATTGAAAGCTTCTTTGTTCCCTATTTTTCAGAAGCTTCTGGAGAAGAAACCTCGGTGCTATTCACCAAGTTCTTGGAATACAAATCGGTGGATGGAAAAACCAAAATCAGCTTCCCAAAGGTAACAGATTCGCAAGGAAACCCCATGGAATTAGACGTTCTTGAGGAAGTTTACTTTCGTTTCCTGGATTTCTACAGCTAACTAAACAACTCCTGGAGCACTAGAGCCGCGCGGAATTCACGGCTCAGCGCAATAATTAATGCAAAATTCTGATTTGTGTGGCGACATGTTCCCTATTCAAGGCGGTAACATGTCCATGACATTTAAAATCCTTATTTCGACTCTTCTTTTGAGCTTTTCATTTTCTGCGTTCGCAGGTGATGAGCTGCAAAATGGTGGCGACATTATCGCTTGCCCTGGTCTTGAAATTCCAGCTTACAGATCTTTGGACCTTTACGAAGGCAAGATGGTTTACAATCTGGAACCTGCATTGATCGACCAAAACGATTACCGCGTGATTGTCAGCAAACTGATTGATCGTATTGAAAAATTTGATATCAACCGCGCTAAGCTTTACCGCGTGTTCTTAAAAAACTTTGCATCTGAAGTGCAAATGATTCCTGGCAGTGAATTCGGCAACGTTAAAGACGAAGGATTTATCACCCTTCCTCAAGGTTGCGAGCTTCAACAAGCTGCCGCACAATTTCGCAGACCAACACCAGAAGGCATCAAATATATTTTCAACAGCAACATTTGGTCTAACATGAGCACAATGACTCGTGCTGCTTTGGTATTGCACGAGATTGTGTACCGTGAAGCCTTGATGCCTAAAACAGGTCCTGCGACTTCTGCAAAAGTTCGCTATTTCACAGCCTATATTCATTCGTCGAAAATGGTGAATGGATCGAGTGCAGATTATGCCAAAGCTAAGGCCTTTGCTGGGTTCAAGTAATCAGTAGCCCCGGAAAAACCAAGGGGTGCTGCTGCATTTAACCAATGTCGAGCCGGCAGACCCAGCGTTTTTTCCAGTACCCCCTGCGACACTTAGTGTTCCGCTGTAGCTGCCCGTACAATAAATCGCAATACGTCCGCCGCCGCCACCGCCCCCACGCACCAAACCATTTCCGCCTTTAGAAATAATTCCGTTTGAAACAGAGTTGATGTTTTTTGCCGTGATCCAAATACTTCCGCCAGAACCACCACCACAATAATAATCGTTGATTTGATCTCCGCCAGACGCCGAAAGAACTGCTCCAGCGTTGATCGTAAGATTATTGGTAATCACAAACTTAATCGCACCGCCACCCGTACCACCTAAGCCATCAGCGACCGTTCCGCAACCACCACCGCCCGAGCCTAAATCCACAGGAGCTGTCGAGGATCCATATGCCGCGCCCCCGGCGCCACCTTGCCCCGCACCACCGGCTCCGCCATAACCACCACCACCGCCACCGTTCGCATTCGCAATACCTTTTCCGGTACCGGTATTAGCAGCATTACCTTCATTCGCGGCAACAATGGCGTTACTTGCAAGTGTAATGTTGTTATAGGTGTAAGTTCCATTTTGAATCGAGCTGGTCGTTGGCAACAGCAAATCGTTTGTCGTAGTATTTATAACCACGGCCGAACCTGGCGTGGCACCGTCTGGCCAACCAGCACTTCCAATTGCCGCAGTAATCGTCAAGGATGTGCTATAAGAAGTTGTGTAGTAAATTGCAATGCGACCCCCACCACCGACTCCGCCGTAGGCATACGATGCATCCCACGCACCATCGCCGCCATTCGCAGCAATTGTTCCAGAACCAGCAACAGAATCAGCGACAATCCAGATACTTCCACC
Source organism: Bdellovibrio sp. KM01 (assembly GCF_013752535.1). Taxonomy (NCBI): domain Bacteria; kingdom Pseudomonadati; phylum Bdellovibrionota; class Bdellovibrionia; order Bdellovibrionales; family Pseudobdellovibrionaceae; genus Bdellovibrio; species Bdellovibrio sp. KM01. The sequence goes on from NZ_CP058348.1 coordinate 3,244,438, forward strand.
CGATCCGCCACCTGGATAATAGTCGTCGTACCACCACGGATCAGTACCGTTTGAAGTCAAATTCCCATCGACGGTTAATGTGCCCGTAAGAACCAACTTGATAGCTCCCCCACCTCGGCCCCCTAGTCCATTGCTACTTCCGGTGTTTGCTCCACCCGATCCCTGATCGGTCGGCTCCAACATGTTGCCATAGGTTGCACCACCTAAAACACCAACATAGGCTCCACGACCGCCATAACCTGCTCCACTCCCATAATAAGTTCCATTTGTGGTGCCCTTGCCGGTACCAACGCCCGCCTTCGAGCCATGGGCATTATTCCAAAGAGTCACACCACTTGAAATGGTCATGTTACGGAAGTTATAGGTTCCATTTGAAATCGAGGAGCTTCTGTAAATGAAAAGATCATTGTTCACGTAGTCTATCCAAAAAACTGATCCTTCACTCGCTGTCCAAAATGCCGAACTCGTGCCTGGATTGGCCGTCGCATTTCCCGAAAACGTAGTGGTCGCATAATTGATGGAGACTCGGCCGCCACCGCCAGCGCCCTTGGCGTTTGCACTATTTGAACCGTTCGCTCGAACCGTCCCCGCCCCAGCAAACACAGCCGCTTTGATCCAAATACTACCACCGGCACCTCCGCCACCTTTGACACCGGCTGCGACGGAATCAGTTCCGTTCATCGTGATTGTACCAGCGACCGTCATTGTTCCCGACACATCGAACTTAATAGCTCCTCCGCCGGGCCCCGAGCTTGATTGCATACCACCAGGAGACCCTAAAGTTATTGGGGAAACCGGATCACCATATGTCGTACAAAAATCGTAAGTATTATCCAACCCGCCAAAGCCGCCATGACATCCACCAGAAGATGCAGTGCCACTGATGGTTCCAGCCCCCGGGCCAGACGTACCGGAGTATCCTTTTCCATCACCAGTAACAGTTCCATTGATAGTCACCGTGTTAGCAATAATGGTGACGCCTGTGCCAGCCGTCGTATCAGAGAGAACCGTTAAAGTTCGCGAACTGTTCACAATCAGAGTTGAGAATGTATAAGTACCGGGATTTAAAGTCACCGCGCCTGTGATCGTCACAATGCCCGAGGAGGTATAGTCGCCGGGTGATTGAGTCACACCTGTCCAGCTGACATCGGCACGTGCGTTTACAACGGCAAAGAGCATGGATACGAAAAGCCATGCCTTGAAAGAATATGTATTTGAATAAAACTGCTTTATACTTTCCATACACATTACGTCCCAATAAGTTCAAACAATGATTTCGATTTCAATTAGTTCGCGTAACCGCTGCTCCAATTCACATAAACTTTTGTGCCCACACGCATGAACGAGTAAACCGCATTCGCGCCAGAAGCCGTGGCATTAGCTGGTAAGAAATAAAAGTTTCCAGAACCCGCTGTACCTGACAAAGTATCTGGCGACGTTTGACCAAAGGTACATGATGCCGAGAATGTCGTCGAAGCCGTGATCGCCAATGTATATACACCACCATCACGCATATTCGAGAACGTCAGTTGCGAACCACAGTTTGTCGTCACGCTTTGAGTATTACCACGGCTCCAGTCGATTGTTGTCGTTGTGCCGTTATCGTAAGAAGCACCACGAATCGAACCATTGACTTCAAGCTTGTCATTGGCTGCGGCACCCGTACCGATACTTACGTTACCATTTGCTGACGCCACTTGAATGCGGTCACTATTACCCGCTCTGATTTTAAAATCGAAAGCATCATTTGTACCGACACTTGCAGCAGAACCGAACGAGTTACCACCGTTCACCAGAATGCCTGCACCCGTTAGCGTTGTCGCACCTGTACCACCTTTAGCAACTGGAACCACAGATCCAAAGTTCGCAGGGTCCACACTGATTGTACCCGAGCTTACCGCAAGTCCCGTTCCGACAGTCACCACACCAGCCGTTGAAGTTGTTGCTGCATTTACAGAAACCGTTGGAGTTGTTGTTCCAGTGATAACGATCGGCAAAGTTCCAGAAACACTGGTCACTCCACCAGTTGCCGCCGCCCATTTCACACCGCCTGCTGCTGAGGTATCGACAGTCAGTACCTGACCGTTCGTAGAACTTGCAGGAAGGCGAACGTTGTTAGTGCCGTCAAACACGATCAAATCACCTTTAGCTGACATTGGAGAAAGTGCATCGAATGCGCCCAGTTTCGTCGAAGCTCCCGTACCGCCGCTTGCGATTGGCAAGACACCCGACAAGGAAGAAGCCACGATATTAGTCAGTAATGAACCATCGATCGCTGGAAGTTTATTACTTGCTCCCACCGCCACGATTTTGCCTGTTGTTGTTCCCGTATCGACAACCAATGACCCAGAGCTCAATGTTAAACCCGCACCATATGATAGACCCAAATCAGAGCCCGTTACATTCAGTGGAGCCGCGGTTCCCAGAGCAGCATATGTCCCCGCACCTGTTCTTTGTACGATACCGGTTCCGGTGATCGTGGTGATATCTGTCGCTGTTGGAGAAGCCCACTTGATACCATTTGCCGCTGCCGCATCCACGACCAATACTTGGCCATCGGATGAACCCACCGCCAAAGACACACTGTTCGTACCGTTATGTGTAACGATCGAACCTTTTGCCGCCAATGGAGAAAGCGCATCAAAGCCGGCAGTCTTAGTAGACTGACCCGTACCACCCTTAGTGATCGGTACGACGGCAGTGAAATTTGTAGGATTCACAGCTAAGTTCGCGGCATCGACACTTACTAAACCAGCGGTCACAGACAAGCCGGAACCCACTTGCATAATACCTTTTGCAGATGTGGATGCATCACCAGGAGCCGTGCCGGTAGCGTCATCCGCCATCACCCAGCTTCCAGATTGGTATTTCAAAATTTTTCCATCAGCGATACCGGTCGTATCGACTGCAGCACCTTTGATTTTATCAACCGACGTAGCACCCTGTGTGCCGCTGACGTCACCGGCCAACGAACCAGAGAAGTTCGTTACCGAAGTGGGAGAATTAATCCACTGCAAACCACCGGCTGTCGAAGAAAGAATTTGTCCCGCTGTACCCCGTGCAATGCGCACATTGTTTGTACCATCGGAAGTCACCAGATCTCCCGCGGTCGTCAGTGGTGAAAGGGCATCGAAAGCGGCGGTTTTAGAAGACTGACCCGTACCACCCTTTGAAATTGGAACCACTGCAGAAAAGTTTGCGGGATTCACCGCCAGATTGGCAGCATCAACGCTCACCAAACCAGCAGTCACGGATAAGCCGGATCCAACCTGCATGATACCTTTCGCAGACGTGGAAGCATCACCAGGAGCAGAACCCGTCGCATCGTCAGCCATTGTCCACTTGGTACCATCGTATTTAAGAATTTTTCCTGTTGCGATACCAGTTGTATCAACAGTTGCGCCTTTGATTCTATCAACAGAGGTCGCACCTTGTGTGCCGCTTACGTCACCCACCAAAGATCCGCTGAAATTTGTCGCCGTCGCAGCGCTTGCAGCAACCACACCCGTCAACTGAGAACCATCAACAGCAGGCAATTTTGCAGAGCTATCCAATTGCACGATTTGGTTTGCAGCGGTACCCATATTCACTTTGGCCACACCAGACGTGATCGAAATACCTGAAAGTGCCGCACTCGTATCGAATTGCACGATACCTTTGACTGAGTAAGAAGAATCCACAGGCGAGCCGCCTGTCGCGTCGTCAGCCATCACCCAGTTACCCGATTGATATTTCAAAATTTTACCGTCAGCAATACCCGTAGTTACGACTGGAGAGCCTTTGATTTTATCTACTGAAGTCGCCCCCTGAGTGCCGCTGACGTCACCAACCAAGGAACCCGTAAAGTTCGTAGCTGAACCTGCAGTTGTTGCAGAAGAAGCGACAACGCCAGTCAGTTGTGAACCATCCACAGCCGGAAGTTTGTTTCCCGTATCCATCGCCACGATTTTACCCGTCGTCACACCCGTGTCGACAACCAAAGAACCCGCACTTGTCGTTAAGCCCGTACCATATGCCAAACCAATACTTGAACCCGTCACATTAATTGGAGCCGTTGTCCCAAGAGTTGCATAGGTCCCCGCACCCGTTCTTTGCACGATACCTGTACCAGTGACAGTGGTAAGATCCGTTGCAGTGGGCGCAGCCCATTTGATTCCATTAGCAGCTGCAGAATCCACCATCAACACATGACCGTCCGTGGAGCCTACTGCCAACGCCACGTTGTTAGAGCCGTCATGAGTGATAATGCTGCCTTTCGCCGCCAACGGAGAAAGAGCATCAAAGCCTGCTTGTTTCGTCGACTGACCGGTACCGCCCTTATTAATTGGTAAGATACCTGAAAGTGATGCAGCCACGATATTTGTCAGAGCCGAACCATCCACCGCTGGCAATTTAGCAGTGCCGTCCAATTGAACGATTTGATTTGCTGCTGTACCCGTATTTACTTTCGCCACACCCGCGGCAACCGTCATACCCGAAACAGCGGCGCTCGTATCGAACTGCACGACACCTTTTGCTGAATAAGATGAATCAGATGGCGAGCCGCCTGTGGCGTCGTCAGCCATAGTCCATTTCGTACCATCGTATTTAAGAATTTTTCCAGTCGCGATGCCTGTTGTATCCACAGCTGCGCCCTTGATTTTATCAACGGACGTCGCTCCCTGCGTACCACTGACGTCACCAACCAACGAACCAGAAAAGTTCGTCGCCGAACCCGCTGTTGTTGCAGACGAAGCAACAACTCCAGTTAATTGCGAACCGTCCACTGCTGGGAGTTTCCCTGTGCCATCCAATTTAACAATTTGATTTGCACCTGTACCAGTATTGACTGTCGCAACACCTGCCACGACCGTCATTCCCGATGTCGCCGCATTCGTATTGAATTGCACAATACCTTTTGCAGAATAAGAGGAGTCCACAACAGTGGAGCCCGTATCGTCATCAGCAAACACCAAAGTACCTGAAGAGTATTTCAAAACTTTTCCGTTCGCGGCTCCGGTAGTAACAACAGACATACCTTTAACTTTATCAACCGACGTTGCAGATTGAGTTCCGGACACATCACCAGTCAAAGAACCCGTGAAGTTTGTAGCCGAGCCCGCCGTCGTAGCCGAAGTCGCTGTCGTCGCGGAAGAGGCCACGATACCCGTTAATTGCGAACCATCGATCGCTGGAAGTTTTCCCGTGCCATCCAATTTCACAATTTGATTCGCGCCCGTACCCGTATTTACTTGCGCCACACCGTTTGTAACGACGATACCTGATGTCGCTGCATTCGTCAGGAACTGCACCAAGCCTTTGATAGTATAAGAAGCATCCAACGAAGAACCACCACCTGCTGGTGTATCACAAGCAAAGGCAGCACCATTGTAAGTCAGAAACTGTCCTGTCGAGCATGTCGATAGATCTGTTTTTCTAACGTAATCAGTTGCTACCAAGCCCCCCAGCTTTTCCGCTGAGACTGCGTTAGTTGCATAAGGCACAGAACGAATTTCAGAAGCGGGAACAATGTGGTTCCAACCTGCGGTGCCGTTCGGATTGAATTGCACGTCCAGAAATCTTTTGTCCGAAGCAGATAACAAAAATGTTCCACCCTCAGCACAAGACACTGTGCCGGAGTTATTCATAAACTCATAAACCTTAGACGATGAATTGGGAAAGTTGGCAGTTCCATTTCCGATAGCGACGTCAAACAACCCGTCCGATGAAATAGGAATCAAATCCGCTTGTTCACGCCACAGTGTACAGTTCGGATTATTGCCATGAGATTTATCAACCATGATAGAGAAACTAAAAGAAGCCATCGTGAAGCCTGGACCGCCGCCCGTAGCATTTGTAATACGGCCTTGATAGGAAAAGGTCGTTGGAGCCGCATGAGCGACTCCAAACGTAAACAGAGACGTGAACAGAATCACGATTCGTATTTTACAGAATCTTGAATTTGTGTAATCTCCCATAAACGTCCTCCACGAACATACCGGAATCGACGATGACTCCGAACTCTTCGGTGAGATTGGTAATTTACTAGAGATTACTCGCAGATAAGTGTTCACAAGAAGAAAAGGAAACACCTTATGAACCACTCAATATGACCTAGGTCTTGTAGCAGAATGGACCGCCCGGGCTGTTCCATTGTGAAGTTTTAACTAATACAAAGTGAACAAAGAATCTTATTAAACCAAAAAAAGTGGGAGAATTCTGAATAAAAACATGAGGATTCACGTTCTGATACCGCGTCCCCTATGGAGTCATTCCTAAATAATTTTTAGTGGATATTTACTCAAAAATCCTAATTATTTAAACCCGAGGTGGATTTAATTTTGAGACGAATTTGCTTCAAGAATTGCGGGCACGGTATAGACCTAAACAAAGATTTGCGGTCTGCTGTTTCCATTGGCCGGTTTTACTGTCAGGGTGACAGAAAATATTCATGCACGACTCTAAAAGATATTCTCCGTTGGGATCCATTTTTAAGGCCGATGGCTCGCAGGCCTTCATCGCATCCGCCAAAAGTGTTTTGGAATTTCCCATGGGATCAACGGAAGGCAACTTAGGTTTTTGCGCAGCCGTATCTTGTGGTGCCGGAGTGGAAGCTTCTTCAGCAGCATCTGCAGATGATTGAGTGGAAGCGATCTCTGTAGAACCACTGGAAACAAAGCCTGAACTTCCTCCAATTAAATTGTCAGTCCCAAGCTTTGCACAATTCTGATATCCCAGAAGTAACACAGGTGTTCCAATCAATAACGCCAACTTGCTGATAGAAAGCTTCATTCCCCCTCCAAGCAATTTGGGTAAATGCAATTTCAAGGCTCAACCGTTTTTAACGGCCATTAAGGTGTAGATTGATTTGCAGCTGTTGATATTTTTAAATTCGCCCAGATCCTAGACATGCCTACTCCCCTGTTTCCAGGCTGTATGGATGGGATAACAGGGCTTCTGAGGCAAGCCAGCGCGTTTTAAAAGGCAAACGAGCACACGCAGGCAAACACGTTTGTTTAAGTTGTGGACGAATCAATTTGAGATGCATTCAACGAAGTCGACTCGAAGTCACGCTCGTTCACATCAGTCAGAGGATAAAGATACATGGATAAATTATAAACTTCTGTCTTAGGGCCATCTTCTAAAAGCAAACACATCTTACGTCTAAACTGCGTCAGCATTTGTTTTGCTTCTTCGATCTTTGCGACATTGATCGGCATTGTGATGGTTCCGAAATGACGTTTCTCCATCGGCACCGTACGCAAAGCCTCTTCAGACTTTCGCAAATTGGCCATGTGACCTTCCACGATGGCGGAACTTGGAATTTCTGATGTCGTCGTCAGCTGCGAAGGAATGCGCAACCAGCGGCCGTTCTTCATTTTGATCACGCCTTGCACTTCCAAAAGATTCAGACATTCTTCGGTTTTTTCCACTGACAGCGCCAGGCGTTTAGCAATCCATTCTGTGGAGCTTTCAAAATCATCAGTCTTCATCAGATTCAAAATCGCATAAGGTTCCCAGCTGGTGATCAAACGCAATTCCTGATTTTCCAAAACTTTTTGGAAGTTCATACGTTTTGCACGAACTGTGACGAAACTTGAAAGAGTGACTTGCTCTTCCTGAGTTAAACTTAAACCGTAGGAAATTCTGTTGGAGTAGTGATCACTGAGTGGACGGCGTTCGTGAAAGATTTCATTCAAACGACCAGGAGAGATTCCCGCTTTTTGCGCCAGCGCACGCATCGAGAAACGCGGATTTTTTTTCTGCATCTCTTCTAGTTTAGCGCTTAAAAAACGGTTCAACGTCATGGGTGTCTCCTGGGGAGACACCATAACTTAGTGTCTTAAACTTTATCAAGCTCAACGCATGGCGACTCCGGCAGATTCGCTCCAGCAGCGGTCTTAGAGAGATGCTCCGGCACTGATAGAGGGAACATTTGGATATTCAGAGAGTAGACTTCACTTTGTGTACCCTGCTGCAATAAACGAAGGATACGCCCACGGAAGCGCTCAATCATGCGCTCAGCCACTGGGATCTGCTGCGGATTCACCGTCAACGTGACACCTGTGTAACTCGAGTTCATCTCAAGCTCCATCGCCTGGCTGGCCTTTTCCAAGTGCTTCTTATAATAGTTACGACTTTCTTGATTTGCACATTCGTAAGAAGTGATCAAACGGCGGTGAACGATTTCGATGCCGCGTTCTTCATTGCGAATCAATTCCATACGCTCCAGATTTTCCAAACCTTTTTCCACTTGCTCAGGGGTCAAAGCCAAACGTTCTGCAATCCAGTTTACGTCGTCATTGCCATTGGCAATTCTTAGTAAATTCAAAATCGCATACTCTTCCCAACCACCCATCAGATTGCCACTCTTCACACCCAACACGCGATCTGAATTGAAGCGACGTGATGTTACAGAGATATAAGATCTCAATTGTTGACGCTCATCTTGATTAAGTCCCAAGCCCGTGGAGATCTTTTCAAAATAAAATTCGCTGAGGGGGCGTTTGCCACGGATCAATTCGCTTAAACGACCTGGCGTGATGCCGATTTTGTAAGCAACCATACGTAGTGAAATACGACGATTAGATTTACGAAGCTCTTCGAATTTGTTCATCATGAATTCTGTAATAGTCTGGTTTTGCATGAACACAGTATTTAACCAAGAAGTCATATTAAGCTATAAATCTCGCGGGGTTACGGTCAGTAACTGTTCCCTCAATTAAGACACGGGAACGGCTATTCCAATTATGGAACACTTTCTAAAACCACCGAAGTTATGAGAATGACATAAAAAACCGAAAAGTTCTCAGACATGAAGACACCAAAAAGAATCGGACAGTTTCAGATAATCAAGCGCATCGCCGCAGGCGGGATGGCAGAAGTTTATTTGGGTAAATCTGATTCAAGATTCGGTATCAGCAAACTTGTCGCGATCAAAACAACTCTGCCGGAAGATCAAAATTCTGAAATTTTTAAAGACATGTTTTTTAAAGAAATTCGTGTCAGCGCAAATCTGAATCATCAAAACATTGTGAAGATTTATGATTTCGGAGAGCACAACAATCGCGCCTTCATGGTGATGGAATACATTCACGGCGTGACCTTGCGTGACCTGATGTCATATCACCGCGACAAAGAAGATCCTCTGCCGACACCGTTCATTCTTTATATCGTACACCAGGTGGCCTTGGCCCTGGCCTATGCTTATCAGTCAGTGGATCCGCAAACAGGATCCTCCTTGAAACTGATTCATCGGGATATCAGTCCTCACAACATTCTGATCTCATTCGAAGGTGAAGTAAAAATCATCGATTTCGGGATTGCCAAAGCGACCATGGATGTCGAGCAGACTCAACATGGGCAGGTTAAAGGCAAAGTCGCCTACATGAGTCCCGAGCAAATCAATCGTGAAACTTTGGACCATCGCACCGACATTTTCTCATTGGGAATCGTGTTCTGGGAGCTGCTCGCGAACACGCGTTTCTTTGCCGGAAACACGGTCGGTGAAGTCAAAGAATCCATTCGCCTTTACGATGTTGCAAATCTCCCAACTGCTGTGATCAAAGACCGCTCGGAGGAGCTTTTGAATGTTTTGCCGCGCATGCTTCATCACATTGCTCAGTTCCGCGCCGAGGATGCGAACGACCTTGCAAGGCATATAGGAACATTGCTGTCGACAAAGCATCCGGATTTTTCGGCACTGTCATTGGCCGACTATCTAAAAGAAGTCTTCGCCATGACCTATAAAGATACCATGGAACAGATCCGTCAGTTCGTTGTCGAAGACGATAAAACCATGACGATCAGTACAACCGCGACTGCTGAAGAAGTGATGTCGATGCTAACCAATAAATCCATCACAGCACCGATTCTGAAAAACATCAAAGTACCGGCGCCACCCGTTTACGTGCCACCCGAAATGATTCCGCCACGTCCTAAGTGGACCAATCCCTCTCCGAATATTTTAAATATTCCAAATAGGCCCCTGGGCCAAAATGGAAAATTCAGCAACCTACTAAAAGGCGCAGTGGCCATAGCGTTGCTATTAACAGTGGGCCTGCTGTTGGGAAAAGAAAATCTAGAAACAAAAAAACCAGCCCCACAGGTCTACTCGTCAGTCCCAACACTGACCCCTATCCAACCCAGAAGAGCGGCCCCACAACCCGCACTCCCAGTACCACCAAGCCCTTTTAAAAAGCCACCAACATACACGCACAAAAAAGTGCTGAAAAAAAACCGCCTCCCCGCTTCTCCAAAGCCCGCGAAGCGCACATCGCCATACCAAAAAAACATAAAAAACTAATCTCTCAGAAGTTAAAGAGCGACGAAAAACAAAACTCGTTCAGCCGGGATTGAATGAGACGTCGTGACTCGACAAGGCCACCAGACTTGGGCACAGCGGCCAGCCGCCTGCCGTGCAGCGACCTCCGTGGGCGCCTGGATGGCGCGCACCCGCCGCAGGCGGGCCACGGCTGAGCCACGACGGCGTGTCGCGGAATCGGCAGGCGCAGGCCGATGGGACCAAGGCTGGTGGCCTTGTCGAGTGACCGAGAATAAAAAAACCCGGCTGTTAACCGGGTTTGTGTTTTAAGGAGCGACAGTGACTTTGTTTCTGCCACCTTGTTTTGATTGGTAAAGCGCTTTGTCCGCTCTTTCATAAAGCTGTGTCCACTCTGTTTCTGCCGCGTATTTTGTAGCGACACCCACGGAGATTGTGACTGGAATCTTTTTACCTTCGAAGACGAACTCGCTGGTTTCAATTGTGTGACGAATACGCTCGCCGACTTCTGCAGCCACTTTTGGATTTGAACCGGAAAGCAGCAAAACGAATTCCTCACCACCGTATCGGGCAAAGAAGTCATTCGCACGGATCAATTTCATGATCACGATACGGCAAAGTTCTTTAAGCACATAGTCACCACCTGGGTGACCATAGCCATCGTTGATTTTTTTGAAATGGTCGATATCGAACGTCACCAAACTAAGGGGCTCGTTCAAAACTTCAGAGCGCTTCATCGCCTCCGGGCCTTTTTCGATCAAAGCACCTTTGGAGTGAGCACCTGTCAGAGCATCTTTTTGCGCCCGCTCATACAATGCTGAAGTACTCATGGCTTCAAGGCTTCCTTTTTCAAGGAATTTGAAAATCACGTTACCGGTTTTGATTTGGTCATTGTTCTTAAGCAAGCAAGAGGCCAATGGCGGAATCGTTTGACCATTCACCACTGTCTTATTTGTCGAACCCAAATCGATCACGGAAACTTCGCTGCCATTCACTGCGAATTTCGCATGCGAACGACTTAAACTTTTATCATCAATATAGACTTGGCTTTCAACAGAGCGGCCGATCGTAATGTCATTCGCTGTAATGGGATATTGCTTACCCACGTATCCTGGAGGCCCAATCAAAACCAAAACTGCAGGAGGCACATCATCTGCCTCACGCAATTTACCTTTAAAAGTATCACTCGCAACTATACTGGTTTTTTCTAAATTATCAGAATCGTCATTGTTAGCCATAACGACAATTATAGGGAAGGGAGTGAAGGGTGACAATCAACCATAAGAACCCCCGACTTTAGATCGGGGGTTTTTTAGACTAGAACCAAACTTCGTACTGGTAGCCCACGTTGAAACCGCTAGATTTGTCCGCAAATGTCGGAGCGCTGTTCCCGATGTAGCTCGCACCTTGGTTCGCTGTATTCCAGAATGAATAAGAAGCATAAGCACGCATAACTGGACGTCCCCAGATGCTTTTCTTAAATGAAAGTTGTGGAGCAATGGCCACACGACCCATATCACGTGGACCTACGTAGCCACCACCGGCGTCTTTTTCATTTTGATCTTCGTAACGAGTGTAGCCAACTTCTGTTGCCAATTGGAATCGGTCCGTGAAGTAGTATACCGGACGAACACCGACACCTTGCCACTGGACCACATTGTCTTGATCCAAACCGTTGCTGCCATAGCTTGCAGCGAAGCCAGCCATAAATGCCCAGCGATCCACAACATCCATGGACCAGTCTTCAACCAAGCGAACATTCCAAGCTTTGTTTTGGGCGCGTTGAGAAGCTTGAGAAGAATCAACAGCACTGTTGCCGTAAACGTTGAAGTCTTTCATCGCGCCTTGACCAAATTCAAGCACGGCTTTGTTGTAACCACCCAAGCCTTTGCCTTCAAGTTTTGTCGCTAGCACATAACCATTTGTTGCCTCGAAAGTTTTCGTGCCTTGAGTGCTTTCTTTCGCCCAGGCATAAACTCCCCAGAAGCTGATGTTTTGTTCTGCGAACACTGGAATCGTTGAGTATCTGAAGTCCCAGATATTCAAAACCGGACGACCGATAGATGTCGTCGCAAAATCTTCATTGGCTTGAATCAAGTTCGCGATTGCCAATTTACCTGGGCCTACTGGAATGGCTTCAACACCGGCACCCACACCTGCCATCTCGCCGTAGTAGTACCAGTCGAAGATGAACAAATCGACGTCACGATAGAATCTTTTACCAATCCAATACTCAATCGGATTGCCTTCAAAACCACCGGCTTTTACGTAAGCTTCGATTTCAGATTTAGGAATAGTCGTGGTTACAGTCGCGTTTGCGCCTGAAGTATCGATAGTTTGGGTCGATTTGCTTGATTCCCATTGACGTAAACCGTCAGAACTATACGCGTAGCGTAGTTGCGTTCTGAAAAATGAGGGATCGGCCTCATCTGCCTTTTTGTGATGGAATACGAATCCTAATTCAGTATAGAAGTCGCATTCATTTCCTAAACGTAGGAAATTACCCGGCAAATTCTTATTGCGGAAGCATTCCATTTTGCCGCCTTCTTGGCTGATCCCTGTGCCACCACGAAGATACGTAGTGAAGTCAGCCTCGAGAGCGTGTGCGTTATTAACGGCAAACAATATCGTAAGAACCCAAAAGATTTTTTTCATACCCTATTCCTTGAAAAACACGAGGCTTACCCATAAAGTCCCGCCCTGACCAGACCTGATGCATGGAATTAGCAAAAAAAGTAAGGGGATTGCTTTGCTAGATCGACGCTTGAATCTATTGCTGACATTCATTTTCACAGCACTTTCATTTCTATTATTAGATAATGCGTCCGCAGCGTCGCCTGCACGCGCGCAATGGTTGAGCTCGCAAAAGATGTTGGTCAAACTTCCTCAAGGTCTTCGTGTTGCCGACAACATGAGTTTTCAACTGGCCAACAGCGATATCAATTTCAGAGATGTTCCGCGCACTTATCCTCTTCCAGTCCTGCAACGTCAGGACAACTATGCGGTGGTCAGCACGGCGGGTTTAAACCGCCAGATGATCGAGGATTTGATCCATCGTCCTCTTAAAGTTTTTGTCACCAATGATCAAAACCAGCTTCTTGATTCGACGGCGATTCAGTACGCGGGTCTGCTGGATGAACTTTATGCTTATCGCGGTAATGATCTGGGTGTAACGAATCAAGGTTCGCAATTTCAATTGAAACTGTGGGCTCCGACGGCTTTCTCTGTGCGAGTGGCATTGTTTGCTTCGCCGACAGCGATGCAATCAGATGCTGTACTAATTCCGACTTATCAAAATGGCGTTTGGACGACATCAGTTCCCCGTCAGTACCAAAATTATTACTACCTCTATGAAGTGACGGTTTATCAACCGCTCACGGACCGTATGGAAACGTCTTTGGTTACCGATCCCTACAGCATCAGTCTTGCGATGAATGGAGCAAAATCTCAACTGGTAGATTTGGATAGCGGCGAGTCTAAACCATATGGATGGGATAACCTGACAAAACCCTATCTGAACTCTTTCAAAGACATAACAATCTATGAACTTCACATCCGCGACTTCAGCGCCAACGACGAAAGCATCCCTTTCGTGTATCGCGGAACTTACGATGCTTTTGCTCAAGGATCCGGCCGTGGAGTGCAGTACCTGAAATCCCTGGCTGATGCAGGTTTAACCCACGTTCATCTTTTGCCATTCAATGATTTTGGATCTGTGAATGAAGACCGCGCGACTTGGGAAACGATCAATGCGAACTCCTCGAACCTTCAGGATGCTCAAGGCGCGCTTTCGCAAATTCGCGCCCGTGATGCTTTCAATTGGGGTTACGATCCGGTTCACTTCTTTGTTTCCGATGGTTCCTATGCGATGGATCCGCAAGGGTTGTCTCGCGTGCGCGAAACTCGCACCATGGTTCAGTCCTTAAACACGCTGGGCTTGCGCGTGGTTCAAGACGTGGTGTTCAACCACACATATGAAAATGGACTAACGGCTTTCTCGGTTTTCGATAAAATCGTACCTCTGTATTACTACCGCCTGAACGACGAGGGTTACACTTACAACTCTTCTTGTTGTGCCGATACGGCCAGCGAACACTTCATGATGGAAAAACTCATCGTGGACTCAGTGGTTCATTGGGCAAAGAACTATAAAATTGACGGATTCCGTTTTGATTTGATGTCTTTTCACTCGCGCTCGACTTTGATGAAAGTGAAAGAGGCTTTGCGCTCTTTGACTTTGCAACGTGACGGCGTGGATGGTTCTCGCATCTATATATATGGAGAGGCTTGGCCGTTTGGTTCTTTCTATAATCAGAATCCCCAGGAATCCATGAGCCAGTTGAATGCTTATGGAACCGGTATCGGTTTCTTTAATGATCGTCTGCGCGATGCGGTTCGCGGTGGCACAACAAGTTCGTCTGAAAAATCAGATCAGGGTTTTGCCACAGGATTGTATTTTGATTTCAATCAGGAACCAGCAAATCAAAACACGCCGACGGATATCAATCAGCAAATGGATAAAATTCGCCATTTGGGTGATGTGATCAAAGTGGGTTTGGCTGGAAATCTTCGTGATTTCTCATTCCGCGAACACTATGGAAATGTGATCTTGGGTGGAAACCTGCTTTACCGCAACAGCCCTGTCGCAACTTCTGCAGAACCGATTGAAACCATCAACTATGTTTCTGCTCACGATGGTTATACGTTGTGGGATGCGATTCAGGCGAAAGCGCCTTTCTATACTCGTGGCCGCATTCCCGAAACAGCCACAGCTTCAGAACGTCAACGCATGCACCAATTGGCAATGGCGATTCCTATGCTGAGCCAGGGCATTCCATTTATGGAATCTGGCGTGGAGCTTTTGCGTTCCAAAAATGGGGACCAGGACTCTTATGATTCGGGAGATTATTTCAACCGTATCAACTGGACAGGCAACGACAACTATTGGGGTCAGGGTCTGCCACCCGCTTGGAAGAACTATAATGACTGGGCTTTCTGGCAACCCCGCCTGCAAAATCAAGATTTGAAAGTAACACCGCAGTTGATCGCGCAAACTGCGAATTACTACAAGGGCCTTCTGCGTCTGCGTAAAGGCAGTTCACTGTTTAAAATGAACTCTTTGGAAGAGATCATGAACGGATTGGTCTTCCTGGATAATGAAGGCACGATTGAACCGGGCTTGATCGCCATGGTTCTGCACAATCCGAAAGAAGCCCTTTTGATTATGTTCAACAGCTCGAGAAACCCTCGAGTCTTTTCTCACAAAGTATTGAGCTACAACTGGGGTTACGACCCTGCGTTTGGACCGAATGTGGATCCTTTGCTTGCGCAAGTGATTCTCAATCGTGCTCAGTCTCAGATTCAAATTCCAGGTATGACAACAGTGGTGTTGCGACTGGCAAAGGGATCTTATTTTACGGGTGTTAAGTAATGCGCTATTATTTGTTTTTATTGATCACGTTTTGTTCGATGGCTGCTCAAGCGGAGAAACTTCGTATTCACGTATGGCACCAAATGATCTATGGCCACCGTCAAGTCTTGGCCGAAGTTCTTAAAGAATTTGAAAAGCAAAATCCCGATATCACGGTTCAGGCAACTTATCGTGAAACTGAAGAACTGCGCAGCGGATATCAATCTGCTGCTATGGGTGGATCAGGTCCGGAGCTGGTTTACGGTCCTTCGGATCAAATCGGTCCCTTTGCCACCATGGGCATCATCCGTCCTTTGGATGATGTTCTGGGCGCAGACTATTTCAAACAATTCGATCCGTTGGCGGCTCCGACTTACAACGGTAAGCACTTTGCTATCGGCGATGCTGTCGGCAATCACTTGATGCTGATTTATAACAAAAAACTTCTTTCAACTCCCCCGAAAAACTCGGACGAGTTGATCGAGATGGGTAAAAAAGCAACCATTGATAAAAATGGCGACGGCCGTGTGGATCAATGGGGCTTGGTGTTCAACTACACAGAGCCATTCTTTTTCGCGCCCTTTATTCCTGCGTTCGGTGAAGACTTTATTAAAAACGACGTTCAGCCGAATTTGAATACACCAGCCCTGGCAAATACTTTCCAGTTCATTCTAGATTTGCGCGATAAATATAAAATCATCCCCAAAGAATGCGATTACGAAACGGCCAATGCTTTGTTCAAAGACGGCAAAGCCGCGATGTTGATTAACGGTGACTGGTCCTGGGGCGATTACAAAGAGGCGAAAGTTGATTTCGGTATTGCCCGTATCCCGATGATTTCTGGAACTGGCAAATGGCCGGCTTCTTTGGTCGGCACCAAAGGTTATTCCCTGAACGTAAACATGAAATCACCAAAGCATCAGGAAGCGGCTGTAAAGCTGTTGATGTATTTGACTTCCACACCGGTTCAGCTTCAATTCGCTGAAAAAGTGGGTATCTTGCCATCCAATCTGGATGCGCGTGATTCTGACATTGTTAAAAATAATCCGCTTTTGAAAATCTCTGCAGACATCATGGAAGTCGGCCATCCTTTGCCGATCGTGCCTGAAGTGCGTGCGATTTGGGACAGCTTGCGTATTCAATACCAAAAAGTATTGGCTGGCAGTCTGACTCCACAAGCAGGTGCTCAAGGCGCTCAAGTTCTGGCTGAAAAACAAATCGCCGAAATGAATGAAGTTCTTAAGCCTGATGCCGGTGCTTATGTGCTGAAAGCGATTTTCGCTTTGGTGATTCTGGGTGGTTTGTGGATGTCGCGCAAATCTTTGGTGGCCTTCATCAAAGGTTTCCAAGGTCCTAACCGCTTTGCTTACTATATGATGCTGCCGGCATTCATCGGTATCTTTGCGGTGATCGTATATCCATTCTTCTATAATATCGCGATCTCGTTTTCGAACTTTAGCTTACGCACGTTCCAAGATTGGTCGCTGGTAGGCTTTACTCATTACGTGAATGCGTTTTCGGATCCGAAATTCTATTCGTTGTTCTTGAAAACCGTGATTTGGACTGTCGTAAACGTTTTCTTCCACGTGACGTTGGGTGTGTTCTTGGCTGTTATCATTAATCAAGTGATGCCATTCCAAGGATTCTGGAGAGCTCTGTTGATCATCCCTTGGGCTGTTCCTCAGTACATCACAGCTTTAACCTGGAGAGCGATGTTCAATCAGGAATACGGACCGATTAATATCGTTCTGCAAAAGTTTTTGCACTTGTCTCCCATTCAATGGCTCAGCCAACCGACGACGGCCTTTGCGGCCTGTATTATCACCAACGTATGGTTGGGTTTCCCATTCATGATGATTGTAGCCTTGGGCGGATTGCAGTCCATTTCTCATTCGTTGTATGAAGCTGCCCGTCTGGATGGCGCGACTTCATGGCAGCGCTTCCGCCACATCACGTGGCCGTTGTTGATGCCTGTGATGGTTCCAGCAGCGCTTTTGGGTTCTATCTGGACATTTAATAACTTGAATGTGATCTGGCTGGTTTCAAATTCCGGCGAACCGGGAGATCAAACGCACATCCTGGTATCTTATGTTTATAAAGCGGCCTTCAACCTATATCGCTACGGTTATGCAGCGGCTGTTTCTGTGATCATCTTCCTGATCCTGGTCATCTGGGGCTTGGGAATGCTTAAGTCACAATACCAAAAGGAGACCAAGTAATGGTAAAACGTCTTCTCGCTTGGGTTTCGATCCTTTTGTTTGCAGTGTTTTCTCTGTACCCGATCGTTTATGTGATTTCAGTTTCTCTTCGTGGCGACAATGCTTTCCAAACGCAGTCTTTGGAAATCGTGGGTCCTAACTCCACACTTAAAAACTTTGTTTCTTTATTCACAGAAACAGACTTTTTGTTGTGGTTGAAAAACTCATTGATCATCAGCGGAGTCACAACATTTGCAGGCGTGGCGCTGGCTTCTTGCAGTGCTTATGCTTTGTCTCGTTACCGTTTCCGTGGTCGTAACATGATGTTGTTCTCACTTCTTACGACACAGATGTTCCCAGCTACAATGTTGATGCTTCCGTTCTTTATTATCTTGTCACAACTGCATCTGATCGACAGCTTCTGGGGGTTGTTCATTATCTATTCCTCGACAGCGCTGCCGTTCTGCATCTGGCAGATGAAGGCGTACTATGACACAATTCCGCGCGAGCTTGAGGAAGCAGCGCTATTGGATGGTTGTTCGCGCTGGATGATCTTTACAAAAATTATTCTGCCGGTGTCTTCACCAGCACTTGTGATCACGGCTTTGTTCAGCTTTATGTCAAGCTGGTCTGAATACGTGATTGCCGCCGTGGTTCTGCAAGATCCACAGCTTTATACTTTGCCATTGGGACTTCGTTCCTTCCAGGCAAGTCTTGCGACTCAATGGGGCCTGTATGCAGCGGGTGCCTTGATCGTAAGTATTCCAGTTTTGATTTTGTTCATCAGTATTTCCCGTTATTTGGTTTCTGGTCTGACAATGGGAAGCGTGAAGGGTTAATTTATGGCGAATATTGAATTTTCTAATCTGGCAAAAAGTTTCGGCTCCGCCAAAATTCTTAAAGACATCAATTTGGAAATCGCTTCGGGCGAGTTCCTGGTGTTGGTAGGTCCTTCTGGTTGCGGGAAATCCACTTTGCTTCGCACACTTGCGGGTCTTGAAACTTTGGATTCAGGAACGATCAAAGTTGGCGGCAAGGTTATCAACAATGTTGAGCCTCAGGATCGTGACCTGGCGATGGTTTTCCAAAGCTATGCTCTTTACCCGCACATGACTGTCGAAGAAAACATGGGCTTTGGATTGAAGTTGCAAAAAGTTTCTGCACCGGAAATCGCAAAGCGCGTGAAAGAGATCGCGGATCTTTTGCAGATCTCTCACCTGCTTGAACGTCGTCCGAAAGAACTTTCGGGTGGGCAACGTCAGCGCGTGGCTTTGGGCCGTGCCTTGGCTCGTAAAACTCCGGTGATTTTGTTCGACGAACCCCTTTCGAATTTGGATGCGCATCTGCGTACGCAAATGCGAGTGGAAATCAAACGTCTTCATGAAAATTCCAAATCCACGATGATCTATGTGACCCATGATCAAATGGAAGCGACAACGATGGGTGACCGTATCGCTGTTCTTAAAGATGGCGTGATCGAACAAGTTGGGACTCCAACGGATATTTACCACCGCCCCAAAAACATGTTCATCGCAAGTTTCATCGGTTCCCCAGAGATGAATTTCATTGAAGGCAACACCGTTCGCCGCCTGCCATGGCCGGAAGCTCAAAAAGCCGACCAAGTTTTGGGGATTCGCCCAGAAAGCTTTAAATTCAATACAGGCGATCTGAGCTCCCATGACATTGCTCTGGGCGATTACACAGTGGAACTGTCAGAAAACCTTGGGGGCCAACAAATGCTCCATGGATTATTAGATGGCCAAAGTGTGAGAATTATTACGGATTCCATGGATAAATTTTCCAAGGGGCAAAAGGTTCCAGTAAAAATAGATCTGACAAAGGCTCACCTGTTTGATAAGAAAACAGGACAGAATCAGCGTCTATAGGAGACCACATGTTCTCAAAACTGCAACGATCCATTTTACTCCTGACTTTTTTGTTGGGTACTAGTTCGGCCCTTGCAGCTCCAAGAACAGTTTTCGTTCAATTGTTTGAGTGGCCCTGGAGAGAAGTTGCACGTGAGTGCGAGTTGTACCTGGGCCCATCTGGTTTTTCCGCTGTTCAAGTTTCGCCTCCCCATGAACACGTTGCTTACAACGGTGCCTGGTGGGAGCGCTATCAAGTTGTCTCATACAAATTAGAATCCCGTGGTGGCAGTGAAGCGGAATTCGTCGACATGGTTCGACGCTGTAACGCTGCTGGTGTCGACGTTTATGCCGATGCTGTCTTGAACCACATGGCTGGTTTCCCACAAGGTGTAGGTTTTGCCGGCTCCACGTTCACTCAAAGAAATTATCCAGGTATTTACAGCCCGAA
The DNA here is from genome assembly GCF_013752535.1 of Bdellovibrio sp. KM01. Lineage (NCBI taxonomy): Bacteria > Pseudomonadati > Bdellovibrionota > Bdellovibrionia > Bdellovibrionales > Pseudobdellovibrionaceae > Bdellovibrio > Bdellovibrio sp. KM01. The sequence continues at coordinate 3,264,623 of NZ_CP058348.1, forward strand.
TGACTTCCACAGCTGTGGTCGTAACGGCAACGACAACATCGTTAATTACCGTGACCTATACGAGCTACAAAACTGCCAATTGGTGGGCTTGGCCGACCTCGCGACAGAGTCTCCGTACGTACAACAAAAAATGGCCGATTACCTAAACCACCTTTTGGATTTGGGAGTCGCGGGTTTCCGCTTTGATGCTGCGAAACACATCGCCTCTAAGGATTTGATTCAATTAAGCCGTCGTTTGAAACGTTCTGCTTACATCTTCCAGGAAATCATTCACGACAACTACGGCCCGGTTACTTATAACGAATACTTCCCGGCTGGTGATGTGACGGCTTATGAATACCCCTTCATCCTGGGTGCAAGTATCAAGAATGGCCAGTTGGGCAACTTGATTAATGTCGCTCGTGGTATGCCTGACAGCAGCCACTCCGTTGTGTTCGTAACCAATCATGACTTAGAAAGAACTGGCGATGCCAGCATTCTTCGTTACACGGGCGATGATCACTACATCTATCGTTTGGCGCAAATCTTTATGCTCGCGTTCCCGTACGGCTATCCACAGGTTTACTCTGGATACAATTTTAACTCTTACGATCAAGGTCCTCCATTGGGCACGGATCTGCGCACGTTGGGGATCCTGACGCAAAATAACGCCTGCGTTTCACCTTGGACTTGCGAGCACCGCTTGCCTGAAGTGGCTGCGATGGTGAACTTCCGAAACCAAACGGACAAGGCTTTCTATGTATCCAACTGGAACACAGACAATTCTACGTTTGTTTCTTTCAGCCGCGGTGGTTTGGGTTTCGTAGCCCTTAATTTCTCAAGCAATCCGATCACACGTGAATTGCAAACGGGCTTACCTGCGGGCAGCTATTGCAATCTTACTGGCCCGTCTTACAGACGCCAAACTCGCAAATGTACAGACATGAAATACGACGTCAATTCGAACGGCGCAATCACTGTTACCTTGCCTCCTTACTCATCTCTGGTACTTTTGAATCGCGATCAAACAAAACGTACAAAGTAAGGGCCTACTCCAGCGGAGCTGGAGTACATCGGGTGTAGTGGGATATGAAAAAGAAAACTTATACAATCGGTTTTGATTTAGGTGGAACTAAACTTGCGGCAGCTCTTCTGGATAACTCTGGAAATATGCTGGATTTCGTAAAAGTACCGGTCGATATGAAGCGCGAGGGCTCGGCCCAAAAAACTCAACAGCGCGTGATTCATCTGATTTCTGATATCGCTCAAGATTTCAAAAAACGTTTTCCCAAAGAAACAGCACCCTCTGTGTTTAAAGGTATTGGTCTTGCCAGTGCGGGTCCTTTGAATGCTGAAGAAGGAAAACTTTTGCACCCGGTGAATTACCCAGGTTGGAAAGTTGTTCCTATTCGTGATTTAGTAGAAAAAGAAATTAACAAAAACGGTTTTAAAACCAAAGTGTACTTCCAACATGACGCCACAGCTGCGGCCCTTGCAGAGGGATGGGTTGGTGGAGCACAAGGCATGAAGTCCTTTGCTGTTGTGACAACAGGAACGGGCGTGGGTACAGGTATTATCTTTAATGGAATGCCTTGCCAAAGCGGTGGCATGGGCTCTGAATGCGGGCACTTCGTAATCGATATGCCCGGTCTTAAAGCGAATCCTGATAAAATTCATCACTATACTGTGGAAGGTCTCTCCTCGGGCACGGGACTTTTACGTCGCGCCAAAGAAATGGGTTTCACTGGAAACTCCGTCGAACAACTGGTTGAGACAAAAGATCCAAAGTACGATGTCTTGTTTGCAGATATGGCTTTTGCGTTGGCAAGTCTGTGCCACAATCTTTCCATCGCCTTTAACTTGGAAAAAATCTTTATCAGCGGCGGTTTGATTAAAATCAAAGATCTGTTCTTCAAAGATTTGAAAGCGAACTATTCAAGAACCATTCGTCAGATCAATACGGATCTTGAATGCAAAATTGAAATCGCAAAAACCAAAAATAATGCGGGCGTTTTGGGTGCGGGTTATCTTCCCCACCTTTATGGTAAACCGGCTCGCAAAACGAAATAGACTTTTTCGAATAACAATCCCAAAAATCCACACCCAGGGGCAATCTTCCTCTGGGTTTTTTATTTTGCCAGCCTCAGCTGTCATTAATTCAATTCTGACCGAATTTCAGTCTAGGTCTGCTCTTTGCAATTCAGTTTTGCAAGGAGGCTGTATGGTAACTCACAAGACAAACCCATCTCATCCAGAAGACATTGTCCAGCTGATCAAGAAAGATCATAAGCCTTTGAAGGTGTTGCTGGGAATTCTAAAGAACGAAAATGTCGCCATCACTGAAAAACGCGCCGCTTTTACAGAGTTCGCTCCCCTGTTGGAGGCCCACGCCAAACCTGAAGAAGACACCTGGTATACGTCTTTAAAGCGCGAACACCCGATGGAAGTTCAGGGCATGGAAGGCGACCTGGAACACCGACTTTCAGATCAAATTTGTAAGGACATGAAAAAAACCGTCGACGACAAATCCTTTATGGCAAAAGCCAAAGTATTGGCTGAACTCGTCGAGCACCACATCAAGGAAGAAGAAATGGAAATGCTGCCGGAATACGAAAAGTATGCAACCTTGGATGAGCGAATTGAACTCGGTCATCGATATCTTGAATTACAACAAGAAATTGAAAACCGACAATACAAGGAAAGCCATAAGTTTCCATCGTCAGTATTGGATAACATTCAGGGTAAAGTCGGCGTGCCGATTTTGCTATATATCCTCGGAGTTCCAGGATTTGTTGTTATCCTGCTCTGGTTTTTCTTCTTCCGCGGGGAATAAAAAAAAGGGAGCCCCAGTGCGTGGGGCTCCCTTTTTTCCTCTATTTACGATTTTCGATTTTCGCGTATCTAAGTCAGACTACTTTTTAAGCTTAGCCTTAGCCAAGATTTTACCCGCTTCAACACCTGGTTGATTGAAAGCATCAATTTTCAAGTACTCGCCCAAGCCTGCAACAACCAATTGCCAGAACATGAACAAGTAACCCAAAGTTTCTTCATCCAATGCTTTGGCTTTTAAAGTCATAGTAGAAACACCGTTTGCAACCAGGGCTTCTTGAGTTGCCAAAGCCTCTGCTCTTAGCAATTCACCCATCGTGCGACCTTGCAGATCCATAGTTTCTTTGAACTGGGCATTTTTAATACGCATAGAGCCGCCTTCAGCTTCGTCTACACGTTGGAAAATGACGAATTTATCTTTCGTGCCTTCCATTACCTGTTGCAAGATCGAGTGCTGATCAGAAGCTCCAATCGCTGCAATCGGAGTACTTACGCGAGGCGCGGGAGTCCCTGCGCGAGTCACAGGTTTCCCCAAAGACTCTGCCCACAACTGAGCATACCAGCCGCCGAAATCTTTCATGCGAGAGTTATAAGACCATAACAATGTGATCCACTCTTCACGGCCATAGGATTGAACCACTTGAGCCATTGTTTGGGTCACCGTCGCTGTGTCTAATAAAGCGCGCTTTGCACCAACACGGAATTTTTCCAAATCCAAGCCCAAGAATGCAGCCGGGAACATACCTACCGGAGAAAGAACAGAAAAACGGCCGCCCACGTCTACGGGGATTTCACATTCAGGTACTTTGTGCTTGCGTGCCCAGTCAGTCAGGGAGCTTGATTTCGTTTCAGAGATCACGATTGAGTTAGAAGCAAGGTGAAGACCCTCATCTTTGTAAACTTGATCCAAAAGTTCCAAAGCACACAAAGACTCAATTGTCGTTCCGCTCTTGGAGATAAACGCCCAGGCAACGTCTTTCAAGTCACCCAACTCATCGATCAAAGTTTCGAAAACCAGGGCATCCACATTATCAACAAAGAACATGTTGTTGGCGTTGAAGACTTCTGCGATCACGCGAGTTCCCAAAGAACTTCCACCCAAGCCGACGATAACCAATTTTTTAAATTTAGAAGACATCTCCGAGCCGGCTTTGTGGGATTGTTGCCACAAGTTGATGCGCTCTACGAGTTGCGGGAAACCAATTTCTTTTCTTTGCAAAAACAATTTCAAAGAAGATTGGCATTCCTGAATAAGATTTTCGGGATTTGTATGATTCGCCTGCGTGATTTCCAACATCGTGATTTCTCTTTCCAACAGAGTTTGTCGGAAAAATTACGAAATCGCGACGTCTTCCTCGATACGATGATATCCGTTCCACTCTTTCAGACGTCCACGGGGGCGTCCGCCGTCTTCAGGATATTCAATCAAGCAATAGGTCAGTTTCGTGATTTTTCCAAGAGACACGATATCTAAAGAAGTGATCTCAGTCCACGTTCCTGTATTAAAATATTCTTTGTGTTCCGACCATTGCCTGTATTGGTACACATGGGTGTGCCCAAAGACCACAGTATGCACTCTGTCATCGTGAAGGATTTTACGCGCCGACTCACTCAAATCCGGAAAGATCGCGCTTTCCAGGATAACCTGGATAATCCTCTTCAGAGGCCAATGACGGCGGCTGTCCTTAACAAACACGCTCCTTAAAAAGTAGCGGTTTGCCATGAAAAAGCCACGCACCAAGCTCATGGTTTCATTTACCAGCGCCCAGCGCAGCATTTTACCAAACGGACGAATCTTATCCACATGGGGATACGTCTGTTTGATTTTCAATACGACTTCCAAAAAGAAGTGAGAACCAAATGGCAGATTCAAGATCGGCTCCACCAAGTTCTTTTTTAGAAAGAATTTTTTGGGGTCCATACGATTCGCAGCTTCATGCATGTGCCCGTGCTCAATGTGAACACCATCAAAGAAATAAACGATGTTTTTAAAGCGCACCGGCGCACCAATCACTTGATTCACGTAGGCACGGCAAGCAGGCCACAACATTCCCTGATCGTGATTGCCGACGATATAGGTGATGGACTTTCCTGGTTTGGCAGCGAATTCGGCCATGGCTTTAAAGACGTTTTCGTGGCCTTTCACGATGTCTTTTAGAATATCCAGGGTCACAGCTTCGGTAATGACTGAAAGGAAGTGCCCTTTGTAATCACATTGAAGAAAGTTAAAAAAGTCACCGTTGATGATTAGTTCAACTTCGTAATCGCGGTAAACTCCGGTAGAGTAGTAATGAATGAATTCAACCAGTTTATCGCCGTAATAGAATTCCTCGAGCGAATTGATCCCACCCTCAGCCAATAAGCGTCCTTTGCCCAGATGCAAATCGCTGATAACCACCTTGATTTTTTTTACTGGTGCGGGTTTTGCGACGACTGCCAAGCCGTCGCTGACTTCCGCTGGTGATGTGGTGGACTCCATGAATTCCTACTCAGCCTTCTTGAGTGGAACAGGTCCGCCTTCCTCTTTGACTTCCAAATTAGAAAGGGCCAAACGTAGAGCACGCTCTGTACGTTTGAATTGGTCCTGATTCCCCTCGATCGTCTTGTTCAACTCAAGACATTTATTTCTATAATTATCGAGTTCCTGGGAAAGCTGATCAATCTTTCTTTTCTGGTCAAGGATATACTCATCTTTGGACCGAACTAACGCGGCCTTCTCTGCACGCAAAAGCTCTAGACGATTTTCCAGTTCGCGTTCACGAACACGGATCTTTTTGAAATCTGATTTTAGTCTGGTTTCCAGCTCTTCGACTTTAACGCGAGCTTTGGCCACTTCGTTTTCCTTGTACTGAAGGTTGCCCTTCAGGATCAAGATCTCGCTTTGGAAAGATTCACGGTCTTCCGCTTTCTCTTTTTCCACCGCCACGATGCGCACACCCAGTTCGTCTGTACGAGCGCGAATGATCTCCCCGGCGGAAGCCAGTTCTTCATTTTCACTGCGCAGACTTTCAACTTCTTTTTCCAGTTCCAAGATGCGCTGTTGAGCTAGCTTCAGATTTTCTGCCTGAGCCAAGCTTGCATCCACGGAAGTCATCACGTTTGCAGAACCTGCACGGTTGCTGCCACGGAAGTTACCAACGCTGACTTTCACGTCCACGTCGTTGTTTTTACGACCGCCCACACGGGCATTCGCAAAACCCGACACAGCCAGAGTACGATCCGCATCTGTACCAGCACCGGAAGTCATTTTCGAATTTGTTAAATTCAAATCTTGAATCGAAACCGTTTTATCTTCTTTTTGACTGTCCCCTAGCGAGGCCGCCAAATTGTCCACCGGACTTGTAAAGTCATCCTGGTAGTTCGAAGATGAAGCCGGCACATAGTGCTCCTCTGATGGAGTTGGCATTTCTACCACGACATCATCGGGCTCATCATCAATGCTATCGGCAGATTGATAACCGCCATCCGCGGAAGGACCTTGATAAGGTTCTTCGACAGGCATTTCGTATGTTGGATATTTTGGGCGAGGAGGTAAGTCAAAGCCCACCGGCTTTTCGCCATCTAACAACTCATCACCGGAAGCAAATTCTTCCACACCGTGAGCGGCATAGTCATCGTCAGCCTGATGGCTGGTGTATTCTTCTGCTCCACCTGGGAATTCAGAAGCATCGATTTCGGCACCGACATCTTTTTCCAGGCCAGCCCACATATCTTCACTCCCGTCTGCATCTGCAGATGGGGTCTGATGGAAATTCGTTGGCTCTTCGCCGGAAACTTTCCCATCTTTATGAAACGACGCATCCTCTTGAATACCGCGGACATCGTCCATCAGTGATTCAATCAGGTTTTCCGCCGCTGAAGATTTCTTTTTTCGTTTCGACATACTAGTGGAATTATCGGAAATTCCTCAACTTCTCTTAAGGAACTCCCACGGGATTCCATCTAACTAGAACAAGGTCCAGCCCCCAAAGGTACGGACACACTTTCTCCAACCTCCGCCACATCCAAACCTCATAAAACCGTCTCAATAAGATACAGGTGGTCATTGAAGAATGATGCCGATTCGCGCGGTGGAGAAAGTGTGTCCGTACCTTGTGGCGCAGGACCCCGATTGTATTAAATATAGATTGTACACAATTTAATTGCACACAATATAAATGGGAGTAAGATTGGGTGTATGAACAAGAAACTTCTCTTGCAAAATCAGCTCTGTTTTCCGATCTACGCGGCTTCGCGATTGATCACTCAGCTTTATGGTGAGCACTTTAAAGCTTTTGATCTGACTTATCCGCAGTACTTGGTATTTTTGGTTTTGTGGGAAAAGGCTCCACGCAAAGTGACGGAGATCGCAGATCTTTTGATGCTCGACACCGGAACTGTCACTCCGTTGATCAAGCGGATGGAGAAACGGGGATGGATCGCGCGCAAACGTTCTGCCAAGGACGAACGCACAGTGGAGGTTCATCTGACTGCTGAAGGTCGCAAGCTCGAAAAACACTTCTCCACTTTGCCCGACAAATTGCTTTGCAATGTCGATTGCAGAAAAGGTGAGCTTGAGACGCTTCACAAAACTTTGAATAAACTTAATGAGCAAATGAAAATAACCTTAGAAGGAGGTCATCATGAGTAAGCTCTATACAGCAGTTGCGACCGCAACTGGCGGACGCAACGGAAAAGTAGAAAGCTCTGACGGAGTCCTAAATCTTGAAGTACGTATTCCCAAAGAAATGGGCGGATCTGGTGGGGCCTTCACCAATCCAGAGCAGCTTTTCGCTGCCGGATACGCGGCTTGCTTTGATAGCGCGCTGAACTTCGTAGCCATGCAACAGAAAACGAAAATCACGTCTTCTGTAACGGCTGATGTGGGCATCGGCCCTAACAACGCTGGTGGCTTCGCCCTTGCAGTTAAGCTGCGTGCGAAAATCGAAGGTGTCGAGCGTGCAATCGCTCAGCAACTTCTGGAAACTGCTCACAAGGTGTGCCCATATTCCAACGCAACTCGCGGCAATGTTCCTGTCGAGATCGAACTAGTCTAACCCCTCCCGTAAAAGGCAAAGACTACCTATTCAAATAATAAAAAAGGCAGGGACTCCCCTGCCTTTTGCTTTTCCAAAAAAGTGCCTGCCGGTTTTTTGCAGAAGCACCGCGCTTGCGCACCGCACCCCCAAAAGGTACGGCGTACCTTTTAGACTGTGATGACTTTTTTGTATTCTGCTAGGCGCTTTTCCAAGTCTGGCAAAGTCACTTTCGAAAGTGCTTTTACAGAGAAATCCTGGATCGTGTGAGACGCCATCATGGAACCCATGATGCATGCTTGTTTCAAAGTGTTCACTGTTGGAACTTCTTTTTGTGCAGCGATGTAACCGAAGAAACCACCGGCGAATGTATCACCCGCACCTGTTGGATCGATCACTGTTGGGATCGGCATGGCCGGCAAGATGAAGTAACCGGATTCTTTTGTGTACATAGCGAAACCATACTCGCCACGTTTGATAACAACGGCAGAAGGACCCATTGCCGTGATCATTGGAGCTGCAGAGATCGCGTTCGAAGCGCCCGTCAGCATTTTTGCTTCGCCCTCATTGATCAATACCAAGTTCACTTTTTTAACAACTTCAAGCAAAGCGTCTTTCTTGATGTTAATCCAAAGGTTCATTGTATCAAGACCCACAAACTTAGGTTGTTTTACTTGAGACAAAACTTGCAACTGAAGCTCAGGAGCGATGTTTGCCAAGAATACGAATGAAGAATCTTTGTAGTGCTCTGGCAATTGTGGATTGAAGTGTTCAAAAACGTTCAACTCTGTGTTCAAAGTTTTCGCTTCGTTCATGTCGCCTTCGTAGGAACCCGCCCAGTGGAATGTTTTACCAGGAACTTTAGAAAGACCCGCCAAATCAACGCCACGGTTGTTCAAAAGATCGTAGTCTTTTTGATCGTAGTCTTCACCCACAACGCCGACAACACGCACTTTGGAAAACAAAGATGCTGCCAAAGAGAAGTAATTCGCAGAGCCACCCAAAGCACGATCTGCTCTGCCTGATGGAGTTTGAATTGAATCGTATGCAAGGCTTCCTACTACTAAAATTTCAGACATTTTAAATTCTCCGGGATAATTCTACTCCGGCGGAGCCGGAGTGTAAGTCAGTACTTAGCGCTTCGGCTTTTCGAAGCGCTATGAAGACTATTGAAGTTCTGTTTCGTTTTCAAAGCTCATCGCAGCAAATGCCGCATTTTTCGCTGCATGCTCTGCTTTATGCTCTGCCATCAACTCACGTTTTGCCTTCGGCATACCTGCCAATTTGGAATTGGAGATATCCATCGTTGCGTTTTCTTCTTTGTGCGTGCTGTTCAACTGACCGCAAGCTGCAAAGATATCGCGCCCCATGGAACGACGAAGAAGAACGTGGCACCCCAGACGGTTCAATTCCGTGTGGAAAGCTTCGATTGTCGCGTCAGAAGGACGCTCGTACGGCGCGCCTGGATGTTCATTGAATGGAATGATATTGATTTTGCATGGTACGCCACGAGTCAGCTTCGCGACCTGACGAGCGTTTTCGATAGAATCCGTCACACCTTTCAGCATCACATACTCGAACGTCACCTTGTCGCCGGTTTTGTCAGTGTACTGCTTGCACGCGTCCAGCAACATTGTCGTGTTCCATTTTTTATTGATCGGCATCACTTGGGTGCGGATTTCATCTGTTGGAGCATTCAAGCTCACAGCCAAACGAACTTTGGCATCAGCGATACGCCACATTTCTGGAACGATACCAGAAGTCGATACCGTGATTTTCTTACGGGACAAATTAATACCCCATGGAGAGTGGATCACGTCGATAGTTTTGAAAACAGCTTCTGGATTGTCCAGTGGCTCGCCCATACCCATGAATACGATGTTCGTGATGCGTTGGCCTTCAGACAAAGAATCATGAACTTGCATGAACTGACCAACGATATCTTCAGTACGAAGTCTGCGTTTCAATTTTTGCTTACCCGTGAAACAGAATTTGCAACCGATGTTGCAGCCCACTTCAGAAGAAATACAAAGAGTCAGACGACCTTCAGATGGAATCACCACGGATTCAACACTTTGGTTGTCGCCCATATCGAACAAGAACTTTTGCGTTCCATCAACGGATTTCAAGTGAGTCAAAATTTTTGGAAGCTCGAAAGAAAGAAGCTTCGGAAGTTCTGCGCGGAAGTCCTTGGACAAATTCGTCATTTGCTCTGGATCTGTCACACGTTGTTCGTAAACCCATTTAAAGATTTGTTGAGCACGGAATTGCTCTTTGCCTTTACCTTTTAGGTAAGCTTTCAAATCTTCCAAGGTCATGGAATAGAAATTTGCGGCTTTATTTTCTAGGGGTTTTGCAACGTCGTCGTCAGCGTAGTTGATAGGTGCAAGAGCAGGACTCATGCCTTCGTTCAATTCCATCTCGGGGCTCCTCGGCTTATTACAGCCATGCTTGTTACAGCTGGGATCTTTATTTGATCCCTTTGGTTAGGATTAGCTGGTTTACACTCCGACTTTGTCGGAGTACGTGCAGCGGCCGATTATGTAGCATAGGAGCCCCTGAACGCCTAGCAAATCCTCTGATTTCAGCGGTTTAGCCAATAAAAAAGGCCCTTAAAAAGAGCCTTTCTTGCAAAAATTGCTTATTTGACCAGAGCTTGGTGGTTATTCTGCGACCTTCAACAGGTCAGCCTCATAGTAACAGGCCTTTCTGAGTACCCCGGAGCGAAGTGTTTCATCATCTAAGGCCACCATCACACCGCGATCAGTACGAAGTAAACGAATGCGCACACCCTGCTTGTTTCCAACAGACCACGTGCCACGAACGTTTGCGGCCCAACCTTCTCCACCCGAAGTGACGGCAAAGGATCCCGCCGTGTCGCGATCATTGCGTGTCTCGTAATTCATCACAGAATGTCGGTTTGATTTATAGGCATTAACAAAATCAACTCGGTGAGATTCAAACTTAGCGTCGCCAACTTTCACACTGACACTTTTAAGGCTGCCAAAGCAGTATTGAATACAATAATTGTTATTGAACTCTTTTACACGAGGTTCCCCCTCGATGACATAATTTCCGATAAATTGATCGAACGGATCTGAAGTTTCAGCGAAGGCTTGAACCGAGAAAAGTAAAATCAACGATGCGATGAACTTCATGTTGGATCTCCTGATAGATTTCTAAAATCTCATCAGGATCGCAACTCTTGAGCAATCAAAAAGGGAATGCCTAATAGCTTTTTCGTATCGCCATAATCCCAAGCTGTTGAAATCATTGCGGCAGCAAAGGTCCACGCCTTCATTCTTTGCAAATCGAAGTTGATCTGCTCATTGAGAATCGCCATACGACGTTCCAATGTTTTTCTTAAAGGTCGATTGACAGGATAAGCATCAAGAGGATTGTACATCATCACTGCCATTTCAAATGTCGGATCACCGACATAGCCGTGAGGATCAATGACTTTCCAGGAATACTTATGTTGCAGAATGTTGTCGTGATGAAGATCTCCGTGAAGCAAGCGATCCTGGCTGCGATCCAACGTCAGCTCCGCGATAATACGACGGGCTTTATCGATCATACGATCGTCGACGGCGCCCTTTAAAACATCCAGATCTTTCGCAAGGTCCGCGATATGCTTGAAGGCTCCACTGGTGACGGTGCGCGAATTCAGCTCTCGAATGACGTTGGCAATAATGATCGTCTGTTCGTCGTCACTCAAATGTTTGGAGTGTTTTAAAGTCGTACCGGGCACCAGGAGTTCCATCAGTGTGGCACCCAAAACTTTGTCTGATTCGATCACTTGGGCCGCGACGCCGTTAAAATGGCGCAGCCACTGGCGCTCGCGATCCAAGGATTCAATATCGCAGCCGGTTTTTACGACCACTTCCAAACCGTCGGATTTACGTTTTGAAGCTCCCACGAAATGAAACGACAAATTGTCGATGGGCTTGATCGGCTCCAAATTCCAAAGCTCTTGAATTTTAAGAATGTGAGAGTCAAATTGGGAAAGCCAGGCCTCGCCCGGGGCCTTCCAGGTGGTCACAATATTTTTATAAAGATTTGAATCGCAAGAGATCAAAAAAGCCTCCCATCCATCAAAGGCTTAGTCTTTAAAAACGTCGTAGTTCAAATCCAATTGCGGACCCAACCACATAGCCGCTTGCGTATGATCATAATGATCATCACCCGTCAGCTCATGCACCAGCACCGATAAATCACCGCGCTCGTGCATTAACCATAATACCACGTCTGTGAATTTCTCTTTGGGAAAATTAATTTCAAACATTGGAGTCGGATGAGGACCAATTGGTTCAGGAATCAGCTGCCCCGTGAAAACCACTTGATCTTTGAATGAGACAATCGCTTTGTTACGAAGCTCTTCGGCGAACGCGAGTTTGTCTTTTTCAAAGTAAATGTGCGCATCAAACTGCCTCGGGAATCCCTCCGGCAGCAGCTTCGAATTTACCTTGTATGACTTTTCCATAAGGGTTCTTAATGTACTTCGTTGATATATTCGATTAATTCAGGAATCTCACATGGTACGCAGCCTACTTTGCCGACCACAACACCAGCGGCGTTGTTGGCGAGCATGCAGCTGTGAACCAAGGAAAGTCCAGAAACCAAGCCCAGCGCCAATGCGGCGATAACAGTGTCACCCGCGCCTGTAACGTCGAATACTTTTTGTGCGTAAGTTGGAACTTCAGTTATTTGATCACCGGAGAAGATAGTCATGCCATCTTTTCCACGCGTCAAAACCACTTCTTTGGCGCCTGTGATTTTTTGCAAAGCACGGCCAACTTCGACAACCTTATTCGGGTTGCCTTTCAAATCGTCGAAATCCATGCCCGTCAAAACAACCGCTTCGTCGTAGTTTGGTTTGATTAAATCAACGCCTTGATAGAACGAGCCCTGATTGTTGCGATGTGGATCGACCATCAATTTCTTTCCCGCTTTTTTGCAGATCGCAGAAACCTTTTCAACCACATTTCGAGAAACCACGCCCTTGGCATAATCTTCGATGATCACGCAGTCCGCTTGGCCAACATGTTTTTCAACCATCGCCAATATGCGGTTTTCAGTTTCTTCGGAAAGATATTTTCTAAGTTCATAGTCCACACGAACAATTTGCTGCTGCTTAGCCATCATGCGCGTTTTACGAGTCGTAGGACGCGCCTTATCCACGATCATGTATTCCCAGCTCACACCATTTTTCGCAGCAAGTTCTTTCAGAAGATTCGCACCCGTATCCTCTCCCACCACAGAAACCATCAGCGGAGTGCCACCAAGACTGGCCACGTTTTGTGCGACATTGGCAGCTAGGCCTAAACGCATGTCTTCTTCTTCCACTTCCAGAACTGGAACCGGAGCTTCGGGACTGATACGACGAACCTGACCCATGACATACTCATCCAAGCCAACGTCCCCGATAATGAGGATTTTTTTACCCTTCAAAGCAGGGATCTGCTTGATCAGAAGGTCTTTTTCTTGTGGGCCTAATGTAGCTTGTATAGGTGCTGTCATTTTTTCACTCCAAAAGCCATTTTTAACGGATTGCTCCCCCGCTGTCATCCCTTTCTAATGGCGGCTCTTGGCAGCAAAACAGGCTTTGTGCTAAAAAGGCGCTCTATGTTCAAACCCAAAGGCAAATCTCAGGGTGCTCGTGGCCCAGCTTTCAAAAACAATTCCCGTGGTGGCAAGCCTGGCTCTCGCAATGGCGACGAGCGCAAAACCGCGTCGAATCTAATTTACGAGCAAAATTACATCAGCCCGCGGGAAAAAGAAGAAATCCTGAAATACCTAAGCACGCTGTATCCCATCTGGGAGATGCGTTACTCCAAGAACAATCCTCCCCCTGAAAACCAAAAGCAAAGACCCCTGTTGCGCCCGGTTTACTGGTTGGGGAACTGGCAATTTGCGTGCTTGAATTACTATCATCCACCTAAAGGTATCTATAACCGATGTGTCTCGGCAGAGCGCTATCCACCGGTTTTGGAATACCTGGTGAATAAAATAGAAAGCTTAGTAAAAGAGAAATTCGATCCTCGCGATATTCCCCGCGGCTGGACTTTAAACACCTGCTTAATCAATTACTATGGAAATCAAGTTCAAGAAGACGGCAAAAAAGTCGACTGCGCCCGCGTGGGAGAGCACAAGGACTTCGAACCAGGGCCGGTGGCTTCAATTTCTTTTGGCGAGCGCGCACTATTTCAATTCGTGTCCAGCAAAGGCACTGAATCCAAATCAGACGTCGTCTTGCAACAGTGGCTTGATGACTGTTCATTGCAAATATTTGGTGGCGAGAAATTTAAGAAGCAACTTTTCCACCGCGTCCAACGCGTGGAAGATAAAGCCGATAAAATCTTTCCCTTGAACGACATCACCAATTTCGAAACTCGCAGAATCAATTTCACTTTCCGCTATGTTCCTGACGAACATATCGTCCCATTCAGAAAACTCTCTGAAGAGGCTCAAGACGACGTTCGCCAGTACATGGAAAAACTCGCGGAAAAATCGCCTTTCTTTAAGTCCCAGTTATAATCGGCCCTTTAATCCGTCTGGCCACTTTCGGTTTGCGGGACAAAGTAAGTCCGTACCTTTTAGGCACAATACTTGATTAGTTAGATTCTTGTGGATGGAGAGTGCCATGAGATTCAACCTATTGAAGCAACTGACTAGTATTTTGACAGTGAACCCGCCAAGGGCGTCACTCTCCGTTTTAATGGCTCTGCTGGGCTTTTCAAGCCTTCAAGCCTGGGCAATTACAGGGGGCAGTTCTGTTGCGCCCAACAGCTCCGTGGCCTTACGCACCGTTGGCATTTTCAATGTGAAAACAGCTAACGCTTGCTCGGGAACTTTGATTACGAAAGACGTGGTTTTGACTGCGGGCCACTGCGTGATCTCTAAAAAAGAAAATCTGATTGTTATTTTCGATACTCATTTCCCGAATAAAGTCGGCGAAACAGATAAGATCGACCCTCGAAATATTCGCACGATCAAAGCTATGGCTTTCCACGATGACTTCAAAAATCTGGACGAAGCTGGTAGCGATTATGGCGATATCGGCATTATCAAACTAGCTTCCGCTGCTCCTGAAAATTACCTCATCACGCCCCTTCTGAAAGACGTATCGAAAATCCGTCCTTCCGACACGGTGACTTTGGCAGGATTTGGTTATTCTTCAGAAAAGACCATTGTGACAGATCGCAATTATCCGGGGATCGACACAGCCGTCAGCGAGGGCCGGGGCTATTGCAACAACTATAAAACAAAGTGCTATGTCACCGAAGTTGAAGGTGATGGCCAGCTTCGCGAAGTACAAGTTACAATCGAATCTTTGCGCGACAAAGATATGGTCCTTAACGAAAGCAACCAAAAGGCCACTTGCAGTGGTGACTCTGGTGGTCCGGCATTTATCGATATTAACGGCAAAACTCTGCTTGCAGGTGTAACAAGCCGTACGTTGACTGATAATGACTGCGGGTCTGCTCAAGGTGTGAAGACTTTGGTTCCACACTATTTCAATTGGATCAAACAGATGATCCGGTCTATGTAATCTGCATTCTTTCAATCGCTCGCTCGGACAAGGCTGATATCGTTAATAACGGATTCACCCCGAGCGCTGTCGGCACAATCGATCCATCCAAAACAAAAAGTCCTGCATGCAAACTGCCATCTGCTTGGTAAACTTGGCCCAAATGATTAACCACTCCATTTTTCACCGAGTCCGCCATCACACATCCACCCAAAGGATGAACCGTCACCAGATTTTTCCCATTGATAATTAAAGTCCTTGGATTCATCACGAAATTTCCACCGAGTGCGCGGGATTGCACCTTCATCGCGCGATCAATTGTGGGATAAATGGGATCATGCTTGACCTCGGGCCAATGCACACGAATGCGACCTTTGCGATCTAATTGTAGTTTTCCGTCGGCGCGATCATGCCCCATACCCAGGTAAACCATCGAATAATTTAAAGCACCCTTTTCAATATCTTTGGACAGAGTAATATCGCGTCCCACGCGCAGGTATCGCGATGCTGAAATACGAAACTTCGCCACTCCCATCGCCAGTCTTAGCGGAATTGTGAAGGCACCAGGAAAAGTTCCCTCTTCGATAATAAAGCGATCGAACAGATTTTTTTTGTTACGATAGTCTGCTATCGAATAAATAACCGCACCCGGTTTCATATCCACGCGAATCCGACTGGCCGAGGAAAATCCAATCGCGTTCGTGCGAAAGGCGGTGTTGAAGGAAAGACCCAAAACATCACCGTTACCGGAAAATCTTTGCCCCAACTTCTCTGAAAGACTTAATCCGTGTTCTTGAGAATTTAATAATAGCTTGGTGCTCCCCATGGTTCCTGCCGACACAATCACCTGTTTTGCTAAAACAGATTTGCGAATCCTTTCACCGTTCTGGGAAACGTACAGACAATGAATGCGATAGCCCGCAGTTAGCTTTTCAATCCATAAAACTTCGATTTGCGTGAAAATTTCAGCGCCTTGATTTTTCGCAAGCGGCAGATAGTTCATATTCAAAGTGTTTTTTGCGCCGGTATTGCAGCCCGAGCAACAATTTCCACACTCAATGCATTTAGGCTGAGTCACTCCAGGTTGTTGCGCTTGTTCACCATACAGGTTCACTGCAACCGGTGGAAACTTCACCTCCACACCGAGTTCGTGAGACGCATATTCATGGGCTCGCACTTTTGCGCTGCTCATACGCCGAGGATCAAAAGCCTGTCCTTGCAGCATACTTTTCACCCGAGAATAGTACTTTTCAAACTGCCCTGAATGAACTTCTTCCACCAAAGCTTGTGGCCATTCGGGCGAGCGGACTGTTTCGCGATCAGGACGAACTAAGGCTCCGGCATTGATCAACGAAGTTCCGCCCAAACCATTCCCATTTAAAACATCCATTTCGTGATTGGCGTGAACCTCAAACAAACCAAATGGATTTTTCTTACAGCGAATATCGTTGCGAACGTCTTCAAACTTTTCAGAAAAACTTCCCGGTGGTCGCTCCGGACCACGTTCTAAAACCGCCACACGACAACGCCCCGCCAATCGAGCCGCAGAGACAGAACCGCCATAACCAGAACCAATGACGACAACATCATACCGTTCCCGCAAATCCGAAATAGGATTCGCAAGCGGAGTATATCTAATTTTCAAAGGAACAATTTTAACCTGTGGTTCCGCCAAGCCCGTGCGCGCAAAAGCACCCATCAAACCAGCAATAAAGCCAGATTTAAGAAACGAACGACGAGAAGTCCCCATCCACCAAGGAAACCGCAGATTCAGGGAGAAAGAAATCTCCCCCAAAAAACATTGCAGAAAGACATGCCCCAACTTACTGGGCAACAGCCCAAGATACCTGCAAGTTCGGTTTTCCGGCAATGTCTACAACAGCGACGCTCAAGTTTTGATTGATCCAGCGGACGATCATTTCTTTTTCAGAATTCGTCAGTTCTGGGTTGTGAAAACGGAAATCAAATTCTGATAGTGGCAAACTAAAGCTCATGGATTTCTCTTTGCCTTTGGAATTTTTCAATTCGATTTCCAAATTCACGAAGTTTTTCTTTTTGCCAGGCTCTTCCACTTTGTATCTTGTGGTGGTTGTGCCGACAAAAAAGTCTTTCCACTCTTCATCACTTAATTCCATATTCAATTTGTTCGCGCGCATTTTGAAATGCGGCGAGTGAGACAGAACATAGGATTGGAACATGGAGCTTGAAAGCTTCCAGTCGTACGCCACTGGCAACGTGCAGTGGTATCCCTCTGGAAATTCCACAACACGTATATTGCGACTGTCAATTTTCATCACTTTATTTGAAATCTTTTGTGCATTGATCGCATACGGAACCATGAAATCGTGATCTGTGGCCCAAATCATCACAGGTTCAGAAACGTCTTTATAGTAGGGCCAAAAGTTGTTCAATCCCCAGAAGTCTTCACTGTCTTTCATTCCTGGCGGCAATTTCACAGAATTGATGTACGAAAGACCACCATGATAGGTTCTGACCACTTCGGAAACTGCTTTGTGAATGAATTTAAAGCTGTCGTATTGAACCACTCCCGGCAATTTTTCTTCGATACCGCGCAGACGACGACGTCCCCACAAATCGATAAAGGCCGAGCGAGTTCCACTGTTCGTTAAACTTTCCATCGTCTCTTTCAAATTAATCACCGGGCACAATGCCAAGAAACTTTGAATCAACGGAGAACCAGCTGGAGAGTTGTACTTGTTCAATAATGAAGAGAACAAAACTCCAGGCCCACCCAAGCTCATCCCCATGATATGAACGCTATCCACCACGCGAGACAAAGGTTCTGTGGGATTTCGAAGCATCTGGGCGATCAAGATATTTTGAATTCCTTCATCATATCCGCCGAATGAAAACTGATTGTTGTTCGCAATGAAATCTGCACTGGTAAGGTTTTCGAGTAACAAAACATTGAATGGTGATTGTTCAAATAACATCATCATCCAGGCACGTTCAGGTCTGAAGTCCTCGATACTCGAAAAAATTCCCGAACGGAAAATCACTAACGGACGACGTTTGGAATCCCCCTTTAAAGCTAGCAATCCTTTCAGCTTCACGTTCCCCGGAAGATTAATAACCACGCGGCGAAGAAACGGATGCTCGTAGGCGTTGTAACGCATCGTCAGATAACGACGTACATTCACCATCTCGCCCAAGTCTTCTGTCTGCAATTGCGAGCCACACTCTTGTAGGTACTTCTGCATCAATCCACCTTGAAGTTGCGCAGAAACTGCAACGCGAGGATCTTGTAAACGGGAGGCCCACACTGAGATGTTGCAATTGTCAGTGACGGACTGTCCCTCCCCTGTTGGCGTCCAGCCTAGGATACCTTCGAATAGAAAGTTCAAAACTGCTGGATAACGCCCCGGGGCGTCGGCAAGAATAGGGTTATCTATTGCTGGAAACCAGATTCGAGGGCTTTGAAACTGCTCGATAAACGCCTGCTGAGGTGATGCAGGTTTCTGTGCAAAAGTGAAAAATGGAAATGCGCTGATGATGAGAACCATTAGAGAACGAGACATAGGTCTAATTGTGTGGAAAAAGAACCACCGAGTCATCAGCTTTTTTCCCGAGTGACACTGAGTATTTACTTCATTAAACTGCCAGCGTGTATTTTTAAGGAGACACATTAACATGGACCACAAGATTGAGCCCCTGTACGACGGGCCGTTGTTCAGAAACGCTATCCAAACTCTAGATGAATCCGCAAAAATTATTAACTGTGACCCGAACGTTCTTGAGCGTCTAAAACGCCCTCGTCGTTGCATCACGGTTTCCGTTCCAGTTCGTATGGACGACTACTCTGTGAAAGTATTCACAGGCTACCGTGTTCAGTACTCTCCTACATTGGGACCCTACAAGGGCGGTATTCGTTATCACCAAAACGTAGATCTTCAAGAAGTTGTGGGTCTTGCGGCTTTGATGACTTTCAAAAACTCTGTTCTTGGTCTTCCATTGGGTGGCGCAAAAGGTGGTATCACTGTTGATCCAACTAAATTGTCACGCACTGAAAAACAAAATCTAACTCGTCGTTATGCTTCTGAGATTGGCCCATTCGTTGGACCAACTAAAGACATCCCAGCTCCAGACGTGGGCACGGATCCACAAACTATGGCTTGGTTCATGGACACTTACTCTCAAGAGCAAGGCGGCTTTGCACAACCGGGTGTTGTAACTGGTAAACCAGTTGAAATCGGTGGATCTTTGGGTCGTAACCACGCAACTGGTTTGGGTGTGGTTTACGTAGCTGAAAAAGCTTTCGAAGTTTGCAAAATGAACATGAAAGATTCCACTATCGCGATCCAAGGATTCGGTAACGTGGGTTCCTTCGCGGCTAAATTTGCTTACGATCGTGGCGCACGCATCGTTGCAGTTTCTGACGTTTCCGGTGGTATCTTCAACGGTGACGGTCTTGATATCCCTGAAGTACTTGAGTACATCAAAGCTCACAAGTTCTTGAAGGGTTATCCAAAAGCAACACCAATCAGCAATGAAGATTTGCTTGAAGTTAAATGTGATGCTTTGTTCCCTTGCGCTCTTGAGAACCAAATCGACACTCACAACGCTGAAAAAATCCAAGCGAAAATCATCGTTGAAGGTGCGAACGGTCCTATCACGAATGCAGCTACAAAAATTCTTTCTAAACGTGGTGTGTTCATCGCTCCAGACGTTATCGCCAATGGTGGCGGCGTAATCGTATCTTACTTTGAATGGGTTCAAGACACGATGGCGTTGTTCTGGGATGAAGACGAAGTAAATGCTAAGTTGAAAACTCTTATCACTAAAGCTTTCGACAAAGGTTACGCAATGTCGAAAGAAAAGAACGTGGATATGAGATCTGCTGCGATGGCGGTTTCTGTTCAACGTCTCGAGAAAGCGATGCTTTTGAGAGGTCTTTACCCTCGCTAGTTTCAAAAAGGTGGGTTTCAAAACCCACCTTTTTTTTTGCCTTTTTCTGTATTTATTTTTGGAGTGTTTTTCTCATGCGTCCTTGGCTTCTGCTTCCTCCTAAACTCGCCCATGATATTAACGGTTACGCGCTTCCTTTACTTTCTTATCTTCACGGCAAAAAAACTCCCCATTGGAACTCCTTCACCTGGAGAAACATGACATTTCCAAATCCTTTGGGCATTGCGGGTGGCGTGGATAAAGATGCGGAACACTTGAGTGACTGGTGGAGATTGGGATGTGGTTTCGTAGAAGTCGGGACCGTCACTCCTCAGCCGCAAGCTCCAAATCCGGGTAAAATCATGGATCGCGACATGAAGCTGACGGCAATGTGGAATAAAATGGGCTTCCCCAGCCACGGTGCTGATGAAGTATTTTATAATCTTGCTTCTTACGCTCCGAACTTTAGGACTCCGGTCTTTGTAAATATCGGGAAAAATCGCCAGACGCCAAATCACCACGCAGTGAATGATTATCTTGAGCTGGTCGATAAGCTTCGCCCTTGGGCTGATGCTTTCGTGGTGAATATCTCGAGCCCAAACACGGCGGGTCTTCGCGAGCTGCAAAAAAAAGAAAACTTGGGTGCTTTGCTGAAGCCTATCTTGGATCGAGTCTCCCACTATGAGCCAACTCCTGTCTTGGTCAAATTGAGCCCCGATATGGGCGAAGAAGGACTTGCCGAAGCCGTCGCAAACTGCCAGGAAATTGGAGTGGATGGCTTCGTGTTAACAAACACGACCTTGATGAGACCAAATGGATGTCGTTTTCCTAATGAAGGCGGCCTGTCAGGTGCGCCATTAAAGAACCTATCTCAACGCGCACTTCAAATTGCTGTTGAAACTTTAGGCAAAAAGCGTCAAGGAATGCTATTAGTAAGCGCCGGAGGGGTCTTAACTCCGGAAGATGTCTTTGAAAGATTGCAAATGGGCGCAGATCTTGTTCAAATTTACTCTGCACTTGTATTTCATGGACCAAGCTTTTTCCATGATGTGGCAGCTGGAAGGAAAAATGTCGGAAGATAGTGTTGAGTTAAAACCAAGAAAACCAAAAATCCGCAAGGGTCATTGGATTCCCGTCGTTGCAGGCTTTCTGCGCAAAGACGGAAAGATCTTGGTCGGCCAACGCCCCGAAAATAATTCCTTAGCTGGGCAATGGGAATTTCCCGGTGGAAAAATCGAAAGTGGTGAGACACCTGAACAAGCTTTGGCTCGTGAACTCGACGAGGAGCTTGGTATTGAAGCTGAAGTCGGCGACCTAAAACTAGCGTGCACTCATTCTTATGGAGATGTAGGGATTCTCATATTATTTTATGAAATCCTATATTGGAAAGGCGAACCTCGCGCCAAACATCACATGATGCTTGAGTGGATACATCCGGAAGAACTAAAACACCGTAATATCCCCGAAGCCAATCGTAAGATTCTGAACAGAATCTACAAAGCCCTGGGACTTGAATGGCCAAAATAATCCTCGTTAGTACCAAAGTTCAAAGCACGACATGGCAGCTGGCTCAAGCATTGCGCTCCCAACAACATGAAGTAACAGTACTAACCAGTTATGGCGACGTCCCTCCAGAAACAACTAACGGCATTGAATTCATGGCCTATTTTAAAAAGTGGTCTGTACTGGAAGGTTTAAAAATCATTCCGGGTCTTTTCGGAATGCAGCCTCATATTTTACACCTGATTTTAGACGATGATCGCATGAACGCAGCCCAGGTGATTTTGTCGACTTTCGCAAAATCCCATCCCAGCTGTGTGCTGACGACATCTTTATTGCACATCAAACGCGGTCTGAAAAAATCCAATCCCGTTCGTTATCTGGTCGAGGAAAGTGACATCATCACTTTTCCGACAGTCGAATCATTGGCACAATTGCGTGGCCTCAACGTCCGCTCGACAAAACAAGGTCGCGGTATTTTGCCACCGGCTTTAGATTTTAAAAATCAACAGCAGCAATTGGGTGCTTTGGATGAAGACGAAGTTTCCTTGCTATCAAATATCCAAGATAAAGAATTTTTCGTCCTGCCCTTTCGTGAAGGCCGCTTTAATCCCGAGTCCGATCGTTTTGCCCGTTTAAAAATGCTGGCTCGTCGTCATAAAGTCGTCTTGTGGGGCAGCTATTCCCACTGGTCCCTGCGCGAAAGAAAACACTTCGCCAACTGGATGGAAAAAAACGGTTGCGGTGACCGCTGGGTGGTGACCGGAGAAATCTCCCCTCATCTATCCAGAATTCTATTAGAGAAATCTGTCGCTTTCGTGATGGCGGGGCAGTCTTTTACGCCTGTGGAAATGACTGAGTATTATATGCGCGCGATCCAGGCGAAATCGACTTTGATCTTGGATTCCAAACAGACCAGCGTGCACGCGGATCTTTGGAAAAACACTGTGAATTGCTGGGTACTGAATGCCGACAGTTTACACAAGGATCTGGTTAAACTTTTAGAGCGTACAAATTTATCGTTACCCGAAGCCCTCTCTGAAGACTGGGCACAAAGCAGTCATATTGTTGATTCATCCATGAATGAATTAAACCGACTGTACAATCGGGCCTTGGCTTCTGCCAGATAGTCTTTTAATCTTTATTCATGTTCGCGAAAAAATCCGCACTGCCGGAATCTCTTAACATTTGCCTGACCTCGCATCGTTTTCCGATTCTTAGTCGGGCAACTGATCATGGTTTTTTGTGGCCTATCGCTCGCGGCCTGGCTCGCGAGGGACATAAGGTCACGGTTATTTCCGCGAACTCCCCTTTAAAAAAACCTGAAGTGACCCGCGATGGTGTTCGCGTGTTTTATCTGAACGAGGGTGAAAAAAATCTTGCTCACTTGCGCTTTCAAATGGCGGTTCGTCAAAAGTTCATGCAGCTTCACCGCGAAACACCGTTTCACATTGTGCATTCGATTGATAAATCGGGTTATCGCATCGGCAATCGTAAAAAAGATCTGAAAGTGGCAGTCGCTTACGACGTGGAAGCCACGCAAATGTCACAATTGTTTGCGATCCTGGCGATGAAGCAGGAAACCTTGCCAAGTATTCTGACGACGGGCCTTGCGACAGCTTATAAGTTTCTGACGACTTATTATGGTGGCGATCGCCAACTTCTTTCCACAGCGGATGGCATCTTTGTGACCAATCCCCAGCAGAAAATCATCCTGGAAAGATATTATCTGTATCCGGATTTTCATACCTATACAGTGCCGTATGGAATTGACCTGGGGGATTTGACTCCCAAAGAACAATCCCTGGAGTTGCGAAATAAATTAAACCTGCCGGAAAATTCCCACATCGCCGTCACGATCAATGACATGACCGATGCGCAGGAAATGCTTCCTTTATTGCAAGCCTTTGAAAAGGTCGCGATAAAAAAGCCGAATAGCTATTTGATCGTTGTTGGTAACGGGCCTAAGTTTAAAGACGTGGAATACCAGGTTTTGAATTTGGCTTTGGGTAATCGTGTAATCCTCGCAGGTGCGGTACCGGCTTCTGAATTGGAAGACTATATCGTTTTGGGCGACGTTTTCATCAACATGGGTTCCAGAAGTACGGGTTTTGAGCCGTCAACTTTGGAAGCCATGGCTCAGAAAAAAGTCGTCATGGGATCTGAAGTTTCCCCGATCGCAAATATCATCGAAGATGGCCGCGACGGGTTCTTATTGCGCCCAGCTGACGTAGATTCGATCTCAAACCTTTTGGTGGAGATCTTTTCAGGAACAATGCCCGCAGATGAGATCGGCGAAAGAGCGCGTCAGCGCGTCATGGACCTGTTCGATACGGGCAAAATGGTCCAGGCCGTCATTGATGCCTACCGTAAAATCCTGCTCAGCACCGGAAGTTATAAGAAGCAATGAGTTAAATCATTGAAAAGTGGTAGTCAGCCCCCACACACTCTGTATAATCGGGAGTGTTATCAATACTTTATGTTCTAGAGGATCTGGACGATGACTAAAGCGGATTTGATTAATTTGATCTCTGAAAAAGCTGGTATCACTCGAGTGAAAGCAGAGACCGTTGTGAATACAATCTTCGATTCTATGGTTGAAGCGTTGATGCGTGATGACCGTATCGAAATCCGTGGTTTTGGTTCTTTCGTGAATCGTCAATACGGTGCTTATAAAGGCCGCAACCCTCGCACGGGTGAAATCATCAACGTCGAAGAAAAGAAACTTCCATTCTTCAAAGTCGGTAAAGAACTTAAAGAAGACATCAACGGCGGCAAAGAGTAACTCACTCTTTCTACTGAATGAAAAAGGGACCCCACGGTCCCTTTTTTTTATGCCTACTTTGGAAAAACGGAAATATCTGAGATTTTTCTGATTCCGTGCAGGGCCATGAACAGGCGTTCAACTCCCAAAGCAATCCCCCCACTTGGCGGCAAACCTGCATCCAGGCATTGGAAAAATTCTGGATCCAAAGAGATCATTTCCTTATGCGAATCCTGTTTTTTTTGCAGATCTTCTTCAGAACGCTGTCTTTGAATTTGCGGATCGTTCAGTTCGTGGAACGCGTTGCAAAGCTCAAGACCGTGCCAATACGCCTCGAACCTGTCTCCCCAACCATCTGGCGTCAGTCGAGCAAGGGCCGCTTGGTAAGGAGGATATTTTTCAACAAAAATTAAATCTTCGCCGTGCAATTGAGATTCGATTTTCTCCATGAAGATCAGAAAAAAATAATCGTCGATGCTTTCTGCACTGTGGACATCCACGTTTAATTTTTGGGCGAGTGCTTTTAATTCAGCTTTTGTAGTTTCCGGAGTGAGATCAAATCCACAATGGATTTTAAAAAGTTCCGCCACGGAATAGCTCTTGATCTGACGAGGAGCTGGGAATTTTAAAACCTTCACCAGGTGCTGAACCAAATCAATCACGTCTTGCTTGATAGCTCCTAGAGTATCGTAAGCACGATACCACTCCAACATATTGAATTCCGGTTGGTGACGTTCCGTCACTTCGCCATTACGGAAACAAGGTGCGATTTCGAAAATTTTCTCAGCACCTAAGGCCAAGGCCTTTTTCAAATGCAGTTCAGGGCTGGTTGGCAAATAAAGTTTTTCTTTGCGGGAACCAATTTTAAGTTCTGTCGAGAACACGTCCAACGACGGCTCCGTTCCAGGACATACCACCAAAGAAGGCGTTTTCACTTCCAAGAAATTTTTGCGACGGAAAAAGTGACGAACCTCTTCCACGTAACGATTCCATTTTTCCAAAATATCTTTGTTAAATGTGCGATTTGGCAGAGCTGATTTATTGGGAGCCAGCAGAATCAATTCCGTCGCAGAAACCGCAGCGACGATGTCGCCTTCAATCAAAAATTCCGATTGCGGTGGGGCTTTTTCAAAGGAAATGATTTGCTCTTGCCCGTCACGAATCAAAGTGACTTCCAATTCACCCGCTTCGCGTTCAATCTGATAAATTCGTCCCGCCGCCTTCGCATCAGCGGGCATCGCGGGATATGTCTTCCAATGTTGATTTAAAAAAGTATTTCTATCCAAAGTCCCCGCAGATTAATGGTACGGACTTACTTTTGGTAGCAAGCACGCGTCAGATTTACTGGCAAAGACCTTGAGTACGAAGGGCACCAAGTTCAGCAGAGATGGCTTCAAGATCATCAGCTCCATAGACCACCTGGTCTCCCACTGTGATCCGATGTTTAACCCACAAACCATCATAAATTCCTTCGCTGCTTAGTGAACATTCTGACTTTGCAGTCAAAGTCGAAGCGGGTGCCCAGCTAGCGATAAAAGAAAGCAATAATGTAGTTCCAAGTGCTAAAAGAATTCTCATGGTTTTCCCCTTCCCCCCCTCGAGTCTCATGACTCCGGGATTCTCTCTGCCTTTCTTCTAAAGCAATCTCCTTGCCAATTGATTTCTGGTCACTTTGACACCGAAAACTCCGGTTCGCCTGGAGAGGAAGTTCAGTGTCAAAGTGAAGAGAAAAATTCGGCCTTCCTTCTCAAAAATTCGGGGTCAAGATGCACCAGAAACAAAAAATGTCTCCAGTAAGAAAAAATGAAAAAGTAAGAATTTTTTCGTGGATGGGCACCGCCATCTGCCAGCCAAAACGGTCGCAGAACAGCCGAAATCCTAACATCGAGCTCGGGAACCAAATAAAGACTCCGAAACAAAACGAGCGAGGACTGACTGAGCTAAGCGGCGCGGCTCTCCCACAGGAGACACGCAAACGCCAGCGCGCATAGGGAAAGAAGTTCCGGGAATATTGAACAAAAACAAGTATTAAGGGTTGTTTTTCCCTCCCCTGGTTGTTATTGAAACCTAGAATTTTAAAGGGAGTAGAAAATGCTAGATTTGCATAAGACGCTAAATAGCCTGAAGGGGTCCGTTGAGTGGGCTCAGTTAAGACTGGTTTCAGAGAAGACTACTTGGCGTGTGATTCGTAATGAGCAATTCGAAACAAGTGACATTAGCTTTGATAATGGATTGATGGTTGAGGTTCTTGTTAATGGTCATTTTGGTTATGCGGGAACTAGTGACTTAACTGCGGAGGGCGTGAAACGTGCTTTTGACAAAGCGACGTTGATGGCTCGTCAGGCTTCTTCTTTTAAGGTCCATGACTTTTCTGTTTTGCAAAGACCGGTTGCGCAGGGAAAATATTCTTCTCCGGTTGTTCGTCCGATGGATTCTTATTCTGCTAAAGAAATCACAGATCTTTTTATTGATGCGACTCGTGCGATGAAAGTTTCTGATAAAATCATCAACCGTATTGCGATGGCGATGATTGTTGAGTCGGTATTCTCTGTCGTCAGCACTCACGGTTCTGACGTTCATCAAAAGTTTTCTATCGTTAGTACAGACTTCAACGCGACAGCGGCTGATGCTGGTGAAGTCCAACAGCGCTCTCAAAGTGGTGGATTGGCTCGATGCAATCAGATTGGTGCGGAAGTTTTTGATCGTACAGCGATCTTGGACAGCGCAAAAATCATCGCAACAGAAGCTTTGGAATTGTTGACCGCTGAAAACTGTCCTTCAGAAACTTTGGATTTGCTGATCGCTCCGGACCAAATGACATTGCAAGTGCACGAGTCCATCGGTCACCCGCTTGAATACGACCGTATCCTGGGTGACGAAAGAAATTATGCCGGCTGGAGTTTTGTGAAGCCTGAAGATTTCGGGAAACTTCAATACGGATCGAAACTCATGAACGTGACTTTCGATCCCACAGTTCCAGATGCGATGGCTTCCTATGCCTTTGACGATGCTGGCGTTAAGGCGACGAAAGAATACTTGATCAAAGATGGCGTTCTTCTCCGTGGTTTAGGCAGTCTTGAATCTCAAGCGCGCTTAAGCCTGCCAGGTGTTGCGAACTCCCGCTCATCCAGCTGGAATCGCGCTCCAATTGACCGTATGGCAAATATCAACTTAGAGCCAGGCACGTCCAAGCTTTCAGATATGATCGCTTCCGTTGAGCGTGGAGTTTTCATGCACGCCAATAAATCCTGGTCGATCGATGACTACCGCAACAAATTCCAATTCGGTTGCGAATACGCGCAAATGATTGAAAACGGCAAAATCACTAAAACTTTGAAAAATCCAAACTATCGCGGAACGACTGTGAAGTTCTGGAACTCTTTGAAAGCCGTCAGCGAGAATCGTGAAACATACGGCTCCCCTTTCTGCGGCAAAGGTGAACCTAACCAAGTGATCCGCGTGGGTCACACAACTCCTTACTGCCTGTTCGGTGGTATGGAAGTGTTTGGAGCGTAATATGAACTTTATCGAAACAACGCAAAAAACATTTAATGCGATTGCTGATCAGATCTTTGCAAAACTTCAATCTGGCGAAGAGGCGAATATCAATTTGAACGCCGAAGACTCGGTCTTTGTTCGTATCAATAATAACAAAGTTCGTCAGAACACGCATGTTGAGCAACGCACGATCAGCATGCAGTTTCAAAAAAATCAGCGCACAGCTCGCATCACTTTTGAAATTACAGGTGTTGCAGACCTCGACAAGGCACGCGCTTTAGAAATTCTTGAGATGGCTCGCAAAGAGTGTGAATTGTTACCGGAAGATCCTAAGCAAGTTCCGATGCGCAACAACGGCACCAGCAGCAACTATATCAAAGGCAGTCTGCTTTCTCACGAAGAGATGTTTGAAAAACTGATTGCACCGGCGGAAGGCTCTGACCTGGCCGGTATTTACTGCGCAGGGCCTCGCGTTTCTGCGAGCCGCAACTCTGCAGGACAAAATCATTTCTTTGCGACGGATTCATTCTTTATCGATTACTCTTTGTACATGGGCGAAAAGGCTGTGAAAGGTACTTACGCTGGGACGCAGTGGAATCAAAATGAATATGCCGCAAATCTGGCACAAAACAAAAACCAGCTAAAGCTGATGGACCGTCCTAAAAAAGTTTTACCTCAAGGGCCTTACAAAGTTTATCTGGCACCAGCAGCGGTTGCTGAAATGGCTTCGATGTTTTCCTGGAGTGCGATGAGCTACAGTGCTTACAAGCAAGGTAGCAGCCCTCTGCAAAAACTGGCGGATAAAGAAAAATCATTCTCCCCGCTTTTCTCGATGCGCGAAAATTTCTCGACAGGTCTGACTCCCCCATTCAATTCCCTGGGTGAAGTTTCCCCAGAGAAAGTGGAATTGATCAATCAAGGTCAGCTTAAGACTTTCTTGATTTCGTCAGGCACCGCGAAAGAGTACGGCGTTGAAGGAAACCTGGCTGGTCCAAACGAAGGACCACGCGCCTTGGAAATCTTGCCGGGAACATTGGCAAAGGAAAATATTTTGAAGGAGCTTGGAACCGGTGTTTACCTTTCCAACCTTCACTACTTGAATTGGTCGGACCGTCCCACAGCACGAATCACGGGGATGACTCGATATGCTTGCTTCTGGGTTGAGAACGGCGAAATCGTCGCTCCTATCGCAGATATGCGTTGGGATGAGAGTTTGTTTGATTGCCTGGGTGAGAACCTTTTGGCAGTGACGAACTTCCAGGACATTGATCCTTCGGTCGACACTTACAACTCTCGTGCCTGGGGTGGGAAAAAACTGCCAGGACTTTTGATCAAAGATTTTAAATTTACTCTTTAGGAGAATTCACAAATGGTTACCTATATCGTGCAAACTACAGTTCAATACGAAGTCTACAATGAGTACGTAGAGTGGTTGAAAACTGACTACATTCCTCAAGCCTTGAAAATCCCTGGATTTATCAGTGCAGATCTTTGCCTTCGCAAAGGCGGCGCAATGGAATCTTCGGCAAAAGAACTTCGTGTCGTATTTAAAGTCGAGAGTGAAGACTCTATTAAATCCTATATTTCGGAGCACGCAATGCCGCTTCGTGAAAAGGCGACTGAAAAATTCCCAGGCAGATTCTCTAACAATCGCGAAATTTGGCTAGACACCATTACTTTTGTGTCAAAATAACAGTTCGAGTCTTTTAAATCGGGAACCACGGGTGTAAAGTGGTTTCCGAGCTCTTGAAAGGAGAAGATCATGTCATCTGCATCATTTCAGAAACTTTTGAATAACCTCTCAAAGAACAAGAACGTACAAAGCCTTCTTGAGAACTTCCAAACTTTGAGCGACGAAATCAAAAAACGCGAAGGCGACCTTAAAGGCAAATTCGATAAATCCAAAGAACAGAAGATCGAGCAAGCTTGGCAGAAATACCAAGAGATCGTAAAAGTTTTGAGCGCCTCTGAAGAGAAGCTTGAAAAAGAAGTGACGACGACAATTGCAAAAATCAAAAAATCTGCGGACGCTCTAGAAAAGAACATCCAAGTCGCTAAGAAAAAAGCGATCGTTCAAAAAACGAAATTGGAAAAAGCCTTGTTCAAAAAAACAATGACGGCCAAAAAAGGCGCTGCAAAAACAGCTAAAAAAGCTGCCGCGAAACGCCCTGTTAAAACCGCTAAAAAGGCAGTTCGCAAGGCTACAAAAAAGGCTACTCGCAAGTAAAACTGTCTCAATAAGGCATAGACATAGGTCTGTTTTTGATACTTATGCTATGCCTTCCTCGCTTTTTCAAAAAGCGAATCTTCGTATTATTCCTTTACCAAATCTTATTAGTTGAATTTGGCATTACCCGAAGGTGTTCCGCAATAAAGTGATCTTTTTTTCAATTTCAATTTGGCAACAATACTTAACTATTTGATTTGTCTTACCGAAGAGTCCTAAGGAACGTTTTTTAACGAATTCTTAACAGGGACGTCTCATGCGAATCGGTAAAAAAATCATAACTGTGGTTGCGCTGATACTGCTCGGGTTTATAGCATCTGTGGCAACAGCGTCTCCACAAAAACTCACATATCAAGGTCGAATCGTTGATTCAACTGGCAATGCACTAAACTACAACGACGTCTCTTTCAGATTCCAAATTACGTCCACCGATGGATTGTGTGTTCTTTATTATGAAGAGCGCCAACACATCAACATGCAAAACTCTGATGGTATCTTTGATATCGCTATCGGCGACGGCAATGTGATTTATGCTGCCGGTGGTGCGAATAAACTTTCTGATTCATTCACAAACGGAATTACTCACAACTGTTATGGTGGTGGTACTTGGGCTTCATCTGCCACTTCTGAACGTCTTTTGAAAGTAAGCTTTCATGACGGCACTGGTTGGCAGGCAATCGATCCAGCCAACACGATTCGTTCGGTTCCGTTCGCCATGTCTTCTTTCTCGGCACAAACATTGGCTGATAAAACTATTAATGATCTAGTATTGAAAGCAAGCTTAACTTCGTGTGCTGCTGGTCAGGCATTAAGCTGGAATGGGACGACGTTCTCTTGCGTCGCTACCTCGACAGGTACACTGACAGGTGTCACAGCAGGTACAGGTCTTACTGGTGGTGGTACATCTGGTACCGTGACTGTTTCTCTTGCGAACTCTGGCGTGACTGCTGGCACTTATGGTTCTGCAACTCAAGTTCCAGTGGTTGCCGTCGATGCCACAGGTCGCATCACTTCAGTTACTCCGACCACTATTACAGGTATCGCCCCTGGCGGCTCCGCAAGTGGTGATTTAAGTGGTTCATACCCATCTCCAACTATTGCGAACAACGCAATTACTTCAGGCAAAATCGCTGATGGCACCGTTGTCGCAGCTGATATGGATTTCACAGGAACTAATATTGCAACTTCAAGCATTGTGATCAAAGACTCCACTGGAAAATTTGCTGAGTTTGCATGTTCCACTGTTGGTCACGTTGCCACTTGGACTGCCGTGGGTTGGGGTTGCCAAGCTCCTTCAACGACGGATGCGACGAAGTTACCTTTGGCTGGCGGCACAATGGCCGGCACGATCGACATGAACAGCAACAACATCACAAACATTGGTTTCATGACAATGTCTGCGAACAAGAGCCTTCATGTTTCAAACAATGCTGCAGACCCAAGTTTGGTTGCTGCTGACAAAGGTAAAATCTGGTTTAACTCGACAACGAATGAATTGAAATACTGGAATGGTACTGCGGCAGTTGCTGTAGGTTCCACTGGGGCTGCTATCACAGACTTAACAGGTGAAGTAACTGCAACAGGCCCAGGCTCTGCTGCAGCAACTATCACAAATGGTGCTGTGACCAATGCGAAGTTGGCCAACATGGCCTCTTACACATTGAAAGGCAACAACACAGGCTCTTCTGCAGCTCCAACGGATGTTACAATTTCCTCTCTTCAAGGAACAACTGCGAATACATTCGCTGCTGGTAATGACTCGCGCATTACAGGCGCTCTTCAATCGGGTGCCTCTGCTGGTGGCGACCTGACTGGTACATATCCAAATCCTACAATCGCAACAGGTGCCGTAACTTCTGCGAAAATCGCAGATGGTACAATCACTGCAACGGACATGGATTTCACAGGTACTAATTCAGCGACGGCTGGTGCTGTGATCAAAGATGCGTCTGGTAAATTCGTGACTTATACATGTTCGACTGTTGGCCATGTTGCGACTTGGACAGCTTCAGGTTGGGCTTGTGCTCCAGTTGCGGTTCCTTCTCTTGCAAATACAAATTTCTGGGTTGGTGACGCTTCGAATGTTGCTCAGTCAGTTGCCATGAGTGGTGACGCGACTTTGGCAAATACAGGTGCCTTGACTCTTGCGAGCGTGGTTTCTGCAGGTACGTATACTAAAGTAACTGTCGACGTAAAAGGTCGTGTGACGACAGGTGCAAACTTAGGTGCTTCTGATATCACGACGGCTCTAACGTACACTCCGGTAAATAAAGCTGGCGATGTGATGACGGGTTCATTAGGTCTTGGTAACTTCACGAACGCGACAGAGACCACTCTGATCACAGGTTGGACTGCTGCTGACAAAGGTAAAACTTGGTTTAACACTTCCACGAATCAGGTGAAATACTGGGACGGCTCTGCAGCTCAGGCTTTGGGAGTTTCTGGTGCTGGCTTAACTTCCCTAAATGGTGAATCTGGTTCGGCGCAAACTTTTGCAACGCCAGGTACTTCTGGAACAGCTCCTGCTTGGTCTTCAGCTTCCAATGCTCATACATTGAATATCCCAATGGCTTCGGCTGCGGGTGTGACTGCAGGGCTTATCAGTAAAACTGAATACGATTCTTTCGTTGCCAAGCAAGATGCTGGTAACTATGTCACCGCATTAACTGGTGACGTAACAGCTTCAGGCCCAGGCTCTGCCGCTGCGACTATCGCTGCCAATGCAGTGACAAGTTCTAAGATCGCTGATGGAACTATCGTCGGTGCGGATATGGATTTCACTGGCGTAAATGCTGGTACTGCGAATCTTGTTATTAAAGATTCTTCCGGTAAATTCGCAAACTTTGGTTGTTCAACTGCAGGTCACGTTGCTACTTGGTCTGTGACAGGTTGGTCTTGTGCCGCTCCTACTCCACTTATGCCATCACTAGCTAACGGAAAAATCTGGGTTGGTGATGGTTCGAATGCCGCAACGGCGGTGAGCGTAAGTGGTGATGCGACACTTGCTAATACAGGTGCTTTGACTCTGAAAAACACGGGTACTGCAGGTACATATTATAGTGTGACAACGGATGCTCAAGGCCGTGTAACAGCGGGTGCTGCTTCGTTGGTCGCTGCTGACATTCCAAATCTTGATTGGGCAAAAATCACTTCCGGCAAACCAACATCCCTTTCAGGTTATGGAATCACAGACGGTGTTCAAAATGCTGGTGGCACTCCAAGTGTTGCTACAGGTTTGGATGCAAGTAAACCAGCTGCCGGTACTGCCGGTCGCATTTACGTAGCGACAGATACGCAAAAAATCTATTCTGACTCTGGCGCTGTATGGACAGTTGTTGGTGCTTACACTTCACTGACTGGTGCAACTGGCGCCTTCGTTAACGGCGGTAACTCTTTCGGTACGGCCGCTTCCCTTGGAACAAACGACAGCAATCAATTAACTCTTAAAACAAACAACACAGATCGTATCACGATCGACACAGCTGGTAACGTAGGTATCGGTGGTGCTCCCGCTTATAAAGCTCATATCAGAAATGGTGTTCTAGCAGTTAAAGGTGACGCTGGTTCCTCGAATGCTCCATCCACTGAATCCGTAGCTTCTTTCGATAGAGAAGCTGTTGGTGGTGTGGGTATGAACATGTACACAATGAACTCCCAGCCTGCGACGATCTATTTTGGTAATACATCGAGTGCCCAGCAAGGTTCTATTAAATACCAAGTAGATGCTGCGACCCCAGCTAATCAATATATGGCTTTCCGCGTGAACTCTGCTGAAAGAGCACGAATCACTTCGACCGGAAATTTCGGTATTGGGACAACCACGCCGACATCTCCTTTACACGTAGCTGGCACGATGACTAATACCACTGGTGCACCAGCATTGAACTACTTCTATGGAACTGCAGATCCGACGGCGGCTTCCACGGCCGTGTTCTATGGCAGCAATGGCTCTGTTGCTAAATTTGACAATGCCAACATGTCGGGCGCCCAAACTGTCGGTGCTGCCGGTATCGTTGAACAAGGTGGAACAGGCACTTTGGGTACTGCCGTTGGAGTAGAAGGTTATCTTACGAAGTACGGCACAGGAAATGTTACTAACTCCTACGGCGTATTCTCGCACATGAAAAGCAGCACCACAGGAACTATTGGTTCATTCTCTGGTTTACGAGTGGCTACAGACGTTACGGCTGGCACTCTAACCAATGCCTACGGTGTATATATCGAAACTCTTCAAGGGACCAATCGTTACGGCATCTATCAGCAAGGCGCTTCCGATCAAAACTACTTTGCTGGTGCAGTGGGCGTCGGAGTCTCCTCTCCGGCCTATAAACTTGATGTCGCTGGTGACATTAACATCACTGGTAATTTCAAAATCAATGGCACTAATATCGCAACTGGTGGCGGTACCATCACTGCTTTGACTGGCGATGTAACGGCGAGTGGTACTGGCTCTGTGGCGGCAACAATCGCTAACAGTGCCGTGACGAATGCCAAAATGGCAAACATGGCTGCAAATACTCTTAAAGGTAATGCCACAGGTTCGGCGGCTGCGCCAACAGACATTACAATCGCGAGCTTACAGGGTACGACTTCCACTACCTTTGCAGCTGGAGATGACTCTCGTATTACAGGAGCATTGCAAAGCGGTGCAACTGCGGGTGGAGACCTTACAGGTACTTATCCAAACCCTACGATCACCACAGGCGCGGTGACGACATCTAAAATCGCAAGTGCTACGATCCTTGGTACTAACATGAACTTCACGGGTGTAAATTCCGGAACTTCCAACATGGTCATCAAGGATTCTACAGGTAAGTTCTATGATTTCGGTTGTTCGACTGCAGGTTACGTTGCAACTTGGACTGTTTCGGGTTGGGCTTGTCAGGCAGTAAGCGTCTCCGGTTCGAGCTTTGGCTCCCAAACTCAAAAAACTTTCTTGGCGGCTCCAACAGGTGCTGATGGCAATCCAACATTTAGAACTATTGCTTCCACGGACTTGCCAACTTCTGTTTATGTAAACGGTGGTAACTCTTTCGGTGCAGCTGCAACAATTGGCACAGCTGATTCGAACAATTTTACAATCAACACGGCAGGTTCGCCTCGCATGACATTCCTTTCCACAGGTAAGGTTGGTATTGGTCCAACCTCACCAGCTTATCCACTTGAAGTATCCGGCGGTACAACAGGTGACTATTCGAAATCAACTATCTCAACGGACAGCAGTATTGCCTTAGGAGGCTTTGATTACGCCTCTGTGACTGGTAAAGGACTTTTACTTGCCAAAGTATACGATGGTACAGGCACTCACAAAGGTTATGTGTACTTCTCAACTCCGTCAGGAAATGGTGCCGCGGTAACTTTACGCACGGCCGACCAGACAAAATCTGGAAGCATGCAGATGATGAACTCCGATGGTCACATCAGCTTCCAAACAAGCAATACAGAAAGATTGGCAATTGGCTACTCAAACACGATCACGGCTTCCACAGCCATGGTTGGAACACCATCAACTGTAGCTGCCGCTGCGGTTGACCTTTCAACAAGCAATACTCACACATTGGCTTCCGTGGGTGGTTCAACAATCACGCTATCGAATATGGCGAATGGTGGTCACTATACTCTGGTGATTACTGATACAACTTCTCGTACTTACACTTTCTCCGGTTGTAATTCGTCGAAGTTCTCTCCGTCCAACCAAGCAACAGTTGCGGGCACACCTTCGATTTATTCCATCATCACGATTTACAATGGATCGACTTACGATTGTTACATCACTTGGTCGACAGGGTATAACTAATCATGAATAAAACTATCGGCTCAATCATGATGATTTTGCTTTCTGTGTCAGTCTCCCGGGCACAGATTCCCGGCACGCAAACAGGCTTGCCGTCGGCGCATAATTCCCAAGAATGCAAAAGCCCCGATCGTGCGGCCTTTATGCCGAAAGCAAATAATATCAAAGCACTTTGGCACTTTGATGGGACCGTAGGCGCTATCTCAAATGGTGCTACGATCGCAAAAGGCTTCTCAACTGGAGCCAATGCGACGGCATCAATGACGGCGGCGACTCTTTCATACGCCAACTCGTCGATTGCAAATTTTCGACAAGCCATCACCGCAACCGGTGCAACTTCAACAGACATTATTTCTCTTACAGACTCTTCCACAGACTTGACTGCTGGCACCTGGAGCTTCTGGGTGAAAATGGCTTTACCCGCTTCCGGCCAGCAGCGCCTTTTTTATAAAAGTAATAACAACAGCGACTCGGGTTATTTAGCCGCTATCTATTCCGACGGCACGCTGGAATTCGTAAAAGTCAAATCCAGCAATAACTTGAAACTGCAAACTTGTAGATTGAATTCAACGTACTTCGCAAATACCTGGCATCACATCGTCATCACTTGGGATGGAACGACTACGTATACGGCGGACAACGTGAACAATCTTACCGGTGTTAAAATGTATATTGATGGGGCCGAGCTTACGAACCCAGGTGCCGCAGATACCACCCGTTTCACAGGTACTTGTTCTAACACGGGTAACCACGGTGGCTATGCCTACTCCCAACCAGGTTCTGGTACTGCTGGAGCCGATACTGGACTTCCGTTGTTCCTGATGGGAATTCATGCGTCCTATACCTCCCCCGCCGCCAACGCTTTCACGGGCAGTATGGATGAGTTCATGATTTGGAATACAGCTTTATCCGCTGCAGAAGTAGCCACCGTTTACAAACATCAAAAGTGCAATTAGACCTTCGTTGGTCCTGACGCTCGATTCATTGAAATCCGTTCTCCAACTTGCGATGATTAAACCTGAATGAAGGTTTTTAAAGTCATCGCGAAGCATCTTCTGCTTTTCGCATTTATCAGCATCACAACTCTTTTTCTTGCGATAGGTGGAGTCACCTATTACGTGCTGAACCATATCCACGACGACAGCGGAAACAACCACAACCTTCACGAAGTGATGAAGATTGGCGAAAGCTATGTGGCGGAACTGGATTCTTTCGCGGGCCTGGAGAAAGTGCTGCAAAATAAGACAATGCCTCCATTTTGCAAAACCCTTTGCAATCCGAGTTCGATCAGTCAGGAAATGCTTTTAAACCAGCGCACCCCCTATCTGACGGAGTTTTATAACGCTGCCGGCTCCAAGGCCTTTCAGGACCCCATGTTCCGCTTTAAAATATGGCAGATGAACTCGGTTTCCCGAGCGGTCCCCCTATCTGTTCGCGAAATTCTGAAGGATGTCCTGAATAAGGAATCCCTGACCACGAAAAACAAGGTTTTGCTGGCTCTGCGAATCGAAACCGTTCTGTTAACAAATCTTCCCTCGCTCCAAAGCCGAATGGCTGCATTTATGGCCGATTCCGAGCGCCAAAACCAAGCCCGTACTTGGATTAAAGCCTGCCAAATGGGCGGGAATTCCAAAAAAATCATGGCCGAGTGCGAAGCCGAATTCAGACCTGTGATAAAGTAGTCATACTGCCTTGCATTAGCTGAGTCGCTTCCTCCACAAAGCTTTAATCGTTTTCTCCGTTATGCTAGGCTCCTTGTGCGCATTGAGGTGCTTATGAAAATCGAAAATTTATCTGCTAGAAATGAATTTATTCCCCGCCACATTGGTCCAAGCGACTCTGACATCCAAGCGATGTTGAAAGAGTTGGGTTTCGCCAATTTGGACGAGCTGGCCAACAAAATTATTCCTTCTCAGATCCGCACGGATCATAAATTCGACGGCGTAGGCCCCGGTATTTCCGAATTCGGTTTGTTGAATCATTTGAAATCAATGGTTTCCAAAAACAAAGTGATGAAATCCTATATCGGTTTGGGTTTCCACGATTCCATCACTCCAACGATCATTCAAAGAAATATCTTTGAAAATCCAGTGTGGTACACAGCATACACTCCTTACCAAGCAGAGATCGCACAAGGTCGCTTGGAAGCACTTTTGAACTTCCAAACAATGGTTGCTGATTTAACGGGTATGGAAATTTCCAACTCCTCACTTCTTGATGAAGGAACAGCTGCTGCTGAAGCGATGTTCATGGCTCACGCACTTTGCAAAACTAAAGCAAATGCGTTTGTGGTTTCAGATAAAATGCATCCTCACGTAATCGAAGTCCTGGGTACTCGTGCAGAACCATTGGGCTTAGAGATGATTGTGACGAATCCAGCGACTTACGATTTCGCAAAACCAGCGTTCGGTGTGTTCTTCCAATACCCTGACACTGAAGGTGCTGTAGAAAACTATTCTGATCTTGCAAAAAAATATAAAGACCAAGGCGCACACGTTGTAGCTTCAGTTGATTTGTTGGCAATGACTCTTCTGACTCCTCCGGGAGAGTGGGGTGCTGATATCGTTGTGGGTAACTCTCAACGTTTCGGCGTGCCATTGGGTTACGGCGGTCCTCACGCTGCCTTCCTTGCAACGAAAGATGCTTACAAGCGCATGATGCCAGGTCGTTTGGTTGGCGTGTCTGTGGACTCTCAAGGCAAACAAGCATTACGTCTGGCTTTGCAAACTCGCGAGCAACATATCCGTCGTGAAAAAGCGACTTCGAATATCTGTACTGCTCAAGTGCTATTGGCAAACATGGCTTCGATGTACGCAGTTTACCACGGACCACAAGGTCTTAAGAAAATCGCTCAACGCGTGAATCGCCTGACAGCGATCATGGCTGATGGTCTTTCGAAACTTGGTTACAATGTTTCCAAAGGTGCGTTCTTTGATACGATTACTGTTATCTCTGACAACGCTGCAGGAATTTTGGCTGAGGCAGAAAAACTGGGCATGAACTTCCGCAAAATCAACGACAAGACTTTGGGCATCTCTTTGGATGAGACAGTGACTTTGACTGACGTTGAAACAGTTTGGATGGCCTTCAACGGTGGCAACAAAGCGGCCTTCGATTGTCACTCTATCGACGATACTTTGAAATTGGAAATCCCAGCGGCTTTGGCTCGTAAATCGGCATTCATGACAAACCCGGTGTTCAACTCGCATCACAGCGAGACAGAACTTCTTCGTTACATCCACCACTTGCAAAACAAAGACATCACTTTGACTCACTCGATGATTCCATTGGGTTCTTGCACAATGAAATTGAATGCGACGACTGAATTGGTTCCGGTTTCATGGCCAGAGATCAGCAAACTTCACCCGTTTGCTCCGGTTTCTCAAACTTCTGGTTTGATTGAAATGATCAAAGACCTTGAAGCGAAACTTTGCGACATCACGGGTTTTGCAGCTGTGAGCTTGCAACCCAATGCGGGTTCCCAAGGTGAATACGCGGGTCTTTTGGTGATTCGTAAGTACCACCAATCCCGTGGTCAAGGTCACAGAAACATCTGCTTGATCCCTTCTTCTGCGCACGGAACAAACCCTGCCTCTGCAGCTTTGGCTGGCATGCAAGTGGTTGTTGTGAACTGCGATGACTTGGGTAACGTTGAAATTTCTGATCTAAAAGCAAAAGCTGAACAACACAAAGACAATTTGTCTGCGTTGATGATCACTTATCCATCCACTCACGGTGTTTACGAAGAAGGTATCAAAGAAATCTGCGATATCGTTCACGCAAACGGCGGTCAAGTGTACATGGACGGAGCGAACATGAACGCCTTGGTCGGCATGTGCCGTCCAGGTACTTTTGGTGCTGACGTTTCTCACATGAACCTTCACAAAACATTCGCGATCCCTCACGGTGGTGGCGGTCCTGGTGTGGGTCCAATCGGTGTGGGCGCTCACTTGAAAGAATTCTTGCCTAAGCACTCTTTGGTT
Organism: Bdellovibrio sp. KM01; assembly: GCF_013752535.1. Classification (NCBI taxonomy): domain Bacteria; kingdom Pseudomonadati; phylum Bdellovibrionota; class Bdellovibrionia; order Bdellovibrionales; family Pseudobdellovibrionaceae; genus Bdellovibrio; species Bdellovibrio sp. KM01. The sequence goes on from NZ_CP058348.1 coordinate 3,304,648, forward strand.
CCAGAAGCTGGTCCTGCAAACGGTATCACGTCAACGACATCGGCTCCATGGGGTTCGGCTTCGATCCTTCCGATCTCTTGGGCGTACATCACTATGATGGGTGCCGAGGGTCTTCGTAAGGCGACTTTGGTTTCGATTTTGTCAGCGAACTACATCGCTAAGAAATTAGAAAAAGCTTATCCAGTTCTTTACAAAGGTAAGTCTGGATATGTGGCGCATGAATGTATCATCGACGTTCGCGATATCAAGAAAACATCTGGTATCGACGTGACGGACGTTGCAAAACGTCTAATCGATTACGGCTTCCATGCCCCGACGATGTCATTCCCTGTTGCAGGAACATTGATGATCGAGCCAACTGAATCCGAGCCAAAACAAGAAGTGGATCGCTTCATCGATGCGATGCTTGCGATCCGTGGCGAAATCGCCGCGGTTGAGTCTGGCAAAATGGACAAAGAAAACAACGCACTTAAAAACTCTCCGCACACAGCGCAGATGATGATGAAACCTGAATGGAATCATCCTTACTCACGCGAAGAGGCGGTTTACCCGGTTGAGTGGTTGCGCACGAACAAGTTCTGGCCCGTAGTAGGACGCGTAGACAACGCCTACGGCGACCGCAACTTGATCTGCTCATGTCCATCCATCGAAGAATACCGCTAAAAGGTACGCCGTACCTTTTGGGGGTGCGGCGCATACAGAAACAGGACCTGGCACCGAATGAAACGAGTTTTGCTTATACGACTGGATAAGATTGGAGATTTGATTTCCACGATGTGCGTGGATCAGGCTTCGTTTTTATCTAGTTGTGAAGTGAAATGGGTGATCGCTAAAGGGTTGGGTTTTGTTCCTGACAATGCAGAGCCTAAGCGTTCTTACATCGAACTTTCAAAGGACGACTGGAAAAATTCCCTTAAAGCTTTGCGCGCATTTATTCGCGAATACAAACCCGACGTAGCGGTTAGTTTTCAAGCGCCATGGTGGGTGGCATTCGCTTTGTGGGCAGAAGGCGTTAAAGTTCGCGCGGGAGTTCAATCCCAGTGGCACAGCTTTTTGTTTTTAAATAAAGGCCTTCGCCAGCGTCGCAGCAAAGCTGTTCAGCACGAAGCCGATTACAACATGGATCTGTTGCGCTTTGCTTTGGATGAAAAATCCAAAGCGCCCACTCCAGTTTTGAAATTGCTGGCGGCAAAAAATCCAGAGCTACTGGACAAGCATTCACTCACCGAGAAAAATTATGTTGTGGTTCACCCTGGAATGGCGGGATCCGCTCTGAACTGGCCCACAGCTCGCTATATTTCTTTAATTGAACAGATCACTCCGTTTGCGAAAGTGGCCCTGACAGGTACCCCCGCAGATGAGCCATTCTTAACTGAAATCAAAGCTCGTTTTAAAAACGACTCTCAAGTGATCAACCTGCAAAATCAGCTAAAGCCGGCTGAACTATTTACGATCCTTAAAAATGCAATGGCCGTCGTGGTTCCAAGCACCGGAGTTGCCCATATGGCAGCATCCCTGGGAGCACCTGTTTTAGGACTTTACTCCCCGATCCGCGTGCAACATCCCCGTCGCTGGGCTGCCCGTGGTGAAAATGTAAAAATTTTCGTGTCTAAGAACGAAAATCCCCCTTACGACCACGCTATGGAAGAAATCCAGGTCGAAGATTTGCTAAAAGCCCTGAATACTCTGTAGAATCCCGGGCATCCATGCAAAGACATTTCACTGTTCCCGCAAATTTTGAAGAGGCCATTGCGAAAGCATTGGCCGATTACAAGCTCTCCTTGAACGATTCCAAGGAACTGGCGAAATGCGTTTTAGCGTTGTCTGACTTCTTTATCACTCAACCCGATGGCCAAACTCCGTGGCATGAAACCTGGGCGCAGGTGGCGTATCTTTGCTATTACTTGCCTTTGAATGCCGCTCGCTTGCGTGCAGTGATTGGCGAGGGCGAAAAGCGTGGCTTCTTTCAAGGCTTGGAAGATGTTTATGACTTTGGAGCGGGACTTGCGACAGCTTCATTGAGTTTGTCTGAATCTCAGAATCTAAAATACACATTGATTGAGCGTGCGACAGAACCACAGCGTTTGATTGAAAAGTATTTTTCATTCTTTAAATCTCAAGAATGGATTCGTGCGATTGGCTCATCGCAAATTAAAAATCCAAAGAAATCTTTGGCGCTATTCTCATACTCTTTGACGGAGCTAAGCGATCTGCCATCTTGGGCCTATGAATGCGAAGCTTTGATGATAGCAGAGCCCTCTACTCAACAAGATGGCCGCAAATTGATGGAACTGCGTGCGAAGCTTTTAGAAAAGGGCTTTCACGTCTGGGCACCGTGCACGCACGAAGGACCTTGTCCTTTGCTGACTCAATCTAAAACTGATTGGTGCCACGACCGCATTCATTTCGATGCGCCTAAATGGTTCTTAAGCATGGAAGAGCAACTTCCTATGAAGAACCGCACATTAACGACAAGTTATTTGCTAATGAGAAAATCCAAACCTGAAGCCATCGCCGCGGCACGTGTGGTGGGTGATACATTAAAAGAAAAAGGCAAAGACCGCCAGATGATCTGCCGCGGTTCTGATCGTGAATTCCTGGCTTGGATGCACAAGTTTAAAATTCAACAGGAAATTCCTCGCGGCACTTTGATCGAAATCCCCGAAGGTCTGCAAAAAGTCTCAAACGAGCTCCGCGTACAGCAAGAAATCAATATTCTTTAATTAAAAAAATCCTTCGAAACATAGAAGCTTCGAAGGATTCATAACAACTGCTTTTTTTTACAAGACGACTATTCGGCGCTATAGATATCGATTTTAACTTCCTTTATGAAAGTCGCCTCGATTGTCGTTTTGCCTTTTGAATCGTCCCAGCCATCTTCAGTTTTCGGGAATGAGTTTGTTAATTCAACTCGAACCAAGAACTTAACCGAGTCGAATGAGGCTGCTTTATGAACGCCCATTTGAGATGCGATCGTCACGAAGAAGATTCCATATTTACCATTACTGCAGAATCCCTCGTCACAGTAAACGCCAAATTGATCTTCGCCGTCGATCAAAGTGATTCGGATGTCTTTTGGGGAAAGAGGAAGATTGATAGTGCCGTTGGCATTGCGACCATCGACATAGTCATTTTTAACGATCAATTTACCGATAGGAGAGCTGTAGTCCTTAGAGTCTTTCAAAACTTTTTGGATTGCAGCAGGACCTAGAACTTTCGTCAATTCATCGCGAAGTCCCGGTCCGTTAAGCTCACCAGCCTGCGCTACAGATCCAACGAACAAATAAATGACTAAAAGACTTTTAAATACGCTTTTCATAATAACTCCTAAAAAGAAAGTGCGCTTAATCACATTCCTTTTAGGGAAAAACCACAGTACTGTATATCAAAACGATTAGACGGCTATCTTCTAAAATATAGATACGTCGTCAGCACATCCCCAATGCCATATGACTTACTTGCCTCGGAGCGACCTCAGGTTTAAGGTAATTCTATGAGCGAAAAAGAGACTTCTCCGAAACCCCAGCCTTCTTTAAGCCCGGTTCATGCCTGGCACTACGATATGTTGATTGATCATGAAAGAAATCATTTTTATGAAACGATCATCAAGAATAACTGCAAAGACAAAGTAGTTTTAGAAATCGGCGCCGGCAGCGGCTTGATGTCAGTGCTGGCAATTCGCCACGGAGCCAAAAAAGTCTTCTGCTGTGAGGCCAATCCGCTGTTAGCCAAGGCCGCCGAACTTCTTATAAACCGCATGGGCATGCGAGACAGAATCACACTCATCCAAGGATTCTCAACCGACATTCCTACGGACGCGATTCCAAAAGTAGACATGGTCCTTCACGAACTATTCGCCTCAGACCCCTTCGCCGAAGACGTGATCCACTCACTTAGAGACGCAAAACGCTTCATGAAACCAGATGCCATCTACGTCCCAGAAGGCATCCAACTGACTTACCAAACTGTCCAAGGGCACGCTTTAAGACAAGAACTAAAATTCGCCGGAATAGAACTAACAGAAATGACTCAGTTGTTAGGACAAGTGCACCCCGCCCTAAGAAACAACAACAACCCAGGCTTCCCCAACAAAACCTATTTCCTGCCAAAAACCTCAATGGAGAGCTTGGTCAACAACTCCTTCGACCACCAAGAAACAAACCCCGATCTCATCGGAATAGACGCCATCGAAGTAACCTACAAAATCTACGACGGCCAAACCGAAATGCAAGCAGCCCCTTTTGGTCTGCTCTCCGAAAACCGCCACTGGTCCACCCAATTTTTCTACAAAACAAACCTACAAACAGATCACCTACACTTCTGCCTAAACGACGACGAGATGAAGCTGATCGTGATCTAGGCAGCAGAAACCGAAGGTAAATTAGGAAGCTTTTTTGGAAACGTATTCGATTAGGATATTTCTAATGAGCTTTTGATAGTCAATGTCATCATCTTTGGCAATTTTCTTTACTGCCTTAAGTAAATCGTCGCTAACTCTCAAAGTGATAGTTTTGTTTTTCTTTTGAAGCTGGAAAAGCTCATTCAAACGAACCCACTTCCCCTTTTCTTTTAAAAGGAAAGACATATCTCTATCAAGCGGGTCAGAGTCTGACTTCTTCTTTTTAGATTTTGCCATTGAACCTCTCCCATTCTTTCTTATGAGCATAGCGAGCTGATATAATTCTGAATTTTAAAACTCCATCGATTGCTCGAATTGTGAAAACGACAAATAAGATTCTGTTGCCGAACCGATCGAATGCAAAAAAACGAGTTTCACTGGTTGAGTTCTCTACATCGGAATAAAGACGTGGATTTCTTTCAAGGAAGAACTCTATTTCCTTGATGGTTAATCCATGCTTCTGAACTTTACCGATATTCCCGTGATCCCAGTCAAAACCATGAATTTTGGTCATCTACATCCTACCTTGTAAATACAAAAATGTAAATACATGTAAGTTATACATTTTCGGTACCGTAAGGAGGACTCATATATATTACATGCCACTGAGCACCTTTAAGTCCTAGACAAATGAGAAAGGTGTCTTTTCGACGTAAATGGTGCAGTATTTTGCAATCAACAACGACGGGATATAAAACTTTGCCATTAAAAAGATGTGTTAACTCAATGCGAGTCTTTTGAATCTTCGTTACTTGATACATATCCATAACGGAGCACTCAAAGAGAGCAGCATTTTTATCAAGCACCGAGGGTGCCATCCCTTCGAAATGTTCATCAATTGCCGCAGTAAGTTTTTTGATTCGTATCACAGGAACCTCCCAGCAAAGCACACTGCAGGGAATAGTCCAAGAACGAAAAAGTAGTCAGCAATAGACCGACGAAATTAACTGGCGAAATTCGGAAAGAAAAAGAAAGCGATCCCGCCAAAGGCGGAAGCCAAGAAGCGAGTTGCCAAAGGCAACAAGCCAGTCGAGCTCTGACAAGAGCGAGGTCCCAAAAGAACGAAGACGGTAAAGCCCCAAGAGGTTGTGCCCGCGCTAAAACAGTCCGGGGGACTGTTTTAGTGTGGAGCATGGAGGAAGAAGGACCGCAAAGGCGGTCCGCCGACCGACAGTCCCGAGCAGGCGGTACCAAATCAACCGCACAAATAAAAAAAGCCGACCAGTTAAGTCAGCTTTGATTATTCTTCGATCAGAGAAGAAAGATTTGGTGCCCCACCCATCAAATCCGACACAATTTAAACTCCAGTGAATTCAAATAGTTAAGGATGAGGCATTTGAGCTCAGTTGCTCTTACGATAGACCTTATCTGTCGCCAAGAAAGTTAGCAAGCATTATCCGGCACGAGATTTTCATTACGTCCGATCAACGGAGGTTTTATGAAAGTCGTACAATTTAATTCCGAAGCAGATCCATATGCCGCATATATCAAAGATCCTGTAGATCTATTTTGCAGTTTGTTTGAAGGAAATCCCCATAAGGTAATTTGCTTCCTTGATCTATCGAATCTATGCACAAAGTATTGGACACAAAATCATTGGATCGAAGAAGTCTGCGATCAAGTAGTACTCGTTACGGAAGATATAATTGAGAGCTTCGCGGTTACCAAAGTTCCAATGTTTCAATTCTACCTTTATGAAACAGAAGTTCATGAAATCTGTGGAACTGCGACTGAAAACACAGTTCGGTTAGCAATTAAGCAAGTTGCGGAGCGCGTATGATTAACGTGAATAACGGTGAGCTACAAGCTTCAGATTTCACATTAAAATCCAGCTATAGCCGGGAAATCTCAACGCACTTTGCCAGCTTAAACGATGACGAGCGGACTGCAGCCTTATCTAGCCTCATCGAAGTTGGTTGGGTTTCCATTAAAGTTGGTCAAAATCGCGGAGACTTTGACTACTGGGAGAGGCTTACGAAAGAGTGGATCGAAGGCCTCTCAAGCAACTTAATTGACTCCAATGAGGAGCTACTCAAAAACTTCAAAGAAGAGATTACGTTCAACATTTTAGAATTTAAAAACAAAGTACAGCTAAATGAAGTGGCCAAAGATACAGCTGAAGCTTTAGCTGACAGAACCACTTTGAAAGGACTAACTTTCGAGGATGAAGTCCACGCAATTCTGGCGGACCTTGCAAGTTTAAGAAATGGCGAAGTTGAAGCGGTGGGATTGTATCCTGGCCTTTCCAGCAGCAAGAAAGGTGACTTTACTTATAAAGACGAGCTGACATCTTGCCTAATCTCAATTGAAGCGAAGGACCTTAATAGCAAGATTTCAGCTGGGAAAATTGATGAAATACTTATGGAGTCCATTCAGAACCGTGGCGCTTCAGTCGGTATATTCGTGGTTCGTAACTCATCTTGTCTTCCCGAATACTTCAAAGAATTTCACGTGGGCAAGAAGTACATCACTTGTACGGTTAACCACCTTCGAATTGCAGTTTCCGTCGCTAGCTTACTAGCTCCAGATTTGTCAAAGCGTAGCTCAGATTTCGCTGATATTAGTGCGTTCATAGAACACATCAAGTCCGAATTGGCGATGATTGATGAGATCGTCAAATCTGCTAACGCGGGAAAGAAATCTATTGTTAAGGCAATATCGCTATCTCAATCACTCAAGGAAAATTTAGAGATGAGAGTCGAGTGTTTCACGAAAGGAGCAAACAATGAATGATTCAGAAAACTACTGGGAAAATATCCATATGGACACGCCAGAAGACGTTCCTGAAAGCGCAATTGCGAACGAATACAACAAGGGCTTATACAAAGTATTCTTATCTGCTCAGAACCTATTCCATTTACCCACGATCGACTCTATGGATGTTCACCATTACATCGGTTTGGAGCATTTGAGAATTGTCATCAGAGCAGCGCTAGCCCAAATCTCAAAAGATCAAAATTTCAAGTATCTAGCAGTATTCGAAGATAATCGCCAACTTCCTTACACCCGAGGAACAGACTTCCTTATGCGTGACGACTTCTTTGCTAGTGAGGACCTGGACGTTGTAAATCTGTTGATTAAGAAAACAATCTATCTTTGTCAGAAAAGTCTTAAAACAATCGATGAGCTTCTTGAACCATATGATTCGAAAATGCGACTCAGAATCGATCCAGAAGCCTTGCTACAGTCAAAGATACAGTGGGACATTTACATCCTTCATCTGAATTATTGCGGCCTGGGCTTTCCCAGAACTAAAGTTAAAAGAAACCACCGCAATGACAGTCTGAGTATCGAACGTGTAGGCCTCTTCCTCGGCAGCCTCTATTCAACAGATGTTTTGGACAAAGAACTTACGTGCTCCTCCTATTTGTTTGCGAACAGGATTATATTGACCCACCTTAACCAAGTTTCAAGTTGGGAGGAAGTGACCTTAGTTCTTTCTGACTATTCCAGACGCACATTTAATAAGCCCCCAACTACCGGAAGGAAAGGTTCAGATGAAATCAGTCCGGAACATTCTATTGACGATCTAGTTTTGGATGAAAGAGTTCGCAAAGATATTATTAATTTGTGCGACTTCCATTCAAGGGCTTACAAAAAGCGTCCGCTGACTTTCCTTTTTAAGGGTCCATCGGGAGTTGGAAAAACAACACTCGCACACGGAATTGCAAGACATTTGGGAAAAAAGCTCCTGCGCATATCAGTAAATGCATCATGGGGTGAAATTGCCCCAACATATTTACGCTTTTATTGCGAGCAAGCTAAGTCGCAAAACTACATCCTTTTCTTTGATGAAGCGGAACAACTATTTAGATACAGCATGGATGAGGAACAGTCGTCTGGCTGGGCCAGAATTCTATTTGAAGAATTTGAAGGCATAGCTATCTTTACAAGCAATTTCTCTTTGCCATACGGAATAGACAGACGCATGTCTTATGTGGTTGAATTCAATGACCTGAGTGCAGACAAGAAAGCTTCAGTTCTATCAAAGATGGCCAGAGAAAATGGTTTCTATCTTTCCGCCAATGAAATCAAGGAGCTTAGTAAATTTGACCTTTCTCCAGGTTACTACGACAGTATCTTCTTGGTTGCGTCAGCACAACCGGGAATCAAGTCGTATGAGAACCTAAAAGAAAGCTTTATCCAAAGAGCTTCCTTTTTTCTTTCCGAGGATGAAGTTGAGAAACTAAGAGGAAAGAAGATCTCTTCAACAAAGCTATCCTTTGAGCAAAGCTTTCAAGACCAACTAAAGCCCGTTAACTATGGACTTTTAAAGTTTCAAGAAAATCCAAAGCTTTTCCCTAAGGGAATCAAGATGCTTTTCACAGGTGCTCCAGGGTTAGGAAAGACAGCACTGGCAACCTCGATGGCAGAAGATCTCAAGATGGATTTGAAGGTAATCACACCTTCCGACATATTAAGCATGTATGTTGGAGGTAGTGAACGAAATGTTAAGAGGCACTTTGAGTATAGCGAAGCAAACCCCCAGGTCTTGTTCCTAGATGAAGTAGAAAGTCTTTTCATCACTCGAGACTTCGCGAAAAGAACTCACGAACTAAGTTTAGCCAATGAGCTACTTTCTAGATTTGACGCCTATCCCGGAGTCGTAATTGCCGCTACAAACAGGCACGATTTGTTAGACCCAGCGTTCAAAAGACGATTCCTGTTTCACCTTGAGTTCACTCTTCCATCACAGCCTGTACGAGAACAAATCTGGCGAGAATATGCCCAGACTCTCCCAGAAGAAAGTATTCTTCAGCTTTCTCAATATGCACTGACTGGAGCTGACATTGCTGACATTTGTTTCAAAATTTTAAACTTTTACGGTACCGATCAGGAGAGATTAATCCGCGAGTGCAAGGAGATAATTGCCTCTAGGCATCCCCCAACGAAGACAATTTCGATCGTCTAATACGACTTTCCGTATCTCTACGACATGTCGGAATAAGCTTAAACTGACTCAAGTTGAGTCTCATAATGGCGAACTATGAAAAAGACAATCCAGCAAACCCGGCGCAAGGAAGTGCCTTTTGGTAAAATACTGTCCGGTATCATGAAGGAACGGCAGCTGACTTTAAAGATGGTAGCTCAAATGGCGGGGGTCAGCGTTTCCGTCGCCTCCGATTGGACTGCCGGAAATACTCCTCGTGATCTTCATGCAGTATTCCGTCTGGCACAGGGATTGGGAATAGACTTTTCGCGACTATTACTTGGAGAGGTGCAAACTACCAAGGAGGTCGGTTCAATTTCGGAACTTTTTGAAGAAACTGACATGTTTGAAGGGCTCGTACGCATAAGCATAAAGAAGGTCCATCTAAGAAATTCAACGAAGTGATATGATTCGTTCCGGGATTCCGGAATCTCCTAAACATTGTTTACTAGACTGTCGAAAAATACAGAGAACATTACCCAACTCACGTCGTTTCGGGAATGGAGCAAACAATGAGTATGAAAAGCATGACTGTATCTATGGTTCTCGCAGGCTCACATCTGCTGACCGGATGTCTCTCAAGTTCTGGTGGAGGTGGTTTCTCATCGCCAAGCGGGGCTATTGCACCAAAATATGTGGGCACGTACACTTACACCACGCCTGCACTAAACGTTGGCGACGGCACTCTTGATGTACCACCAAATGGCATTACCAGCTGTATCGAAGTGTCTACCAACGTACCCGTGGATACATCAAAATGCCCTGGCCTTGCTTCTGCGACAAAGAAGACCTACAAATCACCTGCTGGAAGTATTGATATTGCCATTACAGGTGCAGTTAATGGTAAAGCCGTAGTTTCCGTCGCTGAAGGTGAGCACTTCGATCAGAGCTCACAAAGTGGAATTGCTAAAATCACTGCCGCTCTTACTTGCGATTCGACTTATGAGAAAAACGGTGCAACATGTGAGGTTGCCTATTTAAAAGCTAAAGAAGTTTTTTCCAGTGGAAATGGTAGTTGCGTATTAACAGTAGATAGCAAAGTGAAGTGCTTTGGATCTGGTTACTTTGGACAGGGCACGACTCAAAATTTAACCTCTCCAACCGAAATAACAGAGCTCGCCGGAGCAACTAGCATTTCATATAGCGGACACATATGCGCAATTATGTCTGATGGAAAAGTAAAATGTGCCGGTCGGAATCTCTATGGCGAATTGGGACTGAGCGACACAACCCAAAGACTCTCCCCCGTTGAAGTTCCACAATTCAACGGGGCGAAAGCTATCTTTACAGGTTCTTTCAGAACATGCGCAACATTTGAAGATGGGACTGTCAAATGTGCGGGCGCAAATAACACGGGCTCTTTGGGTCTTGGGGATTTAGCGGATCGTAACACCCCAACGATAATTCCTAGCTTCTTCGGAGCTAAATCCGTCACATTTGGCACGGGAAACATCTGCGCATTGTTTGCAGATAAAAAGGTCAAATGCACGGGTTACTTAGGATACGGAGATCTAGGCTCAAGCACCAGTTATAGAACGACACCAATTGAAATTTCAGATCTTCAAGGTGCTATAAGTATCTCGGGATCTGCCACACACACTTGTGCGCTGCTGGATTCCGGTTCGGTAAAATGCATCGGAATGAATACTTACTACCAACTGGGGGACGGCACAAACACATACCGAGGCACAGCTGTTGTGATTTCGGGATTTGCAACACCTAGTTCAATCACTACCGGAGATTTCGGAACTTGTGCGATTTACTCCGATAAAACTTCCAAATGTGCTGGCTGGAACTACTCAGGAGAGCTCGGAATCGGAAATAACACGAACCAGCCATCACCAGTTACTGCCTTCGGTGGTGAAAAAGTATTGATGATCGCAAGAGGATCTTCTCACTCATGTGCAATTATGGATGACAATCGAGTAAAATGCAGTGGCGCAAATGACTATACCCAACTTGGCAACGGAACCTCTTCTTCAGAAACAACAGCAATCCTGGTAGTAAAGGGTAACTAACATGATAAGTCTTATTGAATGTTCTGTTTGTAAAAAACAAATCGCATACTCAGCAGCAAATTGTCCGGACTGCGGAGCAGAAAACAAGTGGGTACATCCTAAATTCATTGCCTTTAAAGAAGCTCTCAAACAAATGGACCTCCCAGAGTTCACCTACAGAACGACGCGCACAACTCTGGATGCTACTTTAAAAAAACCTAGATCAATAGATTCTGGAACGGCATTTATTCGTTTCGTCGGAGTTCTAATTGGGCTAATCATCTGGGAGGTTTCATTAGGTTGGCTAAAAACCACGCAAGGAGGAATACTGATTCTCTCTGCTGGAGAGATAGTTCTTCTAGTTGGCATGGGATACTATTTTGTGATGGCATTAATTAAGCTCTTGAAAGAAATCTTCACTCCTATTGAAGACTCCATCAATGAATGGAAGAATTACGACAAGATTTATATAGATTACTCCGAAAACCTGGAGACACCTAAGGTCACATGCAACAATGATGAAGTTTGGAAACCCGTCAGGGACTTTTTCACAAACGGCAAATAAATTACCGATGCGACACAAAATGAAGGCTTCTATTCTTCAGCTAATCTTTCAGAAACTTTTGTAAAAGCGCTACCAAGTTTTGTAATTAGCTCGTCATCAATAGCTAGATTCGTGGCTCCAATTTTTATCAAATCAGTCATATACTTCTTGTATTGATGGAGCACCAGTTCATTTAGTAGCACAAACCGCTTATGATCTTTCACACTCAAGGTGAAGTTAATAACCTGGTAAAAGCACCGGATAAATGCTTCAACTGACGAGCTTTGATTCTTTAGCTTTTGGATATTAGCAATACTTTGATGGGCTTTGTAGTTTTCGCAAAGTATTTCAAGTGCGACAATTCCCTTATGTTCGATTCCGTTGTCAAGACAGTAGAAGTCGTTCGAACGCTGCACCAGCGTACCATAAAGCAGATTGAAAAATTGAGTTTCGGTAGTATCCCTTAATGAATCATTTTGCTGAGAAATTTGGTACTGCTGGAGCATTAGTCCATAAGCCACCAACCCCAAGGCCACCGCACCCGCTATGCCACCCACGAACTGTCCAAAGTTCGACATGTCGCTCAAACACCAACTGTACGCAAATCCACAAATTATACAAAAGGCAACCAAGGCTACGATCGAAATACCAACTGCTTTATTGAAACTATTCATTGTTTAGATTCTAAAGTGCACGAATAGGTAAGCAAGATGATCGAAGGCTAGTCCAAAAAAAAAAGTTGGTTGGAAGAAAAAAAAGAGAGTTGAAGTTGGTAAAGGGCTTTTAAAGGAGGACTACAACATGAAAAAGTCCAAAACAGAAATGACCCTAAAACTATCGAACTTCAGATCTCCAGCACCTGCGATCAGCCACGGCGACGCACACAACATTCAAGATGACATGAGTTCTGATATCCCAGCCTTGCCAAAGATGTCTCACAATGAGATTTCATTGCAAGATCAACAACTTGCAGATTCCAATATCAACAAATTTCAAGAATTTCGTCGCCCATTACCTCTCCAATATATTGATAATGCTGCAGAGTGTTGTTATAATAAAGAGGAAGTATTAAAACAGGTTCAACCTATTGAAATTAATGGCAAAGGCAAAGGACGATTCAAAATGAAACAGACGAATCGCTTCAAAGGACAATGGTTCCAAGAACTATATGTCTCCATTCAAGACAGAAAAGTGGGGCACACGTCACTTTTAAGCGAGCATGAGCTGAAAAAATCGATCGCTTTGCATCCACTTCCGGAGGGTTACACTGTCACAGAAGTGCTGGATGCAATTAGATACAGACAACGTGAGTATCGCAAATCGATCATGCCATTAGCACATACTAACGAGGAACTTTCTTCTTTGACGATTGAATCGTTTAGACCAGCACTAACTCAGCTGTTGTCTGCCCAGTCTTTAAATCAAACCATGCATGCACTAAAATGCATTTATCTTCCGTTCTTAAAAGAAACCTACTCATCCGATGTTAAAAACGGACTACGAAAGCTTAAGGAGGAGTGGAACATCAAAGTGATGTTCCTCAAAAATGAAAACTTACAAGATTTCAATGCCTGGCTAAAATCGAAGGAACCACATATCTATCACGCATCTGATATTTCAAAAATCCGTGGTCTCGCCAGTCTTATCTTCGAACGCAGCTCGAATCCAATTAGAACAAGAAGCACCAAACATTCGACTTTCAATCCCGAAATCGAAGACATCTTAAAAAAGTTTACGCTGGCAGGATTTGAAGGCCGCAAGGGAATCGTAATCATCTCCCAAGCACGCAAGGCCATCAAATTGGCTCAGATTACGACAGCGGATGAATTAAAGTCGACCGTGGGCCTGGAGAAGATCGTAAAATTGAACGCTGAAGGCAAAATTTCAGACGCTGACGTATCCCGCTTTAAACCCTTCTTTAACTGGCTGGGTGAAGAATACGATTTTTCAGTTCCAGGTTTCTTTGAAAAACACCAGCGAGCTGCGATTCACGAACTTACCCCGGAAGAAAAGGAATGGTTCCAACGTCACATTGAAAATGTACTACGTCTACACGATCCCGAATTAAAGGGAGTTAAAAGACAACTAGATTTGTATCGCCTTCTCCTTGGACAACTTCACCGCCGTGGCGTCACATCATTCACAGACATCCGTCCTTCTGATTTTATTGCTGCAGCCGCACTAGGAGCAAAAGAAGAAAGAAACCTAGGGCAGTTAAGAGGACTCAAAGGTCTTGCTTCTGCTTTGGTTGAATTCGCATCTCAAAAGAATAAATGGAAAGTTTTTTCCGATGAGTCCTACGCAGAGTTTGAAACTGCCTGCTTGGATGCCATTGACTATTGCGGCAACAAACATCTCGAAAACTTAGATCTGCTTCGCTACAAACCGGTCTTTACGTCCCTCGAATGTTCATGGAAATCATTCTTCGAAATAGTATCACAAGATTTTAACAAAATTGCTCTTCTGGATACAAAAGCGCGGGAAGGAACCAGATCAGCATCCAAAAGCAAAGCTCATGCGGACCTCTATGCACAGATTTATGAAAATCTTATGGAAATTGCACATGGCCCAAAATGCGGCAATCGCAGATTAGGTGCAGTTAAAGACTCCTTCGGCAACTTCAGAGAAGGGGGCATTTTAGATAAAGACTACTTAAGCTTTAGCCCTGACGATAAGAGAACGCTTGATAAATACACTGCCTATGCACTTCAAGCATTCGGTTGCCTACGCTTTCGTTCAGAAAGTGACAACCTGGTTTTCTTTGAGAAGAAGCCAATTTCAATGGATGGTATTGCCGGGTGTATTTACCCGACAACCTATATTGACAAATTTTTAGGTGAGACTACAGCGCTCGTTCTCCAACAAGCAGGAGATAGCAGAAAGTATGACGTTTCATACCTTGTGCCTCTGAGTACCCTAGGGGATGAGTTCATCTACAAATATCTTGCAGTATTTAATATCAAAAACGGTGAAAAGCTTTTCAAACGTCATGTTTCCACCTATGCAGCTGAAATTAAATGCATTAGCTGTGAGTGGTTTGGCTCAAATGTGAATTTTGAAGATTTAAAAAACGGAAAGACATCAAACAAAGCTCTCACAACTCACCGCTACAGAAACGTCCTAATTCGCGCAATTGAGAAGTTTTATAATGGTCATGATACTGCGCAAATCCAAGCCATCGTTGCGGGTCACACATTGGACAGAAAAGACGGATCAAGTACCACACAAATTTATTCCGACTATATTGCTGCTTGCGAGAAGCACTATCCAACACTCAGACGCATTAAAGATCTAAACTATAAAACGGAAGCAGAGTTGTTAAACCAACAACTACAAGAAAAACTGGCAAAATTGGAACAACAAGCGGATGCTCATCAGGAACAGAACTTGGCATTCCAAAAGGAAAACACCCAAAAGGTAATGACGGGACTTGCCGTAGTTAATTCCAATGTTTTGTCACTTAAAGAAGAATTATCCATCGCTCATGAGGAAAATTCTAAGGGCGCACAAGCAATTCTACCGCTAAAAGGAAATAAAACATAAACTAAAATAAGAAAAGGCACTAGGGTTCTACGGGACCTTGAGTGCCTCATTAAATTTCTCAAAATACTGATAAACTAGAGGTGCAACTTCTGACATTGGCGGTGGAGCGACACCGTCCAAGTAGGAGATGGCGAGGGCCGACTGAATAAATTGGCAAGTTCCCAATTGAACAACAACATCATTTGGGAGTGAGACATCCCTATTAGAACCTAAAGCTGTTAGATATTTCAATAAAGCCTCGCGCACTCTCCAAATCCTCTTCGCAGAAAAATCCTTCCAGTGTCTTCCTTCCTCGTAAAATTTTTGAACTGCAGGATCTCTAAATGCAACATTCGCAGAATGCGATAGGACATGACGATGTTTGCGTAGCTCCTCCACATCTTCTTCAGGAAAAGGCAATGCCAGAAGTCCCGTCCTTTTCCTTTGTTTTAGGATATCTTGAAGGTGCTCTGATATCGAGACAGTTCCTGCCGTAATCATCGCCTCATTGTTCCGATACAAGATATTGTTTGCCACATTGGTTTTAAAAGTCCTAGCACGCTCTTCCTCTGGCAAACCGTAAAATTGCCAGTTAAGAAAACCTTTTGAGGCGATAGCCGTCAGGACGTCTCTCGAATGTAACCATAGTATTGTATCCAACATCTCCAAACGTTGAAGTTCGTTCATTTGACATCCACCATCAAAGTTAACTTTTTATTAGTTCTTGATTTACATATAATTTACACAGTGGGAAAAAGCAACTATATACCGATCAATCAGGTGACCAATGACACGACGAAAACAATCCCTGTTACCTAAACCCCAATTGTCTATTTGGGAAAAGTCCGGAAATAACTGGAAGGCGATTTCAAAGGAGGCGCTTTTAAAGGCAATCGAAGAATCACCAAATGATGAAACAACGATTCAGAATATCGCTGGACGCGGATTCCATCACTTTGAAAGTGCTCTTCAAGGAAGAGAAATATCAATTTGGGCAGTTCAGTTAATCGAATACTCACTGCTGCCGCCACAGTCTCTAACTCTAACAACAACGCCAACCTTCACAAATTGAGTGGGCACAACTCCTGCAGCCAAACTCAGTCGGAGGCAAATGTGAAAAGCTACGACTTGATACAAAAAGATCTTACCGAAATCCGGACACTGCGGTTAATTGCAATTGAGCTTGAGCTCTGGGAGGACTATTTAATTTTAACTGAGATGGATTCCGAGTTAACAGAACAGCTGAAGGCTTATCAATAAACACGGTTGTGTTAATACGTTAGTCTTGAATATAAAAAACGTTTGGATTGTTACGGACGATTTGAAATTCTACAAGGTGTGTCCTTAGATTTCAGAGGTGCTATGTATAGCTTTCAAGAACTTCACGACAAAGAATTTGAATTTCTCAGCTTAGATCTCCTTTCCAAAAAATTTGGCAGGCATATTACAAGATTTAAGAAGGGCAAAGACAAAGGAGTAGATGGAAGATTCTTTACGTCAGATGGTATGGAAGTTGTTTTCCAATGTAAACACTGGAACAACTCAACCTTCAATCAGCTCTTGAAGGAACTTGAAGAAGTAGAACTACCCAAAGTAAAAAAGCTATCTCCCAAACAATACTACGTAGTGACCAGCCAAAAACTCACCAGAACACAAAAGAACGCCATTTTTTCAGTATTCAAAAGTTACATGAAGAACGCGGACAACGTACTTGGTCTTTATGAGCTTAATCAACTGCTCCAAGATTATCCGGATATAGCCAGGCAACATTACAAACTATGGTTAGCGGCCACAGATGTACTTTCACATGTGCTTTACAAAGATATCCACGAGCGTTCTTCAGAAAAATTAATCTCGATCAAAGACCAACTAAGGTACTACCACCCGACCGAGCATCATAAAAAGGCACTCAGCCAACTAGAGAAAAATAAAGTACTAATCATCTCTGGAGAACCAGGCAGCGGCAAGACTACTCTGGCGGAACAACTTTGCCTTGAGTATGTCGCAAATAAATTTCAATTTTGTCTAATTCAATATGATCTAAGAGAAGCAGATAAACTCTTTGCTGCAGATCGAGAACAGATATTCTACTTCGACGATTTCCTAGGAAGTAACTACTTCGATGCACTTGAGGGGAGACACGACTCAGCCATTATCGAATTTATTAAGCGAATTGAACGTAGCACAGCGGCCAAGCGATTTATTCTTACATCGCGAGTAAATATTCTCAACGCCGGTTACCGACTAAGTGATAAATTGAGAACGTTAGATCAGGAAAAGTACCACTATTTAATGAAGAACCACTCAACGGTGGATAGAGCAAATATTTTATACAATATTCTGTGGCATAGTTCTCTTACTGATTTGTATAAGCAAGAGATACTAAAAGACAAAAAATATAAAAATATAGTCAATCATAAGAACTATAGTCCTCGCATTATGAACCACGTAGTGAACTATGTTGATAAAAGCCTCACCAGCGAAGAATCCTATTTTCCTTGGGTTGAGCAAACTTTGAACAACCCCGAAGAAGTGTGGGCAAATCTATTCGACACCCAACTCAATGACCACGAGAGATTACTTGTGATTTTGGTGATAGCAAACGGTCATAAGATGCACTCGCTGAATTTAAAACAGGCGTACGAGACTTTCATTAGCAACTACCCTTTACCTACGAGAGGAAATATTAACACCGCGTTTGAGGTGCAATTGAAGGTGCTCATCAACTCGATGTTGAAGACCGATCAATATACAAAAGCTACTTTTCATTCTGCGATAAATCCTTCCGTTGCAGATTTTATTCTGAAAAGAATGGCGATTCTCCCGTATATAGAACGCTACTATCTCTCGATTGCTAACGCCCACTCATTCACTTCATTGTTAGGTCTACGAGAAAGAAATCTAATCTCTAGCGATAAAGTAGAACAGGTAGTGAACACTATATGGGCAGCGATCCTTAAAGATGATGGCCACTTCGATGCTGAATTTATAATTGCCTGGGCAGATGAAAAGCTGAAACGCAAAGTCAATCAAAGTGACCTAAAAAACTATGTCGAGAAATTAATTGATAATTCAGATGATATACTTCAAGTCGACCCTGGCTACGTTTTGCCACACTTTAAAAGACTATACTCAGATTTAAACGTATTTGCCTTAAAAGAATTGATAGAGGAATACCTCACACGACACGCTGAACTTCTTGAATGGGATCTGCACCAAACTGCCATTGAGTTAGCTACTGTGATCGATATAAAAATATTACGCCAAGTAAAAGAGGAGATCAAATCCGTTATTATTTTTTACTGGAAACAAGATTTCAGGACTCAACTAATAGAAACTGACTCGCTTTCTCCAAGCGACCGTCATGACGACACGGAGTTGCTAATCAAAATTCGCGAGACTATAGAAGACTGGCTACAACATTATGATTACGTATCATTCAACGCCTCAGACACGGCAGAAATAGTTGATACCATTGACCTGGCTGAACTTAAAGATCTTCTCAGAATGAAAGAACTAATGACTCCTTCCAACCGAAGCTTTCAATTGGAAAAACGAAGCGGACACGGGAACATAAAGACAGATGAACAATCTATAGAAGAACTATTTGAAGACTTGAAATTTACTTAAAGTATTCTTTGTATCTAAAAATCACACTTTTTTACGAGAGAACACATGAAAAATACTTCCTATAAAACCAATTGGCCTGTCCCTGACAGCTTTTTAATCGAAATTGGTCGTCTCAGTGCCCTTTGGGAATCACTCGAAACAGCATTGAATTTTTCAATTGGAAAACTCGCTGGTTTCGAGGATCTAACGGACCCAATTCCGTTTATTTTAACAGCGCACTCAAGTTTCCCACAAAGGCTAGATATTTTGGGAACGCTCTGCGAACGGCACTCGCAACATTACCATCATCTCAAAAGCTTCAAGGATGTGATTTCCAAGATAAAGTCTGCACAATCGTTGAGGAATAAATTTGTACACAATGGAATAGCATATGACCCTGAGACAGGGAGCTATAAACTTGCGATTGCATCCGCACGACAAACTTTAAAGACATCAATTAGTGAAATTACTCCGGAAACAATCCATAATGCGTGCAAAGAAGTTCATCTCGCCTCCTTGGCGCTCCATGAGCTGATTACTAAAGTAAAATATCCACCAATCTGGGAAAGAAGCTCAGATATATCTAATGAGGACGTTTAATCATGCACCGATACGAACTGCTATTTTTCTTAGGTGTTTTCGCGCTTTCATTTCCCAAGGTATATAAAGAGAATGGCGGTTTTGGGTGGACGCTGTTCATGTCTTCCCTTATTGCGGGATTGCTAGCAGTCATCTACTTCTTTCTTGTATTTTTATGCGCATACTTCGGATTCTTGATCGAATGAAGCGTGCAGGTGAAAGAACCCTAAGGAGCGTTAGAGATGACGTGTTCGTAGATATGAATGGCAGGATTGTCCAACACGACTTCGATTGCACATCTACTGCCATCTACTAACAAAATATTGTTTTTAATTGAAAGACCAAATATTCATCCTAGATGTCGATGCCGCATTAAAAGCTCCAAACACTGGCAATTTCTAATATCCGGCAAAAATATTCTTTAACCAGAAAATACATTCTATGACTTCAATAAAACCTCAACGCGTTGGTCAGGGTAAATTACAACTCTTTCAAGCAAAGCATATACAATCGATTTCTTATTTTCAAAACTCATATCTTCGCAAACAAAAGTCTTAACTTTATCTAAGGGGTTAATTCTTTCATGAGCTGCGACAACTTTCTTTTGTTGAATTCTAATACACTCTTGCACTTGCTTGACTGCTTTATCCAACTTTTTCTTTTCGACCTCGAGGCGATTCTTCTGTGTCATCCAATCTTCCTCGGATAGGACACCTCTACCCAATAAGGAAACAAAGTTATTTCTTTCAATATCTAATTTTTTGTAGTCCACATGCAAAAACTGCAGGTCCGCTTTAAGCTGATTTATTTCAGATTGGAGCAGTTCGGTGGACTTTTTCTTTTGATGAATACGATCAATAACGTCTGTCTTGAGATACATCTCAATTCTTTCCCAGACTAACTTATCAACAGCATCGCTACCGTGATGCTTTCGGTGATCACAAGCAACCCGACCAGCGGTTTGCTTTGACTGACATACGTAGTATTTTGCAACGTTTTTTTCGATGGACTTAGTTGAGCTTTTGTAAAAATCATTGTGCCTCGCTCGAACTCCCATCTTTGCGCCACAAGAACCACAATAAGCATGTCCCTGTAGAAGATACTCCTGCACCGCATGACGAGGAGTTACACAGGCTCTTCCCAGTCTTGCCTGCTTTGCGAGAGCCCATTCTTCAGAAGACACTATAGGAGGAATTTCAATAGCGATAGCCTCCCTTTCTTGTTTTGAGCTTCCTTTTTTGCCTACTTCAGTGACCTGTTTAAGATGATAGACGTGGCGTCCGGTGTAGCGATCGTCACGGTAAATATTTGTCAGCCAATTGCGCGGAAGGCGACCTTGAGGATTCTTCAGTGCTGCTATCCTAAAATTATTCCTTTTGAAGTATTCTAGTAGATTAACCCCAGCAAGCTCCAAAGCTGAAATAACGTCCTTATCCGACACCCCAAATGTATTCTTCTCTACCACCAATTTCATCGACGTAGGCATATCAGCGGTCACCTGGCCTGACGCCATCGCCACCGCCCATCTAATCGCCTGAGCCTCGCTTGGAACAATACTCCAGGCGTTTTGACTTTTATCAAAGTCGTAACCCCAAAAAGCTCTGCCATTAGGAGGGCGACCATTGTTTTGAACTTTAAACTTCTTACCAATATGCAACTTTCTTAGGGTCTGCTTTTTATCCTCTGCACCAATTGCAGACATGAACTGCAGAACAAGTCCGCTATTTACAGGGCCAGTCGGAGTAAGGATTTGTACTTCGTGCTCCTCAATCAAATCCATGATCTGACCACGCACACTGTGAGATCGGGCTCTAAAGATACGATCGATATTGTCTACATAGATGGCATTCACGCTGCCATCTTTGCAAAGTTGCAACAGGTGAAAGAATGCCGTTCCTTCGCGGATTTCTTCAAGGTTGTATGCTTCGTCAATAAAGTACTGATCTGCAAGGGATGATCCCGAGGATCTCGAATACAGGACACCTTTGCCACCATCAAAAACACCTAGCCTTTTAAGTTCGATACCTGCCTGTTCAATTTGGCGGTGGATGTTTCCACCAGTTCTTTGTTCATCAGACGACACTCTGCAATATACTGCTAAAGAAAGTTTTGCTGTCATTAGCAACCTCCTCCTGGGCATTTACCAAGATCGTGTGAAGAATTTTTTCGACCCGGGCAATTTCCAGCTCCGAAATCGGTACTTTTGATTTTAATACGATGATTCTGTACGGCTTGGCCTTGGGTCCACGCTTCTTCGATGTCACAGAAAGCTCCTTCTGGATAAGATTCCAAAAGTTCTTTACCAAGATTGGCTATCAAGAGAAGGCATTGAAATGCAGAAATACCCCTGTTTGCGTTAGCAAAAAGCGGTAAAAATTGTCGTATGTGTTTAAAAGTTATCCAGGGAACCGACATCCGGGAGAGACCTCTCCGGAGTTTAAATTGTGTCGATTAGTTTTAGATTTGGTGCCCCGCGAGGGACTTGAACCCCCACGCTTGCGCACTAGATCCTAAGTCTAGCGTGTCTGCCAATTTCACCAGCGGGGCAACACCGTTTTAGCGGAAACAAAGATTTAGCGAACTGTTGTCGCTAAATCAATAAAAATTATTTCTCAGCGATCAATTTTTTGTAATCAGGGGCGCGCATCAAGTTTGCGAGCTCCTTTTCAGTATCCATTTCGATACGAACCAACCAGCCTTCGTTCACTGGATCGTCGTTCAAAACAGATGGATCGTCGCCCAAAGACGCGTTTACTTCGATTACAGTGCCAGAAACTGGCGCGTAAAGGTCAGAAACGGCTTTTACGGACTCAACAACGCCGAAAGTTTGGCCTTGAGTGATTTTTTGACCTTCTTCTGGAAGTTCAACGTAAACGATCTCGCCCAATGAATCTTGCGCGAACTCAGTGATACCAACAGTTACGATGTTCTCGTCTACTTGAGCCCATTCGTGTTCTTTAGTGTAGTAATAGTCTTCAGGAATATGAAATGGCATCTGAGTGCTCCTTATTTCGAAATAAATGGCGTTTTAACAACAACCGCTTTCACTTTACGACCACGGATATCTAGAAGGAACTCAGTCCCCTCTTTGGCATAAGCTACATCGATAAATGCGATGCCAATTGGTTCATCCAGGCTTGGTGAGTGAGTACCACTAGTTACCTTTCCGATCTCTTTATTGTCAAAAGAAAACAGGGAGTAACCTTGGCGAGGGATGCCCTTCTCGAGCATCTTAAATCCCACTAGATTTTGCTTCAATCCGGCCTCTTTGACCCCAACGATTTGCGCCTTATTCATAAAGTCTTTTTTGGCCGGTTTAATAACCCAACCAAGACCTGCTTCGTAAGGATTCGTCGTGTCATCGATCTCGTGACCGTACAAAGAATACTTCATTTCAGTACGAAGAGTGTCGCGCGCGCCCAAACCAATGGGAGCCACTCCCAAATCTTTCCCCTGAGCCAAAAGCTCATTCCAAAGAACTGGAGTTCCGGCTGCGTCTACGAACACTTCACAACCTTTTTCCCCAGTATAACCTGTCGTTGCCACCATAATGTTATGGTTTTGGAACTTACCGGATTTAACTGTGAAAGGTTTCATTTCGCTGACTTTGAATCCAAAAACACGATCACAAAGTTCCAAAGCTTTTGGCCCTTGAATCGCGATTTGACCCCATTTATCAGACTCGTCCGTCATGTCGGAGCCCTTGTTATGCTTGGTCATCCAAGCAAAGTCTTTGTCTTTGTTAGAAGCGTTCACGCACACCAGGTAATCAGAATTTTTAGTCAGGCAATACACGATGATATCGTCAACCAAACCACCTTGGTCATTTGGCAGAAGAGAGTATTGAGCTTCGCCGTCGTTCAGGCGAGCCACATCATTCGTCGTTAACCACTCCAAAGTTTCTAAAGCCTTAGGCCCTTTCACACGGATTTCTCCCATGTGAGAAACGTCGAACAGGCCAACGTTTTTACGAACATTATCGTGCTCTTCACGAAGACCAACATATTGAACAGGCATGTACCAACCGGCAAAATCCACCATGCGGGCACCCAAAGAAACGTGTGTATCAGCTAACGGAGTTTTTTTCATGCGCGCAGTCTCCAATGCCCTCGTATAACAGTCAAGAAACCCTCGCAATGTAACGCCGTCCAAAGAAGCGTGGGCTCAAGCAAAGTACGCCATAGCCTTGGCGCAGGCCGTATGCTAGGTATCTGCGCATGTTCAAACTTTCCGATCGCATACAAGCGGCCTATGACCATTTGATTCCTGACGAGCCTGTCTGGGACTTTTGCTGCGATCACGGTTATCTGGGACTCAGCGCGTATCGCAGTGGACGCTTTCCCGAAGTTCATTTCGTCGATCAGGTCCCTCATATTATTGAAAAATTGAAAGAGCGCTTCGAACAAAAGCATCGAAAGTACGAACAGCATCAACGCGCGTTCTTTTGGTCGCAAAGTGGAGAGAGTTTGACGCACCAAGTTTCAGGAACTGTTGTGATCATCGGCGTGGGGACACACACGATCACTGACATCATGCGCGGAATTCACGAGAAAAATTCGGGGTTTATCAGCCGCTACATCATCAGCACACACAACTATGAAGACAAATTGGACGCCTTTTTGGATGAGTTTTTACCTTTCAAAACTGCATATAAATTCACCAAATTCTGTAATGTTCCGGAAAACGGACGAGTTCGTAAGCTATTGATATTCGATAAAATTTGCAAAATTTGACGCAATCACTTTGGCTCTATTAAATTGCTGTAAGACTGTGAACAAAGAATTGATTATTCGGTCCCCTGCAAATACTAACTGTCGCCATGCAAGAACAAATTAAAAACTCAGATTTTCGCCAATTCCTTGAGGACGAGTTAGCTCGTCGCAGTCAAAACTATCCACGTTATTCTTTGCGTGCTTTCGCAAGACACTTGGAAGTGGATTCATCATTCTTGTCAAAAATTCTTAACGGCAAACGCACGGTAACGATGAGAACGATCCGTATGTTTGGTGAGCGTTTGAATTTGCCCGGCGAGCAGCTTCAGCAATTCGCAGAAGTAAGCCGCGAGAAAAAGATGAAACGCAAACTCGAGCGTCTTTTAGAAAAGATGCCAAGTGAAGATCGCGAACAATCAACTATCACAATCACAGTTGATGAAGCTCGCCTTGAAGAAGCGAAAGAAAAAATCAAATCATTCCGCAAAGACCTTGCGCAATGGTTGGATGCTGGCGCTAGCCAACAGGGCAAAACTTATCAGATCTCTGTTTCTATGTTTCCGGTTTCTGGCTTCGGTCTAAACGACTAATCTTGCATATTGATTTTTAAAATCAGAAAAACCGAATGCCTTAAAAGCATTCGGTTTTTTTATTTCCTAATCGGGTCTTTCAATCGCGGGCCATTCGATTGATTGAAGTCCATACTTCTGCGCGATCTTCTCGATGACTTTCTCTTCGATCATTTTCTTAATTTGCGCATTGATCGTTGCAAATTGAGCGTCGGTCATCGATTTACGCGAGAAAATGATGTAATAATCCACTTGTTTCTTTAGCTCTGGCACTTCTTGAATCTTACTGCGATAGCGTTTGATCCAATATTTTCCATAATCCTCGTTCAAATAAGCCAAGTGATAAGTTCCAAGCTCCGCCATTTTTGCCGTTACCAAAGGATCCTTCTGCGGAAGAATATTAATTTTCTTTTTTAGTCCCTCGTTGATCTCGGAAAGACTGTCATAAGGGATTGAGTTTTTTGTCACTCCCACTTTCTTTCCCATCAGATCTTTATAGCTTTTAATATTCTTAACATTTTTTTCCAATCCAAAGAATGCCAAGCTGGAGTGAAATATTGGCGTGGAAAAGTAATACAGCTTCTCGCGCTCGGGAGTCTTAGCGACAGGACCACCCATCTCCATTTTTCCATCACCAATATTTTTCAAAGCTTCTGCGAACGGCAGAATTGTAAAGCGGCAGGAAAGTTTTTCTCTTTCACAAAGTTCTTGGATGATTTCGTGAACAGCACCAGAAATACCCGTGGCATCGGGTCGCATGTAGAAGGGTGGCATGTTGTAACCGACAAAGGTCAAACGACTATCATCGCGATTCGCAGAGGCTCCCATTAGCAGTAATGAAAATAAAGCGACCAACAAATTCATGTTGCCATCATAGCGATGTTTAGATTTCCCGGGAACATCACCATCAAAATACAGAAGTTGTTATTTGACGGCCTGGCGTTCGGCTTTGCAAACAGGCATGCCGAAGTTAGTGCTTAAGCGATAGTTCGGAGGACACTCTCCGTCGATAGGTTCGGCTGTGGCCACTGTGCCTTTTTTAATCTTGTCCATGCTGTTGTATGGTTCGCAGGTACTGAATTCAGTGGCTGACGGGTCTATGGTTCGCATGATCATCACACAAGCCATATAGGTTTTACGTTCATCAGAAGAACTCGCGAAATCTTGATGAAAAGTGGTACCACTATCCATCACTAAAGAACCGAAATTAAACAATGAGTACATCGAGAACGCAATCGCACCCCAGAATATTGAATTCAGGAGATAGGCACGAAAAACCTTCAACTGAGCGAGTTCTCGCTCAAGGTTAAACTTGTACTGCGACGGATCTTTACTCATGACATTTGCTTATCGGCTAAAAAAAAGCGGCCCTCAACGGACCGCTTTGAGACTGTCTCTAAGTGATACAGCTAGGCGGCTTTATTGACTCGAACCTTTGCCATGCCTTTGCACTCGTTCAGCATCTGTTCGTAATAGCTCAAAGTTTGCTTAAGGTTTTGGATCACCGTTGTCTGGTGATGCGGCGGCAGGCTTGCGATCTTTGTCAAAGCCTCATCTGTGTGGCCTACGTCTTCTTCAGCATGCACTCGCACAAAGTGTGCTGCTTTGGGACCCCACGCTTTTTCCACGCGTGCATTAATATGATCACCGAAATAGGCCGCCAGGGCTTCAAGACCCAGGATATATCCAAAGAATGCCATTGGAGATTCATGCTCGATATAATAGTACTGCGTTTGATAAAGTGCGCAGGTGCCTGGCATCTCGGGCCACTCTTCCATCTTGCTGCCCAAAGTTTTTAGATCGTTCACCAATAATTTATCATGACCTTTCTCTTCACCACTATGTGCCAGGAAGCGATTATGGAACTCTGGCGCAGAAAATTCAGTGCGTGCCCCCGCCAGCGCCAACAAGCGCGTCGTGTGACGAGCAAAATAATAAGTCTGAGAAACCCAAGCTGAATACGCTTGTTTGTCTTCCCACGGAAAGCTTTCGATTTGTTGTTTGGAGTATTTCAAAAGCTCTTTTAGTTCTTCGTTTACGTTCTTGTTTTGCATCTTGTTCCCTTTTCTTAATATGGACTTTGATAAAAATGTAAAATTAAGCGACTTTTCTAAGTGGGATAACGCGGTTTTCATCCAACAGATTCGTGTGGTTCATTTTTTCCGCCCACAACCTATCCACCAGCGATGCCAACTTAGGCTCTGCCAAAGGCTGAACCTCTCCGTTCTTGGTCATTAAAATCTCACACTCGTAATTCATCTTGATGACACTACCGAAGTAGTTAGTTCCACTTTTCGCAGCTTTGCGGCGCACATTCAGATCGCGGCGAGCCGTCCCCACCAAGCAATCCCATGGACCTGCCTCCATCACACGGCTTCCCAGTGCGATGATAATTTCGGCCCAATTTACTTCGGAACTGCGCGAGCGATATTCCGGAGACACCGTCAAATATTCCATGCTCATCATATTGTTGATGCCCAGAGCTTTGAACTTTCCGATGATGATATCGTCAAAGGCCTTCATATAGTGATGATCCAAAAGCGCGTTCGAGCGCAAATCAAACGAACTATACAAGTGAAACCCAAATACCTTGCCGTCATCCGTCAGCGCGACGATCACATCGCAGCGATGAAAATCATCTGGATTCAATGGCTCGCCGACTTTACCAAGCACGTCTGTATAAACTGTCTTCCATAATTCATAGACGTCGTTGCTTAATTTGATGGTATCAGCGGAAAGTGATCTTGGATTAAATAAATGATACTGAATACGCCCCATAAAGTCCTCCGCGAGAATTTTTCGGATGTTGTAGAGGCGAACTTGAAGACAGATTTTTTGGTACAATTTTCAAACGTGCTATTTCAAGATTAACAGAGTATTCACTCCAACTTTCTGAGTTCGATACGACCAGGAAAAATTGACAACATTCCAGAGCGAGACAAATTGAGTTAAAAAAAAACGGGCCGAACGCCCGCTTTCATTAACTTCGCGACATAAACAAGACTTAGTTATTGATTTAGACCGATTCTTTCTGAAGACGAAGAAAAAGTTATCGACTCAAAGTCTCCAGGCCTCCAGGTTCCATCAAATGCTGGAGCCGTTGGTCCGTAAATTCTAAAATAGGCAAACCAACCTTTACCTGGAGTCGTTTGAATCCAATACTTTTCTTTGCCTGCCGGCGCTTTAGGACCGAAATACAGAGTCACTTCTTTTGTTCCCTCAGGGATATCACTTAATTCAATCAAGGAACGCAAAGCAGCTTTGTTTTGTGGAGTTTGAACCTGACTGCGTGTTTTTGCATCGTACGCTGTCACCGACCAAAAAAGTCTGTTCGGTACAGGGTATGGAACTGTCAGCTTATATGACTTTCCACCGTCCAAAAAGGCACCTTTCGAATCGCGCAGTCCCATCCAATAAAGTGAACCCGCCCCTGGTACTCGCGCAAACATCGCTGGTGAAGTCACGATGGCTTGTGCA
Organism: Bdellovibrio sp. KM01; assembly: GCF_013752535.1. Taxonomy (NCBI): domain Bacteria; kingdom Pseudomonadati; phylum Bdellovibrionota; class Bdellovibrionia; order Bdellovibrionales; family Pseudobdellovibrionaceae; genus Bdellovibrio; species Bdellovibrio sp. KM01. Next base: position 3,332,986 of record NZ_CP058348.1, read on the forward strand.
AACCAACGATCTCTTGCCTGCATATCGATCCCGTCCGCAGTGGCAAAATTGCCGTTATTAGAAATATACCCCACCCACTCCCATTTTCTATCTTTCCAGGCAATGCGTTCGGGGCGAGGATCGGCAAATGCCGCCACGATCATTTGCGCCTTACCGTCACGGGCGGCACGTTCCAAAATGCCTTTCATGCGGCTGTCAGGATTAAAGGTCTTACCGCGCTCCATGCCCAAACTCTCTAACAGTCCGTACATGCCGGAGTACTCAGGACTGGTGGGCTCTTCAGAAATAACTTTATGCAACGTCTGCCAATACTGGATGTTGTCTTCCACACGTAAAGGAGTCGAATCCATTCTTTGGGCCGTTACGTTCACCATCTTCATCAGCTGCTCGGGATTGTTCAGAGGATGAATTTTAATTTTTGATAAAGCCTGGATCGCCTTATTCATATCGCCATCAGTTGGCAATGCACGAATTGCCACTAAGTTTTTGTAGGTTGCTGAATGGCCAATCTGATAACCCTTGGGAATTTCGCCACGATAATTCGGCGGCAGGATCAGATGCTTACCACCTTTATCCGCATGGGGCCCCGGCAAACCAAAATCCAAAATCCATTTTTGATTGTGATCGTTCACCAGGCCAATGTACATCCCCGGGGGAACATCAATCACCATCGGGCCATTTTTCAAATCCAGCACTCCACCGCCATAAGGTGTATCGGAATTTAAAGTGAAGCCGATGTGATAAGGCTGTGCCGCAACCACCGAAATACTTTGATCGGCGACGCCAATTTCGCGATTGCCGTTAAAAATGCTTTCCGCAGAAACCGTGGGGTACCAAAAGCGATAGGCCGTGAGTGCGCGCTGATAATCCTGATCGTCCTGCGCTGACATGACAAACTTATCGCTGGGAAACCCGGTACTTAAAATTTCTGATTTTTCCAATTTTGCAAAACACGTAAGAGAGCAGAAGATAAGGCAACCGCAAAACAGCAGGTTCTTGTTCATAACGACTCCATTTGCATTTGTTTGTATATTTTAGAGTGAAAAAGACTAATCACGAGCAAATTGCGAATCGCCTGCACAAATGCAGTGGGAGCGCGTTTGAAGGAATCTTCAAATGAAATTCACACACGTTAGTGGAACACGGATTTTCGACTAGACTTGTTACCTTTTTCTAATGTTCAGGGTTGTTAAACCAGTCTTCAGTTGTTATTCAATTTGTATGAGTACAAATACAAACAACACTGAAGTCTTATTGGAAGAGAACGAAAAACAGGAAATGTCGCCAGTTCAAAACAAATCGACATTCGAAAAAAAGGCATTGTTAGTCCTGTCAGCGGTTTTTGTTGCGGTCTTGGTTGGAGCATGGGGATATGCCATGCGAGTTCGCCAGGGCGTGGCCTCAAACAGCATCACGACACATGCTGACCCATCAGCTTTGATTGAGGTCGAACGTTTACGCAATCTCGCGTCATCACAATTGGATAATGGCCGGGCCTATTTCCTTTTGGGATCCCAATCAATTTACGAAAAACAAAAGAAAGAAAAAGAATCACTATTGGATTCTTTGGCGGCTTTTGAAAAAGAGCACAATCTGCCTGGTGTTCCCGAAATCGTAAAACGCATTAAGGATATTGAAACAAAAGGTCAGGAGTTTTTCGACCAAGCCGTTGAGCACCGTGATAAGAAAACGGAATCAAAAATCGTCGGTCAATTTTATCAGGCTCGTACGAATCCTTTGCGCTCGCAATTGAATGACGCTTTTGATGATATCGTGCATTTGCATCAAATAGAAATCGACAAAGCTCAAGCAGAAATCAAAGAAGCGGCAACTCAGGCTGAAACTCAAATTCCTTTCGGCATGACTTGGTTGACGGGATCTTTGGCAGCTATTTTCCTGAGTATGGCGTATCTAGTGATTCGTCTTTCCAGAAAACAGGCGTTCCAATTGGCACAGCAAAAACGCCTCTACGAACAAGCTAAAAAAGCCGTTCAAGACCGTGACGAGACTTTATTCGCGATTTCTCATGACCTTCAGGATTCCTTGAACATGATTGCTTCCACGGCGGATCGCATGGCGACCACTCCTCAAGGATTAAATATCGTCGAAAGTGGCGAGCTGGTAAAAAGCACGGTGACGACGATTGAAGGCTTGATCAAAGATATTCGCGATCAAAAAAATATGGAAATGGATGGTCTGACACTTAGGATGGATCAGCTTTCTATAGATAACGTCCTGGACAACGCCCGCATGCTGATGCAGCCAATGGCGAAGCAACATGACGTTCGCTTACAGATCGACAGTGTCAACCCTCCCGTTTTAGCTTTCTATGATAACGAACGCGTCCTGCGTGTACTTTCTAACCTGATTGGAAATGCTGTTAAGTTTAGCCCTAAAGGTGAGAAAGTGGTTGTGAAAGTTCGCAGCGACCAAAAGTTTGTAAATGTCTCTGTGATCGACAATGGCCCGGGAATTCCTTCGAGCCAATTGCCGACTATTTTTGAAAACTTTTGGCAGGCAAAGAAGACCGCTGAAAAAGGTGCTGGCATTGGACTAGCGATTGTGAAAACTATCGTTGAAGCTCACGGTGGCACCGTTCAAATCCAAAGCCAGCCTGGCCGCGGAACAACTGTGACATTCTCTTTGCCTCGTCGTCGCCCTGTGGGCGCTTCGATGAAAAAGACTAACGTTGTGATCAAGGGCAATCACGCCCCTGAGTGGCAATAATTTAGCAAACTGGCCCCTCACTGTGTGGCGGGCCAGTTTATAAATTAGTGACCGCGAGAAATCTCGACGAACTCATTAAGAATGGATGTTGGCTTTTGGTCAGCACCAACCCAAGCAGCATATTCCATATACGTTTCACCCATTGGAACACCGTTCGCCGTGGCTGTGATAAATAGTTTGCACTCGTAAATGCCGTCATAGGAAATCTTAATGCAAGTATTTTCGATTACCGTCGATGGATACTTTTCTCGTTGGCTAGCAGGAATTAAAATATCAGCTAAAAGCTCGCCCTCGTGAACATCCCCCGTCGCTTGAATGTGATGGGATTCTTTGATCAAAAGATCCAGACAAAGCTGATCGATCTCTGTGGAAGAGATTTTCGCAAACGATGCTGAAGTCATTAAAGTCACCAAGGTTAACGCTAGAAATTTCATATTCTACTCCCGTAAAACCCACCTTTAACACAGGACCCAGACTAACTCCATTTGCCAACTCAAACCTGTATGTATTACTCGATTGTTAAATAATTAAACAGTTCTGCGGTGAGACCAGAAACGGTTATAATATGTCGTGTCAGTTATCTCTTTGTAAGAGGAACATGCAAACATTTGTTTAGTAAACTATGTTTGATTTTCATCGGAGGAGTTATGACAGAAACTGTGCGCGGTAGCAGTAGCACCAGCGGTACAAATGACTTAAACAGCTACGTTAAAAGAGTTGATCGTTTAGTCAGCGTCGTCCAATTACTGTCTGCAGCTCGTGATCTTGAAAATATCATGGCTCTTGTTAGATCCGCTGCGCGAGAAATCGCGCAATCTGACGGCGCAACTTTCGTGTTAAAAGATAATACCTTCTGCTTTTATGCGGACGAAGATGCCATCAGCCCTTTGTGGAAAGGCCAACGATTCCCTATGCACTCCTGCATCAGTGGCTGGGCAATGTTGAACAAAAAAGCTGTCATCATCGAGGACATTTACCAAGATGCCCGTATTCCTTTGGAAGCTTACAAACCAACCTTTGTTAAAAGTCTCGCCATGATTCCTATACGTCGCGAGGATCCCATTGGCGCAATTGGCATTTACTGGGCCGAACAACACAAATGCACCGAACAGGAACTGGAACTTATCCAAGCTCTTGCCGACACGGTTTCAGTTGCGATGGAAAATGTGAACCTATTTAATTCCCTTTCAGCCAAAGTGACCGAGCTCCAAAAAGTAAACGAGGCTAAAGATCTTTTCCTAATGACTGTGTCCCACGAATTAAGAACTCCCCTGAATTCAATCTTGGGATGGACTGAGATTATGAAAGATGCGGCAGCAACGCCTGAAGACATGCAGCGTGGACTGGAAGTCATCGATCGCAACGCTAAAACGCAAGCCCATATTGTCGAAGATCTTTTGGATTCTTCAAGAATTATGGCGGGCCGTTTAAGTATGGATAACTCTGAGGTGAATCTGGTCGACGTCGCAAGACAAACTCTGGCTTCAGTCGCAACTGAAGCTCACAAGAAAAACATTGAGATTCAATTTGCAGCAAAGGTTCCAGAAGCTTTGGTGATTGGCGACTCTCTTCGTTTGCAACAAGTCCTTACAAATCTTTTAATAAACGCCATTAAATTCTCTAAAGATGGCGGAGAAATTTTAGTTTCCGTGGAAAAACGTGGCCCCGGCGCCGTTATTACGGTTAAAGATACCGGTGTGGGCCTTTCGAAAGAAAGCCAATTACATCTGTTCACCAGATTTTTTCAAGCAGATAGCACAACGACACGCAAACATGGAGGATTAGGTTTGGGACTATCCATCAGTAAATATCTGGTTGAAAAACATAATGGACAAATCAACCTTAGCAGCGAAGGCGAAGGAAAAGGCGCGACTGCCGAAGTGGTTATTCCTTTAATCGAAGAAAAAAATGTGAACTCCGATGATGCCCTTCACGAACACGCAAAGGCTAATCCTCTAAAACCACTTCAAGGGATTCATGTCCTCGCTGTGGATGATGATCCGGACTGTCTCCAGCTGGTCGAGGCGGTTTTACGCAAATCAGGCGCGGAAGTTGAAACAGCAAGTTCCGTGGATGAAGCCATTCGCATTTCCCGTCTTTTTCATTTTGATGCTTTGGTGAGTGATTTAAGCATGCCGCTCGAGGATGGTTTTTCTTTGGTTCAAAAAGTTCGTGCCGGAGAAACTCCCCTGGAAAAAGAAATCCCGGCGATCGCGGTCACCGCCTTCAATGACAAAGATAACCACGATAAAGCACTTTCCGCAGGATTCGATGAATTCTTTGGAAAACCTTTTTCATCCGTGCGTTTAATCAACACTCTCGAAGCGGGATCCCACCGCTTAGCCCACTAGTCATTTTGACATCGGCTTTCGTTTTGATTACTTTCGATAAATCGAAAAGGTAGTCAACATGAAAGCCGTTGTTCAAAGAGTTCTTTCCGCCTCCGTTACTGTCGAGGGTAATAAAATTTCTTCTATCGGCCCCGGGTTTCTGACCTTGCTTGGAGTTGCCAAGGGCGATACCGAAGTTCAGCTGCAAAAGTTAATTACCAAAATTGCCGCACTTCGCGTGTTTCCTGATGCCGACGGCAAAATGAATCTATCCTTGAAAGATATCGGTGGCGAACACCTGCTGGTTTCGCAATTCACGTTATTGGGTGATGCATCCAAAGGAAATCGTCCCAGTTTTATCGGCGCTGAAGCACCCGCACTTGCGGAGCCTCTTTATAACAGAGCCCTGGAACTCAGCCGCACGGCGGGTCTTCCGACTCAAGGCGGAGCTTTCGGGGCCGACATGAAGATCGACCTGATCAACGATGGCCCCGTCACTTTGATTTTAGAAGTTTGATCTATTCGTGATGGCAGACCGCTTCGATATTGTGGCCGTCTGGATCTAACACGAAAGCGCCATAATAATTTGCGTGATAATGTGGACGTGGCCCTGGTTTGCCATTGTCTTTCCCACCGGCCGCTAATGCGGCAGCATAAAACTCGTCAACTTGTTTTTTAGTTTGCGCGCGAAACGCGACATGCACGTGGGGTTTTTGTGGAGTGCCGCTATTGATCCAAAAGTCAGCTTTGGGTGGCTCGCCAAATCCCGCAACATCTGCACTTTGGGTAATGGCTGCAGAAAGTTCCATCAGCATTTTATAGCCCAATGGAGCCAAAGCCTTGCTGTAAAACTCTTTGCTCTTAGCGAAGTCACTTACGGCGACACCTGTATGATCGATCATGAAACCTCCGGATTATTTACATTCTGTTCCGGTTTCGCCACTTTGGCAAGACAGCGCCTTTTTGATTTCAGGTTTCGCAAAGTAAATGCGATTTACTCTCTCGGCCATTTCTGGATGCGGAAGTCCGAACTCACCCATTTCGCCTTTTTCAGCGACAGAAAATTTTTGGAGGGATGCGCACTTCGGAGCCATGGCTTTTGCTTTGGCATATGACTGCGCAACTAAAGCGGGACAAGTCGCACTATAGAAAACTCCGGGTGCTGCGAAAGCATATTCTGATTTTTTTGCAGCTGGAAGTGATTCCAGCTTTTCACCTAACGCCTGTGATGCCACCCAATCGGCAAAAGCTTCTTCGATGAAAACACTACCCGATATGTCCGGACAGCCTCTGAACTGATCATAGTACTTATCGATATTGTCTAAGCTATCTTCCAAGCCCGCGCGAGTGGCGTCTCGGGCTCCAATACCTGCACGAACCGTTTCATTTCCTTCTCCGTCTTCTTGGTCTTGGCCAGAATCCACAAAGCTATCAAGTTGAGACAGTTGGGAATTGATCACTTTCTTAAGTTCTTTCTTATCGGGAATTTTAATATGAATAGAGGAAGGAGATTCCAGGCATGAAATGACTGAGCCGAATGGATTTTCTCCAGCTGCCATTCCTTTGAAGGCAACAGGTCCGGTACTCGACGCGACAATTTTATTCATCCAATTTGGAAACTTTGCACCTGTTTTGGTAAAGTCCATCGCTACAGCGCATGGATCGAATGAATGTCCCAATTCATGTCCAAACACTGTGAACAAACTTGATTCCGGCATGTTCATGACCTGTGGGCAAATCATCAACTCATGCAATTGCATGTTGTATGCAGCATTCGGTGTCTCACAACCTTGGGCTGCCATCTTTTCCGCGGGACCCGGTGTCCCGATTTTCACGCGAACACTTTTCACACGTTCAATCATGTTTTCGATTTGTGCTTTGTTCGACTCGGTCTTTCTTTTATTAAGAATGCTGATGATATGGGCTTTCGTATCTTCATAAATACTTTTCATGCGATCCGTGGCTTTCGCCAACTTTTGCTGATTCTTTTGAAGATTTTCTTTCCCACCCGCTTTTTCAACATCAACAAACTGTTCGGGATAAAAAAACGGATCATCTATAAGTGGTGGATGAACATTTCGCGCACAGATCTCAGCTTCTTCAGCAAAAAATAAGTATGAATAATTAGGAATTTGATACCCTTCAGAATCCTGATAAAGATAAGCCTCAGATCCACGTTCGGCTAATTTCCCACAATAGCTTTCAAAGCTGCAGGATTCTGGAGAAGGCGGCGTACAAGCTTGAGTTTGTTGCGCCGATACCTTGATGGCTTCTCGAACACGATCGACTTTTCCTAAAAGAGCAGTCAATTCGTTGTTTGATAAGGTCTCAGCGACAGAAGTACTTCCCAAAACAATAACACTCACTGCTGACAGAAAAATATTTCTGATCATTACTTTACTCCCAACGCATAACTACGCAGGACTTCGATTTGGCCGATCATATTTCCATATTCGGCGCCCTCTGTGCAGCCGCGAATGATTGAAGTTTTCTTGCCATCCTTTTTGGTAAATGAAAATGTTCCTGACCAGCAGTTGGATGCGGGCTTACGAGCGGGAGGATATTTGATCGCGTTCCATGAGGTTTTCACTTTGAGGGGAAGCTTTGTACCCAAGTCTTTGCCATCAAAGATGTAATGCCCTCGTGACTCCTCGATTGTAGTGACTTTTCGGAGGCCCATTTTATTGGTGCGATCCAAAGTGTATTGAGAGGCATATGTCAGGGATGAAAAGAAGGTAACTATCAGAAATAGCTTCATTTCTTCATTCTAAGGTAAGCCGGGAAGGCCTCCAAGCAGACCTTAAGAACCCAGCCCTTTGTCTTTTGATGACTCCACTATTTATTCAGGGCGCCGTAATAATTGCGTTAACACAATCCTCACTTTCAATTTTGCCGCCATTGGTTTACAAGTCTGGCATCAAATTTAAAGGAGATCCCCTATGAAACTTATCGCTGTTATCGCGCTTATCGTTACTGGTTCTTTGAATGCATTTGCTGATGTGAATCCTAAAAACATCGTTTGTGCGGGCACTTTGGATTCTGGTACCTATGTTGAGTTTGAAGCGACTCCGACTGCAATCCCTACTTTCATGAAAGGTGAATTGGCATTCGACTACCGTGAGTGGACTGCAGAGATGAACTGCACACTTTCTAACAACTTGACTCAAATGAGCTGCGTTGAAAACATTCCTGGTGGCGAAAAATTGAAAGTTCTAGTGACAGCTGGTAAAGCTATCGTTGCGAAAGAAACTTCAAACGCACAAGTAGACCGCGGTCTTGGCGTTTTGAACTGCAAATAGTTTTAAATAAGGAATCACGATGGAATTGGATCCAACGACAGAACCTCGCTCAAAACAACTCTACGTTCTTCTTGGATCCATCGCCGCCATCCTTTTGGGTGTCGGCGCCCTCGTGATGCTTATGTACGTGTATCTGGTGATGCCTTAAAAGCGAAAGCAACACCCATCTCGACCTTAGCCGAGTGGTTGCACCTAATACTAGTCTCCTCACTTCTGCTTCCATTCTTTACAGCTCCCGCCTGAAAATGCCGATAAATATTAAGTATTTTGCATTGATCGAGGAGTTAGCCACATGACTAAAAAATCAGGATTAGTTCTTTCCGGCGGCGGCGCACGCGGTGCCTATCAAGCAGGTGTTCTGGTCGCTGCTTATGAGATCGCGCAGTCATCTGGTGTTCCTCTGAAATTCGATTTTCTTTCTGGTGTGAGTGCCGGCGCGATCAATGCAAGTTCCCTGGCCAGTAATGCCAACGATTATAAATACGCGACGGAATCCCTGGCTCGCCTGTGGAGTGAAGTGCATTTTGATCAGGTGTTCTCAACGGACTCGATGACGATGGGTAAAATCGGCATTCAGTGGTTGAAAGAACTTTCCCTGGGTGGCATCGCTGGAACAACTCCGGGTCGTGGTCTTTTGGATACGACTCCCCTGCGTGGTTTGATCAGTCGTAATATGGATTATGAGCGCGTGCAGGTGAATATTGAGCAAGGTCATATCGATGCTCTTTGCATCACTTCTATCGATTACGCAAAATCAGCAACAACATCATTCGTGCAAAGCAAAGGCGACCTTGGTTCATGGGACAAGGGCCGCAAGCGCAGCGAATACAGTGCGATCACGACAGAACACATTATGGCTTCTGCCGCGATTCCACTGATCTTTCCTCCGATCAAAGTGAATGAAAGATTCTTTGGTGATGGTGCTGTTCGTAATCACGCCCCCTGCAGTCCGGTGATTTATCTGGGCGCAGAAAAGTTAATGGTCATCGGTGTGCGCCTGCAAGGCTCCACTGCTTATGACTTGCATGCAGGCAGCACAGACACGGCTCCAAGCTTGGCTCGCGTGATTAATACAATCTTAAATGGTGTATTGCTGGATGCAGTTGAACAGGATATCGAAAAACTTCGCCGACTGAATGAATACGCATCTGCGATCACGCCGGAACAACAAAAGAAAGTGGCACTTCGTCCCTTGGACTTTTTGTTCATCTCCCCGTCTGAAGACATCGGTGAAATGGCCGTGCAAAAAGCCGCAAAGCTTCCACGCATCATTCGCTATTTGATGAAGGGACTTGGCAGCATGCAGGACGCCAGTGAAATCATCAGCTATTTGATGTTTGATCCAACATTCTGCTCGGATCTTATAGAAATCGGTCGCAAAGATGGCTATGCTCACAAGGAAGAATTAATTAAATTCCTTTTGAAATAGGTCCCATGAGCCCGCGACAAGAACTTAAAAAACGTCATCCCCTGGAATCACTCGGAGTGAAAATGGCTCGTCGTGGGGATATTCGTGTCGAGCGCCTGCAAGAGCGTTTAAACCCCAAAGTTCCATTTCCACACAAGCATGACTTTTATCAAATCGTGATCGTGCATTCCTCTGAAGGCCATCATGAAATTGATTTCACCACATATCCGGTGAAGGGCTCTCAGGTCTTTTTGATCAAGCCCGGGCAAATGCATGGTTGGAAACTTTCAGCACGCAGCAAAGGCTTTGTGATCGAATACACCGAGGAGTCTTTCGACAAAGATTTCATGGGTAAGTCCAAGCTTGCGCAACACAGTCGTCAGGTGCCGGATCATTTCAAAATTCCCAAGGGCAATCATATTTTCTCAGAAACCTTTCTGGAAATGATGGAAGTGGAATTTCAACATCAAGGCGATAACTTTGAGATGTGTCTGCAAAGCTATCTTAGCCTGATTCTGCTGGAAGCGCTTCGCATCAGCAAAGCAGCGGACCGTCAGTTGGCGGAAAACGACGACGTGATTTCGCAATTCACGGATCTGGTGGAAGAAAATTTCCATGAACAGCATCAGGTCGAATTCTATGCGGGAAAATTGGGACTGACCGCGAAAGCCCTATCAGCAAAGATCCAACGGGTATTAGGACCCTCGGCCAAAGAGTATATTCTGAATCGCTGCATGCTCGAAGCAAAACGATTGTTATCCTATTCAGAATTGAGTATTTCAGAGATTGGGTACAGTCTGGGTTTCGATGATCCGAACTATTTCAGCCGTTTTTTGAAAAAGAATATGAAGATCAGTGCAGGGAAGTTTCGTAAAACTCCCCCTAAAAAGAAGAACTAAAACTTATCCATCATGTGCTCGGGCGCTTCTTTGCCTTCGCCATGACTTTGTTCTGCACTCAGAGCCACTTTACCAGTGATTCCCACCCATTCCGGGAAAAAGAACGCCAGCACCGCATAGACCATAAAGCTAATGATCGAGATCACGACTGCGCCACCGATTACAAACATTGTGCCGTTGTCCATACAAGACTCCTTCAGCTATTAATCCTACCCTATCCGACTCTTTTTAGCCATGGAGGAATTCCCCATGGACTAGCACAAATTTCCTTCCTTCGCCCGCAATCCCCCACGATCCGCCTCGAGCGCCCCAGCACTTTTCCTTCCACAACCACTACCTTCCCCCCCCTCCCTAACCTCCGGGGTATCGGTCATCAGTCATTTGAGGCCCATGACCGATACCCCCGCTCCCCTAGCGACCCCCAAAAAAAGCCCCCGCAATCTCCAGTCCCCCAATCGCGATCCCCACCAAGAATGGACTGTCCGAAGTACGCCGATGAGAGTGCTTCGCAGAGAAATGGTTCAGCATCAGGGTCGATCCATCGTTTGCAGCTCCAACTCGTCTATCAAGGGTATCGGTCAATGCAGAAAGGAACCACCGCTATGAAGCAGCAAACATTCTTACCTCTTCAAACTCATTGGAAGTATCGCCATTGCCATGGTGGGACACTTCGCAAATCTTCCAAAGGCCGTGGTGCGCGACCCCTTTCGACCAAGGATCCCATTCATCTTGTTTTCAAACTCAACAAATCTTCTGTGCGAGGCGGGCTTCGTCATCCTCGCAGTTTTTGGCTGATGACTCGTTTAATAAAAAAGTATGCTGCCAAATTCTTTGTGAAAGTTGAGCAGTTTTCTGTGCAGACCGATCATGTTCATCTGTTGATTCGGGGTGGGCGTCGGTCGCAAGTGCAAAGTTTTATGCGGGTGGTGGCGGGGCAGTTTGTTCAGAGGTTGACCGATACCTTCGATTCAAAGAACGAGGGGCCGAAGGTTTGGAGGCATCGACCTTTTAGCCGCGTGGTTAAAGGTTACAAGGCTTATGGGATCGTCAGGGACTATATCCAGCTAAACGAGTGTGAAGCCAATGGTCGGGCTTATTCGAAAACTCGTCTGCGGGGATTAAGTCAGGAGGAGCTGAGGAACCTTTGGGTCTAGGTATCGGCCCCGGGCAAATCCATTTGAATCACCCCCCGGATCGGTTTACAATTTTGCTTTAACAAGGAAGTTAATTAATGAAACTTGGTATTGAAGTTTTGCTTTCCGATGCAAAAATGTTGAAGTCCCTGAAAGGAAAGCGTGTTGGTTTGGTTTGCCACCCTGCCAGCGTAAATGAAAATCTTGAGCACAGCCTGGATCTTCTGGCAAAAAAAATTAAACTGTCTTGTGCATTCGGCCCCCAACATGGTGTGCGTGGAGACAAGCAAGACAATATGATCGAAAGCCCCGACTTTATCGATCCTGTTCATAAAATTCCTATCTTTAGCTTGTACGGCGAGGTGCGCAGACCCACCGCGGAAATGATGAAGCACTTTGATGTTTTACTTTTCGATCTTCAGGATTTGGGTTGCCGTATTTATACCTTCATCACGACTTTGCTGTATGTGATGGAAGAATGCGCGAAGCTTGATAAGACGGTCATCATTTTGGATCGTCCGAATCCGGCAGGTCGCCCGGTTGAGGGTTTCCGCATGCTACCAGGTTGGGAATCTTTCGTAGGGGCCGCTCCCATTCCAATGCGCCACGGTCTGACTGTGGGCGAGCTAGCGCTATATTTCGCTGAATACTATGAAATGGATCTAGAACTTCAGGTTGTTAAAATGAAGGGCTATGCACCTAACAAAGCTCCCGGTTTTGGTTGGGACATAAAACGAGCTTGGGTGAATCCATCACCGAACGCAGCTTCACTGAACATGGCACGTGCCTATCCCGGAACAGTTTTGATCGAAGGCACGACATTATCTGAAGGGCGTGGAACGACACGCGCATTGGAAGTGATCGGGGCTTCGGATATCGATTTCTCTGAAGTTTTGACCAGAATGAAAAAGAAAGCTCCACAATGGCACAAAGGTGTCACTTTGCGTGAGTGCTATTTTGAACCGACATTCCACAAACATGTTGGTAAACTTTGTCACGGCTTCCAATTCCATACAGATACGACGACCTATAAGCACGAAGCGTTTAAGCCATTCCGCCTGACCGCTTTGATGTTAAAAGTAATTCGTGAAATGCATCCGAACTATCCAATCTATCGTGATTTTGCTTACGAGTACGTTAAAGACCGCTTGGCATTTGATGTGATCAACGGTGGACCCGCATTGAAAAATTGGATCGAGGATAAAAAATCCACTCCTCAGGATTTGGACAAAGCAATGTCTAAGGACGAAAAAAGTTGGGAAAAAGAGAGAAAGAAATATCTTCTCTACAAATAAGAAGAGCAAAAAAGCCCGGTTCGAAAGAATCCGGGCTTTTGTTTTTAGTCGTGAATCAGTTCATCCGACAATCACCCCTGGAGCCGAAGCGATTCCCTTTTCCGAATCCGCTATCGAATACTCGATAATCTGCAGACTTCGCAAAAGCTTACGACGCAAGATACGGTCTGCAACAGACGCCTCCGAAACTAAAGAAAACAACTGACTCCCTACTACGACTGTTAACATTAAGAACCTCATCTTGGCCCCCTTCCTGTCTATAAGACGCAGGTACCTCTGGCTTCGGTTAAAACTGTTAAAATGGCCTTCTAGGCTGTTGAAATGACAAACTTTTGGACGGTTCTGGATTTAGTTCCGCCCCAGAAGGAAGCCTCTCAAACAAAAAACCAGATATGGTATAAGGCTCACTATTCAATTAAACGGGAGCCTTATGAAAAACGTTATCTTGCCATTGGTTGCACTGACTTTGACTATGTCCGCTTGTAGCTATAAATCGCCAACAGAAGACCTTGATAAAGCGATCGCCAAGAGCCAACGCGATCTTGATGCTATTTTGTATGGTGGTGGTCAACCTGGCAAAATCAACGTAAGTGGCGTCGCAGTCAAAGATGAGTCTGGATACATGCTCCTTGATAAGAGAATTAACATCAGCCAAACGGGTGGAATGGGCGCTCGCGGCGTGGGCGTTGCTGTCGTTGGAGAAAAAAATAAACCGGTCTTTTCACCAAACGTGAAAGAAAAATCCGCTCAACTGGCGTCGGCGCATGCCGGTTTGACTAGCGAAGGTTATATTAATCTTGGTTGCGAAAATCTGACAGCGGAAGACGTCCAAGGGCTTGAAGAAAAAATTGTAGATATGTCTACTTCGACTTATGGTTTCTTTGCTGCTAAAAAAGTTTTTATTTGTGGCGAGCAGAATAAGTCTGGCCTTAGCCTGAGTATCATTGCTGAGCAACTCGTATTGAAAGATATCCGAATGACGTTGGTAGGATTAGCTGGAAGTATTTCCATAGAAACTCAAAAACTTGAACTGGTGGGCAGTAATCTAATTGGAACGACGGCCCTTTCCAGCGAAGGCTTCGGTATGGATGCACCCGATATTGATCTTGCCGTAGAAAAAGAACTTTCCGGCTCAGGAAATTTATCGCTCATTTCCATTGGTGGAGCAGTTGTTGAAAAGAAATAGTTTTTAACTATTCACATTCAAAATAAAAAAGGGAACCCGAAAGGTTCCCTTTTCTTTATTTACGTTCCCAAATGTAGGAAATGATCTCGTCCCCCATTTCAATATCAAGGAAAAGGCGTCCATTCTTGAACCAGATATGCGAGCGTGTTTTTCTTCCCAACTGCATGTCGGAATCTTGGGTGCACCAATCGGCATTTGATGGATTTATCCAAACAACTTCTTGCATTAGAGTTTCTTCTGAAGATTGATAAAGAGCACGTCTTTCGCAGAACCCCGGCTCGCCATCACGATGATAACGTAGAGAATTTGTACCATCGCTCGAAAATTCATACTCAATCTGTAAGGCAGGATTAGGTCGGGGAACTTCCTGACCTTGATAAATCAAACTCGAAAAAATCCAGAGGCCCAACAAGGATTCAGTAAACATCTCAAAAACCTCTTTTTTGAATAACCGTCTGACCCTCTTTCAGATCTCCGACATTCACAAGCTCAGATTCAAGAACAGCATGCAAATTAACACCGAAGTCCTTAAATTCACTGTTGGGAACCAATCGCGCCAGGGTCAAGGCCGCTATGCGAATACCTTTTTCCAAACCGAAGTGTTCCTTCAGATCCCACAAAACACCACTGATAATACCGGAGTCGTGATATAACCCACCGTTCTTATCCGCGACGGACAAGGTATTCACAACCGAACGGCGAAAAGGCCCTTTTAAGTACGAAGCCTCTCCCATATTTGGATTATTTAACTGCGCAGCAGTAAAAAAGTCGGCAAAACCTTCATTCAAAGAACCACCCTCTCCCTCAAAGGGAAGTCCCGCAATGGAGTCTACAAGGGCGTGCACACTTTCATGGACGACAACTGATGGATCTTGGGCAAGGCGAGAATATACTTCGTCATCTCCCGCCCCCAAGCGTATTTTGCCCTGATAATAAAATGCAGAATTTGTTTTCTCTGGGAATCCCACCTGAACTTCAGCTTGCAGTAAAAATGGAATTTTAAATCCCAACATTCTTTCAAACCAGGCAAGCGAATCATACAGAAAATAGAATGCCTGAACCTGATCAAAACGGGGATCTTTGCTATTGAACTTTAGCGGCTCCATAACAGAGGTAATTTTTGACGAGTTTTGCGAGCTCACCATCAGCCGCGTGTTTGCCAGAGTCGGACTAGCATACAGACCAGTTAATACAACCTCCTGAAGCTCCCTTTTTTTGGAGCCTTTCGGAAATACCCAAGCCAACGTATCCTGAAAATAGGAACCAACTCTTTGAATCTTTTGAATTTGCAGATAATTATAAAATCGCGCTTCCCACGTCACGCCTTTGTCATCAACGTAAACCACTTTCCACAAAGGTTGATAAAAGCCTTTGTGGTGGGCTATTACCAAAGACACGGACTGGGGCGAATTTTTCTTAAACATGGGCAAAGAATTTTTTAGTCTTCTTTCGATATTACTTTTGTTACCCAGAAATTCTTCTATCGGAATATCTTTTAACTTAGGTTCCGCAGTTACAATGTGCCCACGAACGGCAACTAATTTTGATCCGTTAGAAATTTCTTTGACGTAAGTGCCCTCAACAGGAACGCCACGAATAAGTTGCTGGCGTAATAAAATATTCTGGGAATAGAGAGATGCCTCGGAAAGAAAAACAGTATCAACTTGTTTTAGAATGACCAGGTTTTCTTTGGAAGAGCCCGATTTCCATTCGATTGTCTGGAAATCGGACTTAGGCGAACAAGAGGTTAGCGCGATGAAAAGTATAATTAACTTATTTTTCATGCAGGACTTCCTCCGGCTGGCTCAACTTTTCTTATTCGATAACAACAGATTTTTCCAAGTAAGTACCGTCGCCATTTTCAAATCTAAGGTTGTGTTTACCTGGAATGAATTTCCCTAGACGGATTTCTTTTTGAAATGGGATCAGAACCATAATGCACATACCTTCTGATACAGAGGCAATTGATTTCACAGTGTGGTTGAAATCGTCCTTGTTATCCACTTCGGCACGTTTCCATTTATAGCAACCATTTTGGAAAATACCATTTACGACGACATACACGTCTGAATTGGAATCGAAACCACCGGGTACAAAAACACCGCTAATACCAATCTGCACGTCACGCTCTTTTGGCGCAGCTTGATTTGCGAAAGAAACTGAACCTAAAAGCATCATCAAAGCAAAAACTCTTGCGATCATTTTCATCTTATCCTCCTTGGACAGACATTTTTGTCTTGCCTAAGGAATACGCCTGCTCTTTTTTCGGGGAGATGACGGCAATCATGTTTATGCAACACCCCAATAGAAATCAATCCACGGTGGAGATTGAGGACACTCCGGACAGGAATTGAATCCCAGCTTCAAAAAATAAAAAAGGGAACCCGAAAGGTTCCCTTTTTATTTTAAGAGCTAAGTCCTAAAACTAATTACTTAGTTTCAGTTTTAACTTCTTCTTTTTTCTCTACTTTTTCTTTTTTGCCGTGTTTTTTGTGTTTTACTTCTTTTTTAACTTCAGCTTTTTGCTCAACTTGAGCAGCTGGTTGTTGCTCAGCAACTGGAGCCGCAGCAGGTTCGTTAGCTTGAGCCATAAGACCAGAGAAAAGAATAGCTGTAGTGATAAGTGCGAATTTCATAAAACCTCCATTTGGTTTTGTATTTGATTGCTCGCCACAAACACAAGTTACCAAAGAGTTCTTAAACCCCGATTAAAACCACATTAATTCTTTTTTATCTGGAACATTAGGCAGCCTCAGGACTTTCGCATCAGCTGCGATATAAGCTCAAAGGAACGCAGACGATCTGTATGTTCGTATTGGTCTGAGACAATCATCAATTCATCGGGTTCAAGGATATTCACGAATTCTTGAAGTTTTCGCTGGACCGTTTCAGGCCCACCGATCACAGCCGTGGCTAATCGCGATTTTACCAATTGCTCTTCTTGCACAGTCCAATATGCCGCCATCGAATCAACGGGCGGTTCTAAGTTCACACGCTGATTGCGAATGATACCAAGGAATCTGCGCATCACTGTGGTTGAAAGCTTCTGTGCTCTCTCGTCTGTGTCGGCCGCGACAATTTGAATGCCCAACATAACATAGGGTTCTTTCAAATACTCTGACGCTTGGAAACCGGCGCGGTACAAGCGAACAGCGTCGTACATCTCATCGGGAGCAAAGTGCCCTGCAAAGGCATAAGGAAGCCCCATCACCGCTGCCAGTTGCGCACTGTAAAGACTGGAGCCTAAAATCCAGAACGGAACTTTCACCCCGGCACCAGGAATCGCACGCACACGGTCCGCTGTCGCAGATTCTTTAAAGTAACCTTGCAGTTCTAAAACTTGTTCCCCAAAATCGGGTTCACGATTTACGTTGCGACGAAGTGCTCGCATCGTTAAACCATCGGTGCCTGGCGCACGTCCCAAGCCCAAATCGATTCTTCCGGGATACAGCGTGCCCAATGTTCCGAACTGTTCTGCAATGACCAGCGGAGCATGATTAGGCAGCATGATGCCACCCGATCCGACACGAATGGTTTTTGTGCCGCCTGCGATGTAGCCGATTAAAACAGAAGTCGCACTGCTCGCAATGCCTTCCAGATTGTGATGTTCTGCCAACCAATATCGATTGAAACCCCACTCTTCCGCATGGCGAGCGAGATCTAAAGAGTTTCGAAAAGAGTCCGCAACAGTTTTACCCTGCGCAATAGAAGCGAGATCGAGGATGGAGTATTTTACTTCAGAGAGAGTTTTCATATTTGTAATTCCTATATCAGCTCTTAGCGCTTTTTTCTTCTGCTAATTAAGTGTAGACCGACATCTTCTTAAAGAGAGAGGTCTTATGAAAAACTTAATCACAGCAGTACTAATCACTTTCGGTTTCTTGGGCGCAGCACACGCTTCTAATCAGTGGACCGAAGTTCTAACGACAACCGTTATGACACAATCTCCGGACTACAAAGATTATCTAATCCACAACAGCGACAAGTATTCGCAAATCATGGTTCAAGTCCGTTCGAAAACTCGCATCGAGCGCATCGACACGATTTCTCACATCCTTTGGGGCCGACCAGTAAGTGGTATCGAAGGCGTCTATGAAGCAGACGAAACTAAAACAGCTTACTTCGGTCCTGCGAAAGTTCGCTTCTTGCGCATTTACGCAACATCAATTCCAGCTGGAATGCCCATGCCGATTCGTGTGTGGATGAGATAGTTGGCCCGAGAATTCTTGTTCAGAGGTGGACAGTTCGTCCTCCTCTGAAACGATGTACTCATACACGATTGCTTTTTTAAATTCAGATCGACGATACAGGTAGTAGGCTAAGCCAAAAGTCACTCCCAAGATAAATCCCACTAAATGCGCACCATAACTGACCTGAGGATCAAATGCCGAGGTTGGCATAAACACACCTAAGGCCACTCCCCCAGCACGCAGTGCTCGCTGCACGTAAGATCTTTTCTGATCCAACATAAAGTAGAGTGCAAGCCACGCTCCACCCATCCAATAAACAACGCCGGAGGCTCCAATCAATCGCACTTCAGGAGCATAATTCAACAGAACAAAATAGTTGGTGATGCCACCAAAGAAAACCGCGGCAA